>DALYIB010000022.1:0-20000 GCA_031970595.1 Pseudobdellovibrio sp.
TTCGCGAAGATGAAACCGTATTGAAAAAAAAGGTCAAATTTGAAAATGCTCTCAGTTGGGAAAATCAAACTATTTACTATAGCAGCTGGCAGTATGCCGCTGTTCATATGGCGCTTTTGATTCCACAGCTCAGAACTTTGGATGCACTTGAGGATCATTTTAAAATTCCACAAAAACGATTATTACAAATCATTAATTTTTTATTAGAAATGGGTCTGATCAAAGAGGAAAACAGAAGTTTCAAGGTCATGAAGCCGATGCTTCATTTGGAAAATACTTCCACGTTATTGCTGCAACATCACACCCACTGGCGTTTAAAAGCATTGGAAAGTTTTCAAAATACCCAACAAACTCAACAAAATAGACAGCTCAGCTATTCAGGAGCCATTTCTTTGTCCGCCGAAGATTTCGAGTGGATGAAGCAAAGATTATCTAATTTATTAAAAGAAGTCTCTGATAAGATCAAAGACTCTCCTGATGAAAAACTAATATGTTTAAATTTTGATTGCTTTGAAATTTAATTATTTTAAATTTTTCAATGTTTTCCAAGCCTTCAAATAAGAATAAGCTTGGTAAGCTTGGTAATCAGATTTAAATAATTTTTCTTTTTCTGTTAAATCAGCATCTTTTTTGCTGCCGATATCTTTCCACCAAGCCACAGCGTCTTTTTGTTTATTCGGCAAACTGCGATTCTTTTTACTGTCGGATTGTTTTTCCTTATCACCCTTCAGATGACCTGCGATGTCTTTTTCGCGATAGCCTTTTTTATCTGAAATTGCTTTCGCGAACAGCTCTGCATCGATGTCTTCGATTTCAATGTCCGGCGTGATTCCTTCAGACTGAATTGAAATCCCACTCGGTGTATAATAACGTGCTACCGTCAGTTTCAATCCACTGCCGTCGCCGAGTTTAATCACAGACTGAACAGATCCTTTACCAAAAGTTCTTTCTCCAACGATAATCGCACGCTTGTTGTCTTGTAATGCTCCGGAAACAATTTCACTCGCACTCGCTGAAAACTCATTTACTAATACGACAATTGGAACATCTGGATAGGGAGCACGTCCTGAAGCCTTATTAATTTCTTTGGTTTTGGGATCACGACCAATCGTGCTGACAATCGTTCCTTCTTTTAAAAACAAATCACTGACTTTGATGGCTTGTTCTAACAGACCACCTGGATTTTTACGCAAGTCAATCAGGACGCCTTCAACTTTATTTTTATTTTTGCTATTAAATTCCTGTAAAGCAGACTCCAGCTCTTTAGACGTGGATTCAATGAAACTTGTAATACGTACATACAAATATCCGTCATCCAATGTTGTCACTTTGACTGATTTGATTTTTACATTTCCACGAACGATTTGAATATCAATTGGTTTTTCTGCATTATCGCGCACAACTGAAAGAGTGACCGCTTCACCCTTTTTTCCTTTTAATAATGCCGAGGCCTCTACCAGACTGAAACCTTTTGTGGACTGTCCGTTGATTTCCACAATTTTATCCCCTGGTTTAATACCCGCCTTCCAAGCAGGAGTATCTTCGATCGGAGAAATAATTGTTAAAATTCCGTTTTGAATTGAAATTTCAATACCAATTCCACCAAATTCACCAGCAGTTTCAGATTCAAAGTCTTTGAAAATATCAGGTGGCATATAATTCGTGTGCGGATCTAATTCTTTCAACATGCCTTTAATAGCCCCTTGAACTAACTTTTTAGTTTCCACAGGTTCAACATAATACTGTTGTACAAGATTCAAAATTTTAGAAAAGTTTTGTAATTCGTTGTATCTTTCTTCGGCCCAAGTTTTGATCGGATTGGCAAAAAATGCGGTTACTAAAATAATGGTTAAAACGAATACACTGCTTTTTTTCATATCTAATCCTATCTTTTTGTCCACGAATTGAAAAATATTGGAATGTTTTGATGCCTGAATTCAAAATAAAATTCACTGTTATCTAAATATCCCAGCACTTCACCACGAACGACTTCATCACCTTTACTTTTCGATATATTCGCCAAATGCGTATATACAGAATAATATCCGCCATCGTGCTCTATAATTATAGATTCTCCCCAGTGCTCAACGTGGTCACGAAAAATAATCCTACCTGGACCCACACTGACGACCTTGTCACCGATACGACATAAATACGTGGTACCCTTATTAAATATATTATATTTGTTTGTTGAATCACTGACTAAACCAAAGTCTGAATCAATTTTGCACTGAACTGGCTTTAATAAATATCCTTTAACAGACAATAAGGATTTTTCCCGCGTCTGCAACAGCTGATCGATCATTTTTTTTTCTTCAGATAAGATGTTTTTCTCTTGCTGAAGAATTAGCTTTTCAGATTCAGACAATTCCAAAATTTGACGATCCAAAATATTTTTTTTGTTGAACAAATCCGCTTGAATGAAATTAAACTCAGTGGTTTCTGTCACAAGTTTGTCTCGAATTTTTTCGACGACTTTCAAAGTACGATTTAGCTTTTGTGGGTTTTCAAGAGACATAATTCCGCCCACATTGAATTGATTTAAACTGCGATTCAGTCTGACTAATGCGGCAATTGATTTTTTTCGCTCGATGATGGCCGATTCATTGTCTGTAATTTTCCTTTTTAAAAGTTCATTTTGATTAATTAAATTAGAAATTCTCAATTGCAGATCCAATTTTTGCTTTTCCAACTGATACAAGCGACTTTGCGCTAGCGAAATCGATGACAACAAAAAGAAAAAGATCAAAATTCTAATTTTCTTCAAGCAATTCGCTCACTTTTTTAAACGACAAGACTAATGATATAGCCACGACAACGATTAGTCCTATTGCCAAGATCAGAATTGAGTCAGTACTTAAAAAAGATATTTTTTTATAAATGAAAAATAAATCTTTCTGACCACTGGCTTTGCTTTTTAAAAGAATATAACTGATAAACACTAAAGCCATCGCAGCTATATAAGCCACAACAGATAAAGCCGCGATTAATGTCGCTGTCGGACGATAGATTTCAAAATAGGATTGACCTAGAAAATGTCGCACATAAAATTCTTTGATTCGCATTTGCGAAATTAACCGAACAGCTGTCACTATGATAAAGGCCGTTGAAAAAAATATAAATAAAAATAAAAATTTTCCGCTGACGTTAAAAAATAAAACAATCGAAGAAAACTTATCCGACCAAGAATTATTTGTTGCAACCGAATCAACTATTTCATTTTTAAATAAGTTGCTTTGGATGGCTGACTGGTATTCTTTTTGAGTTATAAATTTGATTTCAATATAGCCCGGTAATGTCGAAATAATATCATCGGGGTTCAAACTTTGTTCCAGACTAGTCATGTTTGTTTGAACAAAATCTTGGTATTGTTCGGCGGGTGACCAGTATTTAATATCCGCTTCGGGAAAATTTTTAACTAGCTGCTGTTTATAATCATGAATGGCTTTGTCAGAGATTTGTTCTTTGAAATAAACACCTAATGCATTGTTATGAATATCGCTGAATAAAATTTGATTCAAATTCTGGTAACCCATCAAAGTTAAACCGCTGAAATAGACAGTAAAAGTAATAAATAAAAAATAAATCAATTTCATAACTGCAACTGACCTTCGGCTAATCGCAAAGATGTACCCAACTGACTTTTAATAATATTTTCGTCGTGCGTGGCTAAAACAACAGCTGCACCGGATCGGCTTTTTTGTTGTAGCAAATTTAAAATAATTTGCGTATTCGCTGTATCTAGATTCCCGGTGGGCTCATCCGCCAAAATTAATGAAGGGTCGTTAATCAAAGCCCGCGCAACGGCGACACGCTGTTGCTGTCCCCCAGAAACATACTGCGGAAATTCAGATAGAATTTCTTTTAAATCCAATACTTCGGAATAATAGGCGGCTTTTTGGTGAATTTCTTTATCTGATTTTTTTTGAATTCTTAAAGGCAAAACCATATTTTCGTACAAATTAATATCTTCGATTAATTTGTAATCTTGGAAGATAATTCCTACACCCTGGCGATACTTGGCCTGGTCGCCATAAGAATAGGATTTGATATTTTTTCCATTGATATAGATCTCTCCACTTGTTGGAGTACTGAGCAAACTAAGGATTTTAAAGAGGGTTGTTTTACCCGAACCGCTGGGGCCACTGACGACATAAAATTGTGATTTCTGGGGTTCAAAGTTTAAATCCCTGAGTACATGTTTGTCTGAATGATAAGTTTTATAAATATGTTTCAGCTGGACCATCAGTTCTATATTGAACCAGCTGCATAGATTTGAGGAGACTAGATTATCGTTGTTTTTACATTTTCAATCACTAATTGATGAAACTGCAATAAAGTGGCGCGACGATTTGACATATCATTGACGTTGTTAATTTTCTCGTAAGCCAGCTTGTAAGTTTTAATGACAGCTCCATTTTTAAATACGCGGCTTAATAAGGCTTTTTCCTTATCACCCCAATCCTCGGTTTGAATATGGAATCGAGTTCCGCGTATTAAAAGATCTGTATTTTCACCTGCAACAACATTCATTCCCATACACCCAATATACAGAATTTATTCTTGACTGACTACGACTTTGGTCTGTTGAATAGCAATTAGTTTTACGAAGGAGTTATATATGCGCTTAATTTTAAGCATACTTGCCTTAGGTCTAGCCTCTGCCAGTTTCGCACAAGAAGCAAAAACATTTAAAGGTGAATCCGAAGCTTCGGCCATCGTTATTAGTGGCAATTCAAATTCAGAAACCTATGGTGCAAAAACATCCAATACATGGACCTTAACTGAATACGATTTGACGACTGTATTTGGAAAATACATCCGCGCCACAACCGCAGGAGTTGAATCCAACAAATCTTGGGAAGCCGGGCTCAGATATGAACGCGTTTTTATCAAAGATGTTTTTAATGGTTTCATTCAACACAAAGCTGAGCACGATCCTTATAACGGTATTTTCGCACAAAGAGACTCAACCGATATAGGCGGAAAATATTTTTTCGTGAAATCAGACGAGCTCACTTGGTTGGCCGAATTAGGTTTAAGACACTCGGAAACTTATTCGGGATTAAATCCCGCTCCAGATACCAGCAAAGATGCAGCTAATTTTGCACGTGTGTACACTGAAGCAAGTTATAAATTCAACGCAACAACTTCTGGAAAATTTTGGGTGGAACACTTACCTAATTTAAAAGATTCGCAAGCTTCACTCACAAACGCCGAAGCCTCGTTATCTGTTGCTATGACGGATATTTTATCATTCAAGACGTCATATCTAGTGAACTATAATCAAGCCGTGGCGGCACCAGCCAAAAAAGAAACATCCACTTGGACAACGGCATTAGTGGCAAAATATTAATTTTAGAATTTAACAAATAAATAAAAAGGAGAAATCGATATGATGGGAGAATTTAAAAAATTTATCGCGCAAGGGAATGTTCTTGATTTAGCAGTCGGTGTCATTATTGGTGGCGCATTCGGCAAAATTGTTAATTCATTGGTGAATGATATTATCATGCCATTGATTGGTTTAATTTTAAAAGGCGTGAACGTAACCCAACAGTTTATTGCATTAGACGGAAATACCTATGCGACGATCCAAGAAGCCAAGGATAAAGGCGTCGCTATTTTAACTTATGGTAATTTCATGCAAGCCACTATTGATTTTTTAGCGATCGCTTTCGTTTTGTTTTTAATCGTCCGCCAAGCTAATAAATTCAAAGCTGCGAATCCGCCAGCTGCTTAATTTTTTTAAATTCATAGTGTTTTCAGTATGTTAAGTGTACTCAATCGTTTTGATCGGAAAAGCTAAAGGTTTTCCCAAAACAGGACGATAAGGCTAATAGGGAATAACCTTATAAGGGAGACACTATGAAGCTTCTATCTAATTTACGAAATCGTCTAAGAAAAAATTTAATCAAAAATGAATCTGGTCAAGGTGCTACAGAGTATATTTTATTGCTTGTTGTAGTTGTTGGCTTGGTTTTAGCCTTTAAAAAACCAATCATGGATAAAATGACATCTAAAGTTGGTGATTTGGGCACAGCTATGGATAAGGTCACTGTCGAATAAAAATAACATATGACCATCGAATATGTTCTTTTATTATTAATCGGTGGTGTCACTTTTATGGGGGCTTTGATCAAGGCTCCCAAAACTCTTTTTGAGCAAGGCGGTATTCGCCTGGCTTCCAGAGTCGAGACCCAATTAGCCACAGGAAATGGCTTTAATCCTTATCCAGGTAAGGGGCAGGATGGAAAAGTCCCATGGAATCGCAAAGACGAATAACAAATATTCTATCTGAAAAAGGACAAGCAACGATTGAGGCCGTTCTTCTTTCTATCGCTCTAATCGGTGCATTCATGGCCGTTACCCAAAAGCTACGCGAAAAACAAACTGTCCAAAAATTTGCTGAAAAATCTGTTGGCTATGTAAAAAATATGTCGACCTATGGAACTTGGAAAGAAGGCTGCAAACCTTTAGGCGCAGGTGGATCCGGTTCAGTGAAGCTAGCTAACTGTCATCCTAATTCTATCAACCGAGCACTCAGTTCGGCACCGGAGTAAGAATGAGTAGGCAGAACAAACGAAAAAATAAAATTTTGAATAATCAAGGCGGATTCATCGCTGCAGATTTTATTTTTTCATTTGTTTTAATTTTATCCTGCGGAATTATTATTTTCGCTCTGACTTTTTCACTAGCCACAATCGAAATTGCTCAGTACATCACTTGGTCAGCGGCCAGATCCTATTCGGCAGCTAACTTAACAAAAAGCGATTCAGAAAATGCAGGTAAGAAAAAATTTAATAACTTATCCAAAAATTTTCCACTACTAACGGGTGCGGGTGATATTGAATCTCCGTGGTTTGTATTATCCAATTTACAAGTCGGCGAACCTTCTGCAGTGGCCTCTGATTTGGGTGGGCTTGCCGGTAATTATACGAATAAATCAAAATCATCAGCGGCTGGTGCTGCTGAAAATCGACAACCTTGGACAGGCGTCAGCGCTAACCTAGAATTAAAATTATTTAAATCTATCCGTGTTCCGTTTCTTGGAAAAATTGTAACTGATGATACTGCATTTTCAATCCCTATAAAATCTTTTTTATTACGAAATCCTTCTCAGGAGGAGTGTTTAAAATTTTACAAGGCGCGTTTTACAGAAGGTATTAACACTTTGGAAAACGGATGGTCTGGCATTATGAATTCAGCTGCCTATGTCCCTATCGAGGATAACGGATGCTAAAGCTGAATCAACAAAAACGCTTATTTAAAAAAACTGAAAAAGGCATGGCCTTTGTGGAATCTATTCCCGTTTTATTTATGGTCGTTGTTGTCTTTAATTTTTCCATGGGATTTTTCGGAGCCATCCATTCAGGAATTTTAAATTCGATTGGGTCTTATAACTATGCGATGGAAACATACCGTTTCCGATCGAATTTAATGTACTTTCGTCCAGGTGGCGGAATGAAGCATTACCAAGATTCTATGAATCGCGTTCACGGCGTCACAGCCGACGGCGTAGAAAATGATGATTTGAATAAAAAAGTTTGGCCAGCCACAGTTCGTAATATTGCGTTTGCCAAAGAAGCGACAAAGCTGGCTGATGGAACTACTTACGAAGGAAATCATAAATATTCTGATAGCAGCAAAGATTCTCCATCGAGTATTTGGGGAATTAA
Source organism: Pseudobdellovibrio sp. (assembly GCA_031970595.1). GTDB lineage: Bacteria > Bdellovibrionota > Bdellovibrionia > Bdellovibrionales > Bdellovibrionaceae > Pseudobdellovibrio. The sequence goes on from DALYIB010000022.1 coordinate 7,680, forward strand.
GTCAGACTATCGTCCAGATTCGGGCACACCCAGCGCAGAAACATCAGAAATTTGGGTCAAAACTGTTTATGGAATCTGTCTGAATGCCGAATGTAAGAAAGTGAATTAATTTAAAGGGGATTTTCATGGGACCGAATGAATCAAAAAATTTATGGATCTCGCTAGGAGCCGGTCTTTTTGCGACCTTTATGCTTTACTCATATTCTCAGGAAAAAAAGGCAGAAGTCGATCAAACTTTGGGTGATAAAGTTCGTGTTATCGTTGCCAAAGAAGATATCCGCGACATGGATACAATTTATGATAATGTTCTTGAAGTTAAAGAAAAATTAAAAAGTGATGTAGAGCCTGATTCATTTACTGATATCGGTGATCTGGTCGGAACAGTCGCCGCTATTCCAATTAAAAAAGGACAGACACTGACTAAAAATAAAGTTTTAGAACCTGGTCCTGAAACAGGAATGGCTATTCAGGTTTCTCCGAATCAACGTGCTGTCACAATCCCCGTCAGCCCCGAAAGAGCCAACGCAAATTTAATTCGCCCCGGTGATCGCGTCGATATTTTTGCTGTTGTGGATTCCGGTAAAGGTGCCAATCAAAAGCGTGAGGTTATTTTATTCAGACAAAATGTTTCTGTTCTAGCGACCGGAGTTAACGTCAGTAACAATTTACCACGAACGATCGAAAAAGATCCTAATGGTCGTGGACTGATTCAAACAACTTTAACCGGCGATACTAAATATTCCAATATCACTGTTGAAGTGGATGTGAACGACGCACAAGATTTGATTTACCTAGTTGCTTCAAATCCTGGCAGTTTGTACTTATTACTTCGAAATCCGCACGATCGCAAAGGTGTCACCATGAGATATCCATCATCGAGCGCAGAAACCATTTTAGCTCCGCGTACAGGTTACTCGACCACAGGCCAGTCTAGTGGCTTTTCTGGTCAACCTCAGCCAAACTTAAATGGTGGTACGAATAGACCGGGCAATTAATTTTTTAATATTTTTTTTCCTACTTCCAATATCAGCGGGAGCTCAAGCTCCTGCTACGCCCGCGTCGACTGCAAATCCACCAGCAGCAGCCACTTCATCAAAAGACGCTGCAGCTCTGGAAGGTCCGCAGTTTGAAGAAGGCGTCGAAGAAGGCGGCCAAAATTTAAAACTGATTCAAAATGCAGAACCAACAATTAAAAAAATCAGGCGTCATCTGAGCTTGGTTGCAGGCGTGAAACACGAAGAAGAATTGTTAATTCCCAATGTCCCTTTAAATATTCGCGGCAGTTTTGATTTAGTCGAAATGCAAAGAATTAAGGGAACAGATATTTTTAGAATGTTACCAACAAAAGTGGGCACTGGAATTATCACTATTCATAATAAAAAAACAGGTCAGCTGATGGTGGAGTTACATGTGGATATCCGCGACCAATCGGTTGAAAAAAGTTTACGCGAAATTCAAGCATTACTAGCAGATATTGAAGGTATCGAATATAAAATTGTTAATGGAAAAATTTTGTTGGATGGTTATGTTCTACTTCCAAAAGATCTTATTCGAATTGCCAACGTGATCAAACAATTTGGTCCCGAGGTTGTGCGCAGCTTAGTCAACCTAAGTCCGATCGCTCGTAAAAAAATAGTAGAATATATTGCTAAGGACATTAATAATCCCGAAGTCACGGTCACTTCTGTGGGGGATTTTATTAAATTAGAAGGCGTCGTAAACAGCCAAGAAGAAAAAGGCCGAATCAATGACATTGTCAGTTTATATATGCCAGATATGGTTCAAGACAATGCCGAAGGTTTAGAGAATTTGAAAATTATTGGTCGTCGTATTGGTGGCGGAGCTGATAATTTTATTATTAACTTGATCACCATTCGTAAACAAGAAGACAAAGTAGAGCCTCCGCCAAAAATGATCCAAGTTGTCGTACACTTTGTTGAATTCAGTGATCGATATCTGAAAAATTTTGCATTCAATTTTAGTCCCAGCCTCAGTGAAGTCAGTGCTTCGGGCCGTGCACCCACGACTACTTTGGGCGAAACAATTAATTTAGTTTCAAATTTACTTCCTAAATTAAATTGGGCGAGAAATCATGGTTATGTTCGATTACTGGATACAGCATCCGTATTAACCCAAGACAAAAATGCCGCTAATATCAGTCGCTCGATTACAACCGCTTCGGGACAAACGACAGTTTCGGCTCCTGGAGCTGCACAAGCTGCGCCGGCATCCGGTGGTTTAGCTGGCAGTCTGAGTGTCGCTGTGACGCCGACAATCAAGCAGGAAAGAACTGGATTAGTTGAAATGGCTTTGAATGTGGAAACGCAGCAATCTGGATCAACGATCAACCCAGTTACGCGTATTACTACAAAAATATCTGTTCGTGACCGCCAAAGCGCCGCTTTTGGTGGAATTATTAATAAAAAAAGCGCGAATGATTTTGGCGGTCCAGCTGGAACCAATGGTGCTATCGTGACTTTTAATCACGGAAAAAAATATGAAAAGGCCAATGGCAATTTCGTCGTCTTTGTGACTCCTATTATTAAATCTTCTGCTAGCGCCGGCGTAGAGCAAGTGAAGAAAAAATTCAGAATGAAAGAGTAGTAATCCTACTTTTGTCTTAGGCCCTTGGTCGTATCAAGTTGATACATAAAAATGCCGATCTAATTTGTGATAGAATTGTATATTATAAAAGGATGTTCTATGGCTTTGAATCCAAATTGTATTTTAATTGCAGTTGTCGGCGGAAAAGGTGGAGTGGGTAAATCTGTATTTGCCGCGAACCTCACTGCGGCTATGACAGCTGAACTCAGAACTCCGACATTACTAATTGATTGCGACACCAAAAGTGTTGGTGATCAGAATATCATTACTGGATTAAAACCGGTTAAAACTTTACGTGAACTTGCCAATACAACTCAATCACTCAACTCTACTCCTATTCAACAAATTGTGACGCCTCACCCTGCTGGGTTTTCCTATATTGGCGCAGTTCGTGGGCCCGAAGAAATTTTAAATGTTCCTGCGGATAATTTGTCAAAGTTGGTTGAATTTTTATCTAGAAATTTTAAATTTATCGTAGTCGATTGCGGAAATGACATCGGTCCTATGCAAAATGCCATTTTGCAAGATGCCACAGGAATTGTGATCGTTTCGACTCCTGAAATTTTGGTGGTTCAACAAACTCAACGTTTGATTAACGAATTACTGACTCAAACATATCCCAAAGAAATGTTTCAACTTGTATTAAATAAATTCAATAATGCAGGTTTGCCACCACAAACAATTGGTCAACATTTAGGCGTGATGCCTTTAGGAATTATTCCGTCGGACGAACCAACAACGATGTCGTCGTTAACGCAGTCAAAACCGTTCGTGGTTACAAATCCTAAGTCGCCGATTTCATCAGCCTATTTTGATTTCGTCAGAAAATTATCTGGCGGTGTTTTACAAAAACTGAAAACGTTACAAAAGCCAAAGCCACCCGCACCCGTCCCGGCCGCAGGTTCTGCAGATGCTCCGCAATTAGGAAATACTCAAGGGTATGATGCGAAAACTATTTTAAAGTTGCGTGTTCACGCCGAATTGATCCGAACAGTAGATTTAAAAAAGATTCTTGCTGAAGCCGGCGATAACGAAGGCAAAGAAAAAGAAGTTCGTGCTAAAACTCAGCGTGATATTGGACAGATCGTTGATAAAGAAGCCCCTGATCTATCGCGCGAAGAACGACAAAAGCTGGTTAAAGACGTCCTAGAAGAAGCCTTAGGGTTAGGTCCGCTTGAAGACATGTTAGCTGATCCAAGTATTACGGAAATCATGGTGAATGGTTCTAAAAAAATATTTGTGGAAAAAGCAGGTCGCGTACAATTAAGCGGCATTACATTCACATCGAATGATCACTTACGTCGAATTATCGAACGTATTGTCACACCCCTGGGACGACAAATTAACAATGCGACTCCCTATGTGGATGCGCGTCTGAAAGACGGCAGCCGTGTGAATGCTGTTATCGAACCTCTGGCTTTAGACGGCCCTGCATTAACAATTCGTAAATTTAAAAAAGGTGGAATCACTCCTGAAAGATATATTGAATTCGGATCTGCTACAAAAAACATGTTAGATTTTTTAAAAATATCTGTCGAGTACGGATACAATGTTGTTATCAGTGGTGGTACGGGTTCAGGTAAAACATCTTTGTTGAATATGATTTCGCAATTTATTCCCGCACATGAACGCGTCATTACGGTGGAAGATGCTGCCGAATTACAAATGATGCAGGAACACGTCGTTCGTTTGGAAACACGCCCCGCTTCGATGGAAGGCAGTAACGCCGTGACCATTCGTGACTTGATCAGAAATGCGTTACGTATGCGACCTGATCGTATTGTGGTTGGGGAAACGCGTGATGGCGCCGCACTTGATATGTTACAAGCCATGAATACAGGTCACGATGGCTCGATGACAACGACACATGCTAACTCTCCACGGGAATGCGTAGCTCGTTTAGAAACTTTGGTGATGATGGCAGGACTTGATTTACCGTTGCGCGCCATTCGTGAACAAATTGCAGGAGCCGTAGATTTGATTGTTCAGATCGTACGTCTTTCGGACGGCAGTCGTAAAATTATCAGTGTCACCGAAGTCGTTGGTATGCAGGGCGATGTAATCAGTTTAGCTGAAATTTTTCGTTTCAAAGAAACTGGCTATGATAAAAATCGTAAAATTCTAGGACAATTCCAGGCTACTGGTACTGTTCCTAGTTTCGTTCAGGAAATTAAAGACAAGGGTGGACACATTCCTATGGAAATATTTTCGAACGATGCACCTAAACCAGCAACGCCGGCAAATCCTGCTGCAGGAACTAATCCTGCGGTGAAAAAGGTGGGATAGTATGGATGGATTATTACTGGCTTTAGATAAATTTATTTTACAAGTTGGTTTGTTTAAATACGAATGGATTGTTTTTCCGCTTTTTGGAATTTCAGTTTTCTTCGCAGTTTATATGTGGGCCGACAAAGCTTTTAACGCTTTGTACAACAAAAGTATCAGCAAAAAAACTCAAGTGATGTTGCACATGAAACTTTTAGGAATGGATGTCGACGAAAAAAAAGTAACTCGGATGTTATTGTTTTCAAGTTTTGGTCTTGGATTTTTCTTTTTCTTTTTAACTTGGCCAAATATATCTGTTGGGATTTTTCTAGGAATTTCTTTTGGTATCGCGGGATTTCAGTTGGTTCCTATTGTTTACAAGTCGTTGTACGAAAAACGCTGTAATTTATTTGTCGATCAAATGGTGGATGGTTTAACAATTATGGCCAATGGAATTAAATCTGGATCGAATCCACAACAATCTATGTCACGTGTCGTAGAAATTATGTCGAATCCAATTCGGGCTGAATTTGCACAGGTTATGACTCAGGTCCAGTTCGGCCAAAGCTTTGAAGAGGCCTTGACTGATTTGGGTGAACGTATTCCCCGGCCAGACGTCCAGATGTTTGTAACAGCTATTAACATTTTAAAAGAAACTGGCGGAAATATGTCAGAAACTTTTGAAACCATCGTCAGTACAATCCGTGAACGCCAAAAGCTGGAAAAAAAGATCTCGGCTATGACTGCACAAGGCATTATGCAAGGAATTATCGTAACTGCGATTCCGTTTATTTTGGGCGGTGTATTCTTTGCTATCGATCCGGGATTTATGAAGCCTATGTTCAACACGACTTTGGGCATAATCTTACTAGCCGCAATGCTAGGTCTGCAAATTATTGGTGGAGTGGTTATTCGAAAAGTTGTTACAATAAAAGTGTAAGCTAAAGTTGTAACTAACGAGGTCGGAAAAATGAAAACAAACTTATTAGTAAGTGCGGCAATTTACTTGTCAGCGACATTCGCATTTGCGCTAGTCGATATGAATAATGCTGGGTACACAAACGCGTGGATTGATTTAGAAGTCCCGGGCAATGGTTATGAAATGCGCGTTCTCAGAACTTATAAAAGCAGAACTTTGTATAATGGAATGTTCGGATTTGGATGGTGTTCTGAATTTGAAACTCGCTTAGAAACAACATCTGAAGGTTCTATTAAAATTTTCGAATGTGGTGACGGTCAGGAAATTACCTTTTCAGCCAAAGATATCACTCGCAAAGATATCGATAACACGATCGCACAAATTACAAATAAAATGAAAGCAGATAAAAAATTCAGCGCTAGCTCGTCTGATTTTTGGAAAAAGCTTCAAGAACAACTTCTCGAAGACGATGATGCTCGTTCACAGTACGCCCGTGCTTACGGTGTTGTGATTCCAATCAAGGAAGGCCAAAAATTTATGGCTAACGGCAAAGAAGTTGAAAATGTCGTTTTCAACAAATCTTATTACACACGTAACTTGCCAGATGGCAGTTATCAGCGATTTGATTTAAATGGCCGCTTGACTCATAATTATGACAAAAATGGAAATTTCTTAAAGTTTGAATACCAAAAAGATTTACTGACTGAAATCGAAGACAACAATTCTAGAAAATTAAGCATTAAATATTTTCCGAATAAAAAAGTTCAGCGTATTTCGGGACCTAACGGTTTAGTCTCTGAATATAAATACAACCAACAAGAAGACCTGGTTTGGAATAAAAACGCTTGGGCTAAAAAAGACACTGATGTTTATACTTTTGAATACAACGAATTTCATAATTTAACAAAAGCCAACTGGCCGGATAAAACATTCGTAGCTATCAAGTACGACAATGTCAAAGATTGGGTTTTATCATTCACGGATCGCGATAAATGCGTTGAAAATTATAAATATGAATTTTCAACAACAAATCCAAAATTTAATTACTGGTCAACTGCAACTAAAACTTGTGGCAAAGAAACTGTCGCTAGCAACCGTTATGAGTTTTGGCACAAACAATTGCCAACAGGGCAAGTCGTGTTGTCTCGTGTGCAGACAAATATTAACGGAAATATTCGCGATATTTCTTATCACGATATTTTTGGTAAACCTGTTACAATTAAAAACAATAACGAGCGCGTTGATTTTGAATACTATCCAGATGGATTAGTTAAATCGAAATCCAGTGGACTTTCAAAAATGGAATATAACTACGACGCGACTTCGAAAAAAGTTTCCCAAGTTAAAATGATTTTTACAAATGACAAAGGCAAAGCCATTAATTCGAAGACAACTTCGTTTAAGTATGATGCTAAAGGCAATTTAACTTACGCTGAAAATACAGATGGCCAAAAAGTGACAATGACCTATGATGCCAAAGGACGTATTCAATCTATTACAGATCAGGCCAAAAAAGTTGTAAAAATTGACTATGATGAACGATACGGAAAACCTGTTGTTGTCAGCAGACCTGGTTTAGGTACTATCAAAGTCAGCTACAAAGCGAATGGTGAAATTGCCAAAGTTGACAGTGCTGAAGGCCCAACAGTCGCTTCACAAGTCGCTAGCACATTTAATAATCTATTAGATGTCATCTCGCCAGCAACCCAAGAGCTTTATTTATAGGAGATTTTATGAAATTGTTATTATCAATCAGTTTATTATTCGCACTCCAAGTTAAAGCCGAAGGCGACCCTAATGACAAGCCTCAGGAAGGCGCCGCTGTTACTTTTCCAGGTTATGCTTGCGATATCTGTGAAAAGCATACAGATAGTTCTCTGCGCTTAGGATCTTATCCTGTCGGTAAAGGAGCTGCTAGCCCAGGAGCTCGTCAAAAAAGCACTGTTACAGATGCTCCATCTGGCACAGGCAATCAAAATCAATAACGTTTTATTCTGAGACACCTGTTCGTTCAGCTTTAACAGGTGTCTAATGTTTTTCCACCATCTCGTATTGAAATAGTCTCTTAACCTATTGAAATATCTAAAATTTATACTTGTTTTGTTCGACGGCTCAGTTGGCACAGCCTTAGCAATACCTATTATCAAACAGCACTTTTAAAAAGGAGCAGAGTATGAATAAATTCGCATTAACAATCGCAATGATCGCTTCGTTCTCTTCAGTTTCTCACGGTTTTTGCTTAAAACAATACTCTCGTCAAATGAATCGCTTTGTAGCTATGACAGCGACTGAATCACAAAAAACAAACTTTGCAGCCAAAGTAGCTAAAGCTACTCCAGCACAGGTTGAAGGCCAAGCTGTTCGCCGTCAAAAATAATTTTTAAATTAATTTTATTTAGAATTCAATGGCTCGTTGCTTCTCTGCTCGAAGTGTTTGCTCGAGCCATTTTGCTTTGTATGAATTCTCTTGATTCTTGAACTCCCTTTTGAATTAACAAAGCTCCTCCGATGGCACTTTTTTGTAAATAATGGGCCGTCTCGGATTCAGATAAAAAGATCTGTGCTTTGTCTTCAAGAGTTTCTTCGCCGACTTGAATTTGCGAAGCAAACACGACGACTGCTGCGAATAATAAACATTTTAAAACAAATTTAAATTCATCCATGCTTAACCTCTTGATTATAAATGACTTGTTCAAAGGCATTAATGAGTTCCATTTTTTTAAACGGCTTTTCAATGAAATAAATAGCCCCTAAATCCAATGCTTTCTTTTGCAGACTGGGATCATTAATCGAAGAAACTGCCACAAATTGCGTTTTAAGCCCTGCACATTCAGCCAAAACATCAAAACCATTTTTAACTGGCAAGATTAGATCCAACAAAACCAAATCAGGCTGCTGCGCCCGAATCACTTCCACAGCGCGAGCCCCATCATCAACCGAGCCAATGAATTGAATAGGTAAGTCTTTTAATAAATACCTATACAAATCCACCATGAAATTGGCATCTTCTACTATTAAGCAAGTCTTCATATTATTATTTTATATTTATCTTTGAAAACTCTCATCTTTATTGCAAAGTCGGAATTCAATCTAGACTTTTATATAAACAAGACCTGGACTTTTTGAGAGAGTGGCTTCTTGCGCTTGGTCATAAATAAAGTGAAAATAAAAATATGAAAAACTTAATGATTTGCAGCTTGGTATTATTTCAATTTTCATGGGCATTTTCACAAATTAAAAATTTGAATAATGATTCCCCGTATCCGACTAAATATACCAGCCTACAAGATCAGTCTTTGACTTTGAAATCAGTCACAGTTGTCCCCAGCTATGATAATGTCGGCGGAGTTTATAAAAAAGCAGCTGAGGAAACGTTAGAAAAATTAATCTCAAACGATCAGTTTTGGTCTTTTGAAAAAATTAAATTCGCAGATGCGACAGATGAAAAAAAATACCGAATCGATCTAATTGAAGATCAACCGGAATATACTTTGAAAGTCTTAAAATCATCGCGCACGGATGCTTTGTTTTCTGTTTCAACTACGAAAAGCCCACAGGGTTTACAAGTTCGGATGACGATCTATACAGCGGATGGTGGACTACCATTAATTCAAGAAACTTACGAAGACACACAGACATTTGAAATTAATAAATACAAAGAAATTATTGAACAGCTTTATCGACAAATTAAAAATAAATTGCCTTACAAAGCGCTGATTGCTAGTCGTCGCGGACAAAAAGTGACTTTGAATTCTGGAAAAAAATCAGGATTAAAAATAGGTGATAAATTATCTGTCGCTCAAATTTTAAAAATTCAACGTCATCCCAAGCTAAAATTTATGATTGGCACAGAAAAAGAAATTATCGGTCAGGTAGTTTTAACCCAAGTCGAAGACGATCTGAGTTTTGGTGAAATCAGTTTTGAAAAAGAAAGTGGTGTTATTGAAAAAAACAGCAAGCTTTTGCCTTTTGATCCTATTAAGTACAATACAAGCATGGATCCCACACAAGCCGATCAAGTTTCTGAACAAGCCGAAGAATGGCGACCTTTAGAAGACCCGCAATTCGGAAAAATACATTTATTAGGTGGATTTACGAATTACAAGTTAGCGAATACTTTAGTGGCTGGCTCTACGCATGATTCCGGTAACAGCTTAGCTCCCACTTTTGCACTGGGCGGTCAAATTTGGATTACGCCTGAATATTTCGCTGATTTACAATTTAAACAAATGTTTTTCAAAGGGAATAATTCATTATCTAATTCTTACCCTGACAGCTTGAATTTCAATGTCAGTGAAACCAATTTTGTGGTTGGATACAAATATGCCATTGATGGAAATTTTTGGGGACCCAGCTTAAATATCGGATTTGGTCATTTGTCGCGAACGACGAGCGTGACTGATTCAACTCCGACGGCGTTTACATCTTTTGAATTTTCTGGCTTGCACTTGCAGGCGGGAGCATATTTTCCACTGACTTTAAAAAATGATTTTGGTATTGGTGCCCAAGCCCAACTGATGTTAACCAAAAGACTGTCGGAAATGCCTGTGGATTCGGGGCCGTCATCGAATAATTTTGTTAATTTTGATTTTTATGGCATTTATGCTTATTCGAATCGCATCAATTTTCGTGGCCAACTGACTTATTCTGATTTAAGTTCTTCGCTGGAAGGCACCGGGCAGCGAACGAATCCCGCCCGTTCTATGCAAGAAACCATAACTAGTTATTTATTTGGGATAGAGTATCAGTTTTAATGCAAATTTTATTTGAAGATGATGATTTAATAAGTGTATTCAAGCCAGCAATGGTTTTATCACAACCTTCTTTTGATAAAAGTCGAAAACCTATCAAAGATCTGCTCGAGGAATTCCGCCCTGACCTGAAAGGGAATTTGTATTTGCACCATCGCTTGGACTATGAAACTTCGGGAGTTTTTTTAATCAGCAAATCTCAGCGAGCCAATCGTCCTTTGACAGAAATGTTTCAAAAACATGAATTTGAAAAAATTTATGTTTGTTTAACCAGACCCAATCAGCTGCAAGCCGGAAAGAAAGTCACTTGCGAAGTTTTACAAGAATCACCTGAAAAATGGCTGATCAAAAATTATATGGCTCCCGCCAAAGATATGATCAAGCATAAAAAAAGAATGATTTCAGTCAAATCGGGTGGATGGCCTGCTGAAACCGAGTTCGAAATCCTAGATACGACCTCTTGGTACCATTACGTTCAAGCCAAACCCAAAACAGGTCGAACGCACCAAATTAGGCAGCACCTACAAGAAAGCTATCGATCCATTCTGGGCGATAATATTTATGGTGGAAAATCGGGCGATGTCCCACGCCTGATGCTGCATGCGAAAAGCTTACAGTTTTCACACCCTATCACACGGGCTGATTTAAAAATTGAAGCACCCCTGCCAAAAGATTTTGAAACTTGTTTGCAGAAAAAATAATGTTCTTCTATATTCAGTAAATGTTTAAAATTACATTTGCATTTATATTGATCCTACAAAGCATGGCTTGGGCGGCCGAAGAATCTGCTTCGACTTCGGCAACACCGACATCAACTTCTGGTATTTCGGACACAAATCCACTGGGCGAAGAAAAAATTCCACTTTTATCAGTGATTACCGAAATTCCTTCAACATCCATCGAAGGGCTTAAGACATCCTTTTCCAAAGAGTCCATTCCTTGGTGGGCGGGTATTATCGGTTCAACGCTCGTTCTTTATCATAACGACGAAGTCATTCTAGAAAATTGGCAACGTGAAGGTCGTGCGGCTGGAATCGGAAACACAGATAATACCAAAGCCGTCTTATCCGCAGGCGAAATTGATTTGTTGCGCCTACCGACAGATACCGGATCTTGGATGTACTTTTTAGGTGATGGGTGGATGCATGCGGGGATTGCGGCCGGTTTTTTTATTAACGGCCAAGTCAACGATAATGTCCGCGCTTACAATACGGCTCTCAGACTTGTTCACGGTATGGCGACATCAACTATATTCAGCCAAATGCTGAAGCGAGCTTTTGGACGTGAAAGCCCTTATGTTCGTACAGAGCGCTTTGGCCGCTGGAGCCCGTTTCCAAGTGTTAAAGAATATCAATCCCGAACGGCTTTTTACGATGCGATGCCAAGTGGTCACGTTATGACTGCGACATTAACTTTTACGATTATCAACGATGCCTATCCTGAATATTCGAATTATGTCATTCCGTTGTCTGTTGTATGGGTTTCAGCTCTCAGTTATCAAATGGTGAATAATGGCGTTCACTGGGCCAGTGATTATCCCTTGGGGATCGCAATGGGTTATGTTTTTGGTAAAGCCAGCGCCAACATGGGAAAGAAAAAAGAAAAAGAAACTGCCGATACAAATACTTGGATGATTGTGCCGATCGCAACAGCTGAAGCGAACGGACTGTCTTGGATTTACAGATACTAATGCAAATTTATCACATTCTGGTTCAATACGAATATGAGGCACAGGATCTTTCAAAAAAAATTAAAAATTTTGAAGATTTTAAATCCTGTGCT
>DALYIB010000023.1:0-19952 GCA_031970595.1 Pseudobdellovibrio sp.
CTCCAGCCAGTGAAATAATAATTTGTTCTTCGCGAAATCCGCCCGCGACGTCTTCCATTGCAGATTCCAGATCTTGGGGCTTCACACCAATAATCACAATGTCGCATTCTTCGACAACATCTTGATTGATTTCAGTCGTATGGATTTTGTATTGTTCTTTCAGTTTTAATAATTTGCCCGGAGTTCTATTCGAAGCATAAAGCTGCTCTGGTTTCACCAGTTTGCTTTCAATCAAACCTTTGATCAAAGTTTGTGACATATTTCCTGCGCCGATAAAGCCAATTTTCATCGTTTTGATTAACGGATGTGTCATTGCAAAAGCCTTTCTCCGAATAGTAAAGTTCCCAATCGGATCCAAGTTGCTCCTTCTTGCAGAGCAATTTGGTAATCATGACTGGTGCCCATTGAATATTCTTTTAGTTGGTATTTTTGACCAAGTTGATAACATTTTTTAAAATAAATGCGATTTTCTTCTGGATCGTTTTGCAGAGGTGGCATTGTCATCAGACCGCAAATTTCAATCCCTGGTAAATCGCTTAAGCGAGGCCACTGTTGTTCAAAATCAGATTCGTCAAATCCACTTTTGCTGGCTTCATTCGAGAAATTGACTTGAATCATTATTTTTTGACGAAAATTGTTTTCGATACTTTTTTTTGAAATCAGCTCTGCTAGTTCGTATGAATCAACAGAGTGAATATAAGAAAAATGATTTTTTAAATATTTCACTTTGTTTTTTTGCAGTGGCCCGATCAAGTGCCAATGAATATTTAAATTTTTCAGTGCTTCAATTTTTTCCAAAGCTTCTTGAACATAATTTTCAGCAAAATGTGTTTGACCTTGTTGATAAAGTTTTTGAATTTTATCGATGGGCTGAAGCTTACTGACAGCAAGTAATTTTTGGTTCGGCTGGAGTTGTTTCAAATAAAAATCAAGATTTGCTAAATCTTTTTGAACTGCCATTTCTTCATCATGAAGATTTTTTCAATAGCATGCAAGGGTAATCCCACGATGTTGTTAAAATCGCCTTCGAATTTTTCGACAAATTTTCCACCTAATCCCTGAATACCATAGGCTCCTGCTTTGTCCATGGGCTCTTGCGTTCGGATATAATCCCAAATTTCAGAATCGGTCAGGTTTTTAAAATGAACGTTGGATGTCTCGATATGAGACAAGACTTCTTTTGATAGCAGATCGATTAAAATAACAGCGGTTTTAACCTGATGAGTTCGACCCGAAAAAAGTTTTAAAAAATCGAATGCCATTTGTTCGTTTTCAGGTTTGCCATAAGCTTTTTCGTTCATGCAAACCATCGTATCCGAGGCCAATATCACGGCATTCAGGCTGCGATCCGGCCATTGGTCTAGGCAAGCCTGAGCTTTTCGCTGAGCAATGTCGATTATTTGTTCATCCAGACTTAAATTTTCACGTGGAATTTCCGATACATAAACAGGGAATGGTAAAAAATGATACGAAGCTTTTTTCAGAATTTCAGCTCTTCTAGGTGATTGAGAAGCTAAGATAATTATTTTTTCTTTTTCTGTGGTGAACATAAAACTCCTAAATTTTTTTTAGGATATCAAAGTGGGGGAAAATGGGTAGTGCAGAACTGATGTTATTCGCAGGTTTGTTGCTCGCAGGTAGTTCTGTGTACTTGTTTGTTTCTTCTTTATTAGCAGGAAAACCAGGGCAGAGTCAGTTGTCATGGGCCAGTGGTGACGAGCCTGTTAAATCGAAAAATGGTGTGATTAATATTTGCCGTCCAATGGTGCATCAATTTACTTTACAACATGCCAGCAAAGTGAAGTCTGAAAAGTATCGAAAAAAAATTCGTCATTTAATCAAGGTCGGTGGCCTTGCTGAAGAATTGAATGAAGACGAATTTATTGGTTTGCAGATTTTTTTAGGAATCGCTTTGCCGATTTTTTTATTGATTTTGAATTTTTCATTAGACTTAGGTTTTTCACCTGTTGTTTTGGTAGGCCTGGGGGTAATGGGATTCTTTATGCCAGAAATGCATTGTAAAGCTTCTAAAAAGCAGCGTGAATTGTCTGTGCGAATTGATATGCCATTTTTCATTGATTTGTTGGCCTTATCTGTCGAGGCCGGATTAGATTTTTTTGGTGCGATTCAAAAAATCGTCGACAAAGCCGAAGGTCAAGATTCGGTTTTAGCAGATGAATTTAAAATTGTTTTAAAAGACATCAAAATCGGTTCTTCGAAAACAGATGCTCTGAAAGAAATGGCCGCGCGTTTGGATATGCAGGAAATAACCAGCTTTGTGGCTGTCTTGATTGATGCCGAGGCTACGGGTGCCAGTATTTCACAAGTCTTAAAAGATCAGTCCGTACAAATGAGACTCGAGCGATTTTTACGTGCTGAAAAAGCAGGGGCACGAGCTTCGCAGTTAATATTGATTCCTTTAATGCTATTTATTTTGCCAGCTGTCTTTATCATGGTATTTGGCCCTGTTGCAGTGAATATGATGTACGGTGGAGGCCAATAATGTTTGCAAAACTGTACAAAATTCACAAGAACGATATCGGTGAACAGCAAGCAAGCTTATTAAGTTCACAAGTTGAATTGGCAGAATCTTTCTGGGCCCGAGCGCGTGGATTATTGGGCCGCGAGCAACTTGTGGGTGATCATGTTTTGTGGATTAAGCCTTGCAATAATATTCATACTTTATTCATGAAAATGACAATCGATTGTATTTTTATCGATCAAAAATATAAAGTTCAAAAAATTTATAAAGGTGTTAAGCCGTTTCGAATCGCTGGTCCGGTGTGGAAAGCCTATTCGGTCATCGAAGCCCAAAGTGGGTTTGCAGAAAAGTGGCAGCTTCAGAGTGGAGATCAATTGCATGTGGTCAGTTAGAGTTTTATCCGGAGCCCAATCAGGACAAATCTTTGATCTTAAGTTAGGTAAAAACTTACTAGGTCGTGGTGCGAATTGTGATATTAAAATTCAATCAGTGGGAATTTCAAAAGAACATTGTGAAATTCATGTATACAAAGACAAAATGATGGTTGTGGATTTAAAATCCAGTAATGGGTCTTTCGTAAATGGAGTGAAAATTCAAAACTCTATTTTAAGCTTGGGTGATAAACTGAGTTTATTTGACATTATTATGGATGTCATTCCAACTCCGGATTTGCGTCCTAAATCACAGCCAGTCGTGGTGGCTTCAAAACCAAAACGGCCGCCAGCTCCAATGCCTTTGACACAAGTTCCAGCTTATCCGACAATGCAGCAGCAATCGATGCCACAGCCGATGATGTCTAATCCGATGTATTCAGGTGCCAATGCGTATCAGCAACAACCTATGTACAATCAGATGCCAACACCTGAGGCTGCGCCAAGCTTAACGCCTGTTGAGCCCACTTTGACATTTTCTGAAAAATTGGAAAATGTTATTGAAAACAAATTGATGCCAGCTATTTACAAGCTGTCCATCGTTATGCCATTCAAACAAGTTTTGTTTGGATTGGTGATGGTATATATTTTAATGGTGACTTTGCTATCACTGATTCCGATGGCGACTATCACGCAAGAATCAAATTTAAACGAAGCGGCCAAACGCGCAAAATCAGTTGCCAGAAGTTTGGCGCGAGTCAACGAAAGCAATCTGTTATCAGGCAAATTCTCGAATTTATCAGTCGCAGAAGCTTTAAAAGAAGATGGTATCAAAGAGGCCATCATCATTCAGCAATCGGATGGATCAATTATCGCACCTCCTGAAAAAGTAGGTCGTCAAGCTTCAAAGCCATTTATTTTACAAGCTCGTAAGGAAACTCGTGCGGCCTTTGGACGTGTTGATTCAAACACCATCGGGGCTACACATCCTATTGGAATTTACGATGCTACGACAGGTGAATCACAAATTAAATATCATGCGATTGTATATTACGATGTCAGTGGATTAGGTGTCGATCAAGGACGCGTCGTCAGTTTATTTATGCAGACCTTAATTATTTCTTCAGTCCTGGGTGGGTTGCTATTTTTTATTTTTTCAAGATTGGTTCAGCATCCGATCCATGCATTAAATACTCAAATTGATCAAGCCCTCAGGGAAAAATCAGATCGAACAGAGGTTTTGTTTGATTATCCGGAATTTCAAAAACTGGTGACTAATGTGAACTTGCTTTTGAACCGTGTTTGGAATGGACTTTCTGAAACCGAGACTCCGACTGTTCAGAATCGTGATCTGGAATATATTCAGTTAGTTGATTTGGTTACACAGCCTATGGTTGTTTTAAATTCTTCAGGAAACATCCTGGCGTTGAATGCTTCGTTCGAACAAATTGCCCAAACAACAAAGGATGCTTTGATTCAACAGCATTACAGCAGCATTACAGATCCCGCATTGATGCAAAATATCGAAGCGTTAGTGACAAAATCACAAGGGTCACCTTATGAAGTTCATTCGGATAAAATTCCATTTTCACAATTTGAATGTACTATTTCTGTTCAAGCATCATTGAATTCGTCGGGACGCCCAGAATATTATATTTTTACATTGGCAAAGGTGGAGAGCGCGTAAAATATGTCAGCAGCAGAAAAACTAAAACCTCAGCAAATCGAGATCAAATTAGTGATCAAGAAAGGCCCTCATGAAGGCCAGAGGTTTTCTTTTTCTAAATCTGAAATTACGATGGGACGAGCTCCCGAAAATGACATTGTTTTGTTAAATGATCCATTGATCAGTCGCCAGCATGCAAAAATTGTCGTTCTGAACGATGAAGTCGAAGTTGTTAATTTAATTCAGAAAAATTTTATTACAGTTGACGGGGAATCTGTTCAGCGTTGGAAATTGGTCAATGATGGTCATTTTCAAATTGGGGATACCGAATTTGAAATTCAGTTTGATTTGGGAAAAAGTGTCGTTGCCGTCGCTCAAAAAGTAGCACCTTTGAAACCACAGGTGGGTGGAAGTAAAGCAGCTGCTAAACCAGCCCCCAAACACCCAACACCTGTCCCATTGAAAAATCAACAAGCCGCTATGCCGCCAGCAATGCGGCAGCAAGTTCCTGCGAAAATGAATCAAAACTTGCAGGCGCGACCGCAACAAGGAATGGCTCAGCCGGGACGACCGCAAATGATGTCGGCGGGGAACATGGGGCGACCGATGCAGCAACCGGGTCACCCGGGAGTACATCCAAACAGCTATCAAACGCCTGCTGCGAAAAAAAACAATCCAATGTTTTTTTATATTTTAATATTAGCCGTGTTTGCTATTGCTGGATATTTTTATCTGGATCAGCCTAAAAAGAATGCTCAGACAGTGCCGCCGGTGAATAAACCAGGTATTGTTCGAGGAACAGCCGAGTCGGTTATCCAAATAGCTTCTGAAAAAGAACGAAAAGAAGCGGCTTTAAGAAATGAAAAATTAAAACAAATGAATTCTCCGACAGCTCTCAGAGCTCAGGAAAACTTTATCCGAGGGATGCGTGAATTTCAATTGGGTAATTATTCAGTCGCTCAAGAATCATTTCAGCTTGTTTTAAACTTGGAATCCAATAATGTATTGGCGCGGAAACATCTGGAACTATCAAAGATTCGTTTTGACGAGGTCTTAAAAGCAAAAATAATGCTTGGAGATAGTTACTATGACAAGCATAATTTTAAAATGTGCCAGTCAATGTTCGAGCAGGTATTAAATATGTTAAATGGAAGAAGTAGCGACGTGAATTATCAGTATGCTGATCACATGCAAGAAAAATGTCGTTTGGCTGCTGAGGGTATTCGTTAATGCCGCGAATAAAGGTGATGCTCCGTGGAGCGCAAATTAGCGATATCGGATTAAATCCCGATAAAGAGTATATTGGGGGTCGCAAAGAAAATTGCGATATCCGTCTGCAACCTGAAAAAGGTATTTCTCGAGAACATTTTAAAATTAAAATTGAAGACGGTCGATGGGTGTTGTCTTCATTGTCGCGTTTCGGCGAAATTTATTCTCTCGGTCAACGAGTTGAAACTATTCCATTAGAACATGGATTGACATTTCAGATTCCCCCTTATGAATTTCAATTTTCCGATGTACCAGATGCGGGTATTGAAATGGCGTCTGGTCAGGCTCAACCTGTTGATGAAAACGAGCGAACTGTTATCGGAGCTTCTCAGCAAGTTCCATATATTAAAATGTTGTCGGCAACGGGTGAAGTCCGAGAAATGCTTCGACTTGAGGTCGGTGATACTTGGGTTGCAGGTCGCGATCCTTCTTGTCAAATTATTATTCCCGATCAGCGAGTCAGTCGTCGACAATTTGAAATCCGAAAAATAAATGGAGTCTATACGGTCATAGACTTGGCCAGTGTCAATGGAACTTTTTTAAATGGTTCGCCAATATCGTCGGCGGATCCAACACCGCTGAAAAGTGGTGATGGGATCAGTGTATTAGATAACGTCATGTATTTTGAATTACATGATCCGAACTTTCAATATCGCATGGACAGAATTGAAATTCCGCCTTTGCAATTAGTCCCTAACGATGATGAGGATGTTTCGCCCATAGAACAGACAGAAATTGAATCAGATCCATCTGCTGAAGAGCCGATGATGTTGCAGGAAATCGAACAGCCTTATGTCGATCAGCAGCAGCAGCCTTTTGATCCCATGATGTCGGGTGGACCATTCACTGGAATGCCAGGTGCACAGCCAGAACCGAATCAGTTTTATACTTTTGATCCGCAGACACCTCCACCAGCACCAGTATCTGCTTGGGGGAAAATTAAATCCAATAAACCATTGCTGATCACGTTGATTTTAATTTTTTTGGGTGGAATGTTTTTCCTCAGTGAACAAATGAATCAGCCAGAGGCTGTAGTTGCTACAGCACCTACTGACAATGGGGATCCGTTTTCGCGTCTGAAACCCGAAGAACAAAAAACGATTAAGGATTTGTATTCTTTGGCGCAAAAATCCATGTTGCAATCCAAAGATAGTATGGCCTTTGAAAGTTTAAACAAGATTCATGAAATTTTACCAACGGGGTATTTGGATTCTAAATCCATGTTGGAAGAGGCCAAAAACAATCAATTGGTCAAAGTCGCTATCGAAGAAGAGCGTGTTCGTAAAGAAGAATTAGCGGCTCGCCAAAAAATGATTTTGGAAACAGCTGAAAAATGTAAAAAACTAATTACCAAAGACGTCAACATGGATGATTTAAAATTGTGTATGGCGCCGGTCGTAGAAGTGGATCCAACAAATCCCGAGTATGAAAAACTGGTTGCAGAAGCCCAAAAGATCTTAGATGAAAAACGTTTGAAAGCCGATCAAGAATTAAATTATCAATCACAAGTTAAATCACTTGAGGACATGTTTGAGCGAGCTGCTAAAATTCAGGCTAGCGGATATCCTTATAAAGCAATCAAGGCCTATAAACAAGTGATCGACACAGAACTACCAGATCCGAACAATTTAAAAACTAAAGCGAAAAACAGAATTAAATTTATCGAAGATAAAATTGCATTCAGAACATCTGAAAATTTAAAACAAGCAGACGCCTATATTCAGGAAGGCAAACTTAAAGAAGCCGTCTTGTCCTTAAGAGGATCCTTGATTTATGATCCAGAAAATAAAACATTGAAAGAACGTATTGATAAATACACAGATGAATTGCGTAAAAAAGTCATGGTCATGTATCAAGAATCAGTGATCGATGAAAATTTCGGTAATGTCGAAGGCGATGAAACGCGTCCTGGTGCTAAAGAAAAGTGGAAAAAGATAATCGAATTAGATCTAGAAGACGGCGAATACTATCGCAAGGCCTTCATTAAATTGAAAAAATATGGAGCGCTGTAATGAAATCAAGCGGTTTGTCAGGACATGCGGGACATTTCAAATTTCCACAGACACAAGTTATCCAGTTGTTGAACGATCAATTATTTATTTTTTTTCGTTCATGGTCAGGCCTTGAAATTCAACAAAAGGTCATCGATGAAATCAGCCATTTTTTATCCGCTGCAGATGCGGATTTAGAAGTAACAACTCCATTTGAATTTATAGAAAGTCTGTCTAGTTATGCGAACAAAGTCCGAATATCATTGCTCTTGGCCAATGATATTGTCTATAAGACTGAAAATAAAGAACGTTATGCCCAGGGTTGCGAAATAGGAATTGTTTATAAAAAAAACAACGAAGTTATATGTGCTTCGGTTGGCCGCTTTGGTTTTACAGCTATCAAAAATGAACAACGAATGGTGCTTTCAAGCGGTGGTAATTTGCTAGACGATCAAGTCTTATTGCCTACGCAGTTGTTAGGATTAGATCCGACGCCAATCATTCAAATCAATTCGATTTCAACCAAAGGATTAAGCGAGCTCGTTGTCGATTCGGATTATTTTAATCAATCGACCGTTTGGAAAATTTCATTGATCGATTTTGAGTAATTATCGATTAAAAAAAGATCGATCCTTAAAGTAAATAGGTTCTACGTAATTGGTTGCGATGGGGCCTTCCAGTCCCCAGATGTTTTCTAGAGCTATATTTTGTGCTCGCCTACGTATATGATTTAGATGCTCTTCTTTCAATTGCAGATATTCGAACTCGGTTTTTTTAGGATCTAATTCAAACTCGCTCGAATAGACATAATTAAAGTAAGCCTTGTAAAGAGGTTCCGCGCATTTTCTGACAGTTTCTTTTTCGAAACGATCTTCAATTTTGCAATTTTTTTTAGGTAAGGTCATCGCTGGTAAAATTTTTTGTTCAAGAACTTGTTGATATTGAAACCAATTTTTTAGGTAATACTCAATTGAAAAAACGATCAAAGGATTATATGGATCTGTCAAATTTCGTAAAACATCGGTTTGTTCATTTTTATTCAAATAAAAGTGAATATTTGTAAGATATCGAGGATTCAAAGCGCCTGGGGCCCATCTTTTAATATTATTTTTTCGTATGTCGTTAAAGTTCGATAAAGCTTTGTCTGTTTTTTCTTTTTCATCCGCAAGTGGATTTGTTTCAAATCGATCGATCAGCATGTTGTACATAGCTGGCGGGTCATTTTCAATAATCAAATCCGTTCCATCAATAAGAGCATATTTTGTTTCAATTTGATTTTCATCATTCGGATAGGGATTCACAGCTTCCACGAGCAATGGTTTTTTATCCCATTTTTTTTCAATATCAGTACAGGTTTTTAAAAAGCATTGAATAATTTTATTCAGCCCGATCAGGTTGGTTTCAGAGTCATTTTTCCAATTAACTCCGTCGTCGCCTTTTTGGCGAGCTGTTTTATAAAGAGCCAAAATCTGTGTGTTTTCTGAATGCAGATTTGAAAAGGCTGTTTCGTTGAACCGTGAATACTTATTCTGACCATTCAGGCCCACCAGAAGAATGTGAGTTGTATTCCAAAGATTTCTTTTCTTAAGCTCTTCGAAAAACACAAATAATTTATCATCCAAGTTTTCGAAATTTGTTTTATTTGTATCCTTGGTATTTATAATTTCCAGTTCTGAGTTGTATATAATTGAAAAAAACTTTTTATCAGATTCTTCGGCCGTCCAGTTTAAAAATTCTTCCGATTGTATTTTAAAGTCTTTGAAAACATTTTTTTTATTCAAAGCAGCTGAATCATCAAAAGTTTCAAAGAAACGTGATAGCCCGGTCTTGCGAAGAATGTGTGGAGAGCCTGAAAAAAAAGATGTGCGATAGTCGTTTTGCAAAGCCAGGGCACTTAATAAGGACGTTTGGTGTGAAATTCGATCAAAACTTCGATGCAGTTGATGTTGATAGGGATATTCTCCAGATAACAGACTGGCCATCGCGGCAGCTGGTTGCAGCGACGTCGTATAAGCTTTCGTGAATTGAACTGATTCTTTACATATTGATTGATATCCCGAATTTTCAAAGTCTTTGTCATTTGAACAATTGACGAGGTCGTGTGGCAGTCTGTCAAAAGCAAGAATCAAGAACGAACTTGACGTTGATTTCTGGCACGAAGTCGAGGCTAGGACTAATAATAAGAGCCAGAATGTAAAGACATATTTTGACGCGATCATCTTCCGATATCATAATAATAATTCGTAAGACTAACAAGGAGCTTTCATGTTTGCTGAGAAAATTTTTGCCATTGCCCATTATGCCGATCAAGCCGTTTTATTTGTGCTATTGATTATGAGTATTGTTTCTATTGCAATGATTTTTGAACGTTTTATGACTCTTAAAAAAATTGGTGTTGAATCAGATCGTATCAAAGCGCGCATTCGTTTAGCGTTACAAACAAATTCATTACAAGACTTTGAAGACATTGCTAAAGATCCGACTTCGATTGAAGGTCGCGCAGCTAGTCACGCAGCCAAACATCTGAAGGCTCATGGAGAAAAAGGATTCGAAGAAATTTTTAATACATTTATTTTAACAGAAAAACCAGAACTGGAAAAATTTTTACCGGTCTTGGCGACGATTTCATCGAATGCGCCGTTTATCGGATTGTTGGGAACAGTATTAGGTATCATGAAAGCGTTTAACGATCTGGCTCAGGCAACGGATGCGGGACAGCAGACGGTGATGGCTGGTATTTCAATAGCCCTTGTGGCAACTGCGGCTGGTCTCTTTGTTGCTATTCCAGCCAGTATTTTCTATAACTATTTTACACGTAAAGTTAAATCGATCTTAACAAGTGTGGATTCCGTTAAAGAGCTAGGCTTAGCCTACTCTAAAATGAAAGGTTCATAGTTATGGGAATGAAATTAGATTCCTCTGACGACTTGCAGTCAGAAATCAACGTAGTTCCGTTGGTTGATATTATCCTAGTTGTACTTATTATTTTTATGGTCACGGCTCCGATGATCATGAAGCCATCCATCAATGTCAATTTACCCAAGGCCGCTTCGGGCGAAGCCACGACGCCCAGTAAATTAAATATTACAATTGCTTCGGACGGAACCTTGAATCTGGATGGTAAATCCGTCAGTGATACCGATGTGAACACCGCTGCGATCGAAGAATTTAAAAAAAATCCTGAAGTCCAAGCCATTATCTCTGCCGATAAAGACGTTCCACACGGTCGTGTTGTGAGTGTTTTAGATTTAGTTAAGAGTGCGGGCGTTAAAAAATTCGCAATCAGTATCGATAAAAAATAATCAAGCTAGCAGTTTTCCAACTGAGTTTCGGATTCCAGGCTCTTTCATTTTAAAAATAAAAGAGTCTATATAAAAATGAACAAATGAAATAGCAAAAGATAAGCACGATAGGATTACAATGAATAAGTCGATCCCAGGTGCTTGTCCCATCAGGGTCAATCCAAAACCGCGATCCAATCTGAAAATTGCTAATATTCCAACAAGGATGCTGACCGGCACCATATAGCGCCAAACACGTTTTTGTATGTGAGTCGATTGAACAGCTGATTTCGTAAATAGTTTTTTCGTAACGAAAAAGTACTCGATTCCATGAAAAAATGGAACGACGGCGCCCAAAATGGGATAACGGATGCCCGCAGTAAACGCAATGAGTCGGATTAAGTAAATCCATTTGTTCGACTGATTCCAGCGCGGCACCTTTAGATTCACAACAAATATCAGAATTAAATTAGCCGCCGACAGTAAGAACATTGGAATGATCCAGTTTTCCATTTTAAAAATATTAAAAGCGTATCCCAGGCAGCTGATGATCAAAAAGCTTTTGAATAATATTTTTTCTTTTTTTTGTAATTGATCAATTTCATTCATGGATTCGGGTTGATGTTTCATCAACCAATTTTTCATGTTTTGATTGTACAAAACACAAAGGCCTTCGATTTGTCTGAGCGTGTGATAGTACAAAGCAAAGAATTGCATCAACAGAACTGCTGTCCAAAATAAATAGGGACCGCCGTCACCCCAAGTTTTAAATTGGGGGAATACCCACATTAATACAAAGAAAAAAACAAACACACTCAAGCTGCGATAGCCTACATGAAAGGGTTGCGTTTTAAAGTGATCTTTAAGATAAGGTTGGATTTCAGGCAAATCGGTCAGAATAAATAATGAAAATATATTGTGTACAACATTCAGAAAAATAATGTTCGAAACGACAAATAATAAATTACTTGCGTGTTCATTTTGCGCTAATCCTGTTTGGCTGATCAATAGAAAGGATGCGAAAATCACTAACGGTAAATACAGATTGATGGTTTCATCTTTGGCCTTAAAAAGACTTACTTTAATACTATCGCCAGACATGTCCTTATTCTACATTGTCTATTTAGAACTGCAAATCTGTCTTAAAATGACTCGTCAGGGTCTAGGTGTTTGTCAAATAAAACAATTGTGTAATCTCTTTTATAAAGCTCGTATAAAAATTGAGGTAATATTTCTGCAGTACGGCGATGAACATCATGGAATAGAACAACACCTTTCTGGCTGCGGTCTAAGGTTCCAAGAGCACTGTTCAAAACATCTTTACTTGTAAAAGGGACTGATTCTTTTCCGATTTTTTGCATATAACGCCAATCGTTTGAATCGATATTCCAATGCATTTCGAAAATTTGATATTTCTTTAAAAATTCGCTGGTAGCATTACGATTATCCCCATATGGAAATCTGAAAAAGGGAGCGATTTTTCCAACGATGGATTTAATTAAATTAAATGTATTTACAACTTCGTCTTGAACTTGTTGATCTGTCAAAACCAAGCCTTTATTATTTTTTTTACAAATTTCTGTGCTGTCCATACAGTAATGATTCCACGAGTGATTCGCAACGATATGACCTTTTTCAGAAACTTCGGCCGTGACTTGGGGAAACTGTGAAATTTGTTTTCCAAGTTGGTAAAACATCGCTTTGACGGATCCAGCTTCTTGCAAGGTTCTTAAAACCGAATGCGTGAATTCATTATGGGGGCCATCGTCAAATGTCAGTAAAACTTCTTTTTCTTTTAACGAAGCCGTATGTTTATTTAAATTCATGTGATCAAAATCACGAATGATTTTTGTCTTTAGTTGAAAATCAATATTTGATCCTGCTGTGGATGTTGCATCTGTAAAATACTTGATGTGCATCATGTTTTCATGATTTTTGGATTGCAGTCTTTGACTTAAATTAGAATAGCACTGACCTAATAGTTCTTTGTTGGATTGATTTGAAATTTCAGATTCAAAAATCAATAATGAATCATCGCTCAAACTTTGTAATCCAGAACAAATTTGTTTCTTAAGAGCGGCGGCCTGTTCCGCGTTCGTTTGGTTCTCAACCAGACTTTTTCGCAAGTCTTTGAATATCTGTTGGGGATGATATTCCGATGTTTCCCAATCTAAATGGGTTGTCGATTCAGCGTTCACATCAACGCTGGATTGCAAAAGAGTATTAATTCTGTCAGAGCTTTTCTGACAGCTCACCAAAAGACTGATTGCGCTGAGGCATAACAACATACGTACCATGAGCAAGCCTCATTGCGATTTGCTGGCCAGCTCAAATGCTCTATAAGGCTTTTAAGAATTCCGATTTGTCCAAGTGTTTTACAATGAGACACTTTTCGCAGCAGTTAATTGTCAATTTTGGTAAAACAAAGTCCGATACAGGGATGTGTTTAGAAGAATCAAATTTTTAATTTTTCCATTGATTACTTTATTTGGCCTCAGCGGCTATACGTATTTTAATTTATTCTATACGGGTCCCAGTGAAACACAGCTGGTCGAAGTTCCGCAGGATCGTCCCAGTCCCAAAACTTTACAGCAACGACAGATTGCAAATACGAATGAACAACAAGTTTCAGTGGAGTGCATGGAGACGCGGTTAAATGCCGTTCTGACCATTCAAAAAAATCTAATGATCAAGCTGGTGAACTGTCCGGCTAGTTTAGAACCAGCCCAAATTCAAATATTAAACCAAAGTAATCAATATCAAGCGCAAGTTTTCAAGTCGCAATCAGGTGAGTATTTAACTGACTTTATTCAGCTAGCACCTGGAGTAAATAATCTAAAGCTAGAATTTAGCTTAAATGACGGGCAAACAAAGACGCAAATGATCAAAATAGAGCAAAAAACCTTTGAAATTCAGTGACACGCCCCAGAGTTTTTCTTAACTTGATTCCCTTGTGATGACTGAAATAAATGTAAATGAAAACAAAGAACGAAATCCTTTCGTAGATCATTTTAAAAAGCGATCGGATGTTCATTTAGCCCGAAAAGTCTGGCATGTAACGACAGTTTTTTTAATGTTCGTTGCTTGGAATATTTTGCCGTTTTGGATCTGCATGTCGTTATTGATTTTAGGATGGATTGCCTTTGTACCGGCTGACTTCGTTCGCTTGAATAATCCGGATTTGAATTCAAAACTTTCAAAAATGTTCAAATTGATTATGCGTCAAAACGAATTAGATCGTTTGGCGGGCACAACTTACTTGATTACAGGTACAATTTTAATCGCGTCTGTTTTTCCGAAATCAGTTGTCAGCCTCAGTTTATTATTTTTGGCTTTCGCGGATCCCATCGCCAGTTATGTGGGAATTCGCTATGGCAAAGATAAAATTTTCGGTCACAAATCCGTACAGGGATTCATTGCAGCCTATGTTGTCTGTACAGTTCTGACTGGGATCTTTTTGTATTTTAATAATATCGTAGATTACATTTTGATTATTTCATTGCTCGCGGGCCTTGTAGGAGCTTTGGCAGAGCTGATCCCGATTGCTAAAATTGATGATAACTTCACGATGCCCTTGCTCAGCAGTATCGGTATTTATATTATTCTTTATTTATTTAACGTGTCTCAACTTTTAATATAACGGACGAATCATGGAAAATTTTGATGAACTAGAAGAAAAAACAGCCAATGGAAAAAAATTGGGAATGTATGTTTACGTACTTCCAAATATGGTGACGATTGCCAATTTATTTTGTGGATTTTATTCAATTTTGCAAACTTTTAAAGGTGAATATAAATCAGCAGCGATTGCTGTTGTTGCAGCGGCTGTATTTGACCAGTTGGATGGTCGTTTAGCGCGTTTAACTCGCGCGACAAGTAAGTTTGGCGCTGAATTGGATTCTTTGTGTGACGCTGTCAGCTTTGGTGTGGCACCGGCAATGTTGATGTACCAATGGGCTTTGAATCCAATGGGACGTTTGGGGATGATGGCTTGTTTTTTATTTGCAGCCTGTGGTGTTTTACGTTTAGCACGATTCAATGTTCAAGTGGGTGTAGTCGAGAAAAATTATTTTCAAGGCTTACCAATTCCAATGGCAGCCGGTATTATTGCTTCGGCCTACTTAGCTTTCGAGGATATGGCTTGGGATGCAACAGCACACAAAGGCTTGTTGTTCATGACGATTTTACTCGCATTTGTCATGGTTTCTAATTTTCGTTACAGATCTTTCAAAGATTTAGATTTAAAACAACGTTTACCATTCCGTTATTTGATTTTAGGTGTGGTCATTTTGTTTCTAGTTGCATTGCGACCTGAAGTGATGTTGTTCGTACTTTTCTTTGGTTATGCTTTATTAGGAGCTATCTTTGGTATTATGCGCTTGGGTAAAAAGCATAAGCAAATTCCAGCCAGCGTTTATGCTCCAGCAACTGTAAATGAAAACGATCTTCAGGAAGAAAAGGAAGACTAAATGAAAAAATGGTCGCGTCCATTAAAAATTGGTTTAGTTGGTGCCACAGGCGTTGTGGGAGAAACCTTCATTAATATTATCGAAGAATATGATCAGCCAATTGCTGAATTTCGTCCTTTTGCCAGTCAAAATTCGGAAGGCATGAAATTAGAACTGGCTGGTAAATCATGGACAGTTCAAACTTTAAAGCCAGGCTGTTTTGATGGTTTAGATATGGTGTTCTTTAGTTCAGGTGATGATATTTCCAAAGAGTGGGCCCCACAAGCAGTGCAATCTGGGGCTTTTGCGATCGATAATTCGAACGCATTTCGTATGAATGCCGATATTAAATTAGTCGTTCCTGAAGTGAACGGAAACTTATTAAATGCCAACTCAAAACCACAAATCATTGCCAATCCGAACTGCAGTACGATTCAATTGGTCGTGGCATTGAAACCATTGATGGATCAATTTGGTATCGAAGACGTCACTGTGTCGACTTACCAAGCCGTCAGCGGAGCAGGTTTGCCAGGTTATGATGAATTGTTGAATCAAACAAAAAATTTCCAAGAAGTGGATCAACAAGTAAAGGCCTTCCCAAAACAAATTTTGTTTAACTGCATTCCACAAATTGGTTCGTTTGGTGATGATGGTTTTTGCACCGAAGAATCTAAAATTATGAACGAGACTCAAAAAATCTTGGACAATCAAGAATTAAAAGTATCGGCATTCACAGTTCGAATTCCAGCATTGAACAGTCATTCGGAATCTGTATGGGTGACTTTGAAAAAAGAAGCTAAAAAATCGGATGTCGTGAATTGTTTAGGACAATTTGAAGGCATTGCAGTTTTAGACAAAGATTATCCAACACCACTTGAAGTATCTGGTGAAGAACCTGTTTTTATTGGTCGTATTCATCAAGATCGCTTTAATACAAAACGTTGGTTGATGTGGGTTGTTTCGGACAATTTGAAAAAAGGCGCTGCTCTGAACGGGCTGCAAATCGCTGAAAAATTATTTTGCTAAAAAAATAGACTTTTGACATTCATTTTTGACTGTGTTGCACTAAAGGGGTGAAATCACGATTAACCCCTCTTATTGCCGCACTTTTCCTAATGTCGACTTCGACACTAAGAACTGTATCTGGAACCAGTTATTATGATGAAACAGCCAAAAAAATTTATGCAGGTGTGGCTGGTGATGTAACGACATATTGTTCTGGGGCGGATTCGGGTTCAACTTGTGATACTTGCAAAGACACGACAGGCGGCGGTTTAAAGCCGTGCAATCAAAAAAGTATCCATCCAGCTATGACGATTTCATTTACATTTCAAAATTCGGTGGATCTGACCGGCAAATCGATTGCATTGTTTATTGGTGATTCCAATGGTTCTGCAGTGGAAATTTCTGGAACTCGGACAACCGGGGCTGCAGCCAGTGCAGATATGACTCTTTCAACGACTTGGTCAGAATATTGTAATGCTGTCGGAGTCACAGGTTGTGATCCTAGCGCCCTGAGTTCAGGTGATTACAGTACGACGAAATCTTTTTATATTTGGGCCGATGAAAATGGCAACAGTTCTGCTGATGCCGAAACTGAAAAATTACAAGTGACAACTTCTTTTCATGCTATCAGCAGCGCAGTCACAACTTATCACATTCAAGATTTTGGTGGTGGAGCTGTGAATTACGGCCTCTATTCTTATTCCTTATTTCCTGGGGATCAAAAAATGGTGATTATGGATTCTCCAGAACCCTTAGTGACTACAAATCGGCCGACAGGTTCACCGGACTATGAAGGTGTTGTTTTTTTCGCTTATCCACAAGCCGCTGGAATTAGCACAGCTGTCAGTAACGGTCAGGGTATTTTGATCAGTAAAAATTTTGTCAGCGGTTCTGATTTAAATATTGCCAGTGATCCTTATTTAAATGGTTTAGAAAATTACACGCGATACTGTGTTTTTGCAGGCCAAAGAAATTTAGCACAAAATATTTTTGCATTCACAGCGAACAATGCGGACGCCAATCAAATGTGTGCCGAAACATCCGAAGTAGTTGGATTATTGGATGATAAAAGCTGCTTTATTTCAACAGTCGCTTTCGGATCAAATATGGCAAAAGAAGTTCAAATTTTCAGAAAATTCCGAAATGAATTTTTAATGCATAACTCGGCAGGAGCCGCTTTTGTTAAAGCTTACTATCAGTACGGACCGATAGCTGCGGATTGGATTTCGCAACACGAATCTATTAAAACACTGACGCGATGGACTTTGTACCCAATGGCGGGGTGGGCCTGGTTAACATTAACTTATGGTATTGAAGTAGGATTTTTGACTTTAGGACTATTTCTGGTTGGGTTGTTTTATTTTCGTCAAAAAATGGGAAGTCTTTTTTTCAGAAAGTCGTGGAAGTAATGCTTTTTAAGTCTCTGACAGCAATTATTTTATTTTCTGCATCTGCGATGGCCACTCAAATGGATGCGCGCAAAGTTCGTCATCAAGGGGCAGCCGATGGGTTAACCCGCATTGATAAAGACGGCGCATATATTTATGAAGTTGTGAATCCATTCAAAAATCAATCCAGCCATTTGCGCTTTGGTTCTGCCGAAACGCCTACAATGTCTGTGGATATTTGCCAAAAATCGGGTACGGATGATTGTGCCAGTATTACTCAGGTCCAATTCGAAGACATTTATTCGGGGGCTTCCAAATTTTCATTTGGATATGACTACGAATATTTTTTTAATACCGATGCTGGAAAAATCGGGGCTCAGTTAGGTGCTTCGTTTCAATTTGCTTCTGGTCGTGGTCGTTTAGTTTCGAACCCCAGTCAGGAGTCTCTCGAGAAATTCACATTTGTAACATTACCCATCTATCTAGGGGCTGTTTATCGTTTTGAATACAAAAGTTCTCAGTTAATTGCGCCGTACGTATCGGGCGGTGGAACATATATTATTCTGGCCGAGAAAAGAGAAGACCGTTCTAAAATTAGCGCCATTGGTTCTTTGGGCTTTTACGGAGCGGGTGGAGTTTTATTTAATATTACAGCGCTCGATCGTGAAATGGCGGCTAATTTTAACAGCGAATATGGAATCGGAAACTTGTGGGTGAACGTCGAAGTTAAAACTGTTCAAGTCAACTCAGAGGCCTTTGAATACAGTGCGAACTACATCCAGGGTGGAATGAGTTTTGATTTCTAGTGGTTAACATTTTTTGTCCCATACATTCCTTGTTTTAATTTGAGACATTCAAAGTTCATTAAAATGACCATCATCTTTTAAAATTGGAATTGAGCTTGCAACACCTGAGTAACGAGGTGTTTATGTCTATTAAAATAATCTTCGCTTTAATATTAGGTTTTTTGATGATGAGCTGTCGTGGGAAAACGGATGCTAAGGACACCTCTCTTCCTGAAAGATTAGTCACAGAAGAACAAACTGAAAAAATCAGACAGTTAATGAACATTTGGAAATTACCTTCGGAATTTGCACGATCCGAAGTCGCAGGTTGCAAAATTCAGCTAGAAATTCCGAATGCCAATATGATTTTGAATAGAGCTGACATTGTAAATACTCCAACGAGTTGGGTTTTTATGTGGAAAGCTGAAGGTGAAAATTGTTCAGGCGATTATTTACTCAGATATCAAGGAACTCAAGCCAGCGGAGTTCTTCGTTTGAATGCAAACACGGATAAAAAATTTGGTTCTTTCTCGAAAACTCAAGGTATTTTTTATTGGAACAAACAAACCATGGAAGACGTCAAGCTGGATGCTAATCCCGAGGGCTATTTATTTTGGAATGTCGAAGATCTAGGTTCACATGCTCAACCTGAGCCTAATAAAGTGAAATTGTTATAAGCTTGTTTTCAGCGCAGCTATTTTCTAGTTGCGCATTTTTTTTAACAAGTGAATATTGATGTCGATGTCTGAGAGTAAAACACGTATCAAATTTACTGTATCCTATGACGGAACTGATTTTTGCGGTTGGCAACGTCAAAATTTACAGCGCGAAACAAATGGAATCGAAAAACCCAGTCTCAGTCGAACTCTTGAAAAAGCTCTCGAAAAAGTATTCAAACATCCGATTGATTTATGCGCTTCGGGTCGAACAGATGCAGGTGTTCATGCTGTGAATCAGGTTGGACATTTCGACACGACAATGACAGTTGAACAGTTGCAAAGATTTGATTTAGGGCGAGCGACGAAATCTTTTTTACCATCTACAATTGTCATTAAAAAAGCTTGGATTGCTCCGCCGGAATTTCATGCGACTTTATCTGCCGAGAGAAAAACTTATCGATATTTGATCTATAACTCACCCACACCGAGTGCGTTTTTCAGTCGTACAATGGGTTGGATGTACAAGCCTTTGGACCTGAATTATCTAAATGACTGTTCGAAATATTTGTTGGGTGAGCATGATTTTAAAAGTTTTCAGTCCGTTGGG
>DALYIB010000024.1:0-19773 GCA_031970595.1 Pseudobdellovibrio sp.
CGATTTTATAAAGTCCGGTGCCTCCAATAATTCCAATCATGATTTCTCCTTCAACTGTATTTCGCCAAAAACAAAGGCTTCGATCGAAGCAAAAATGAAAACTGCAAGAACTTGTGCGGCGATGTATCCAGCGACGCTATGAGGGGCTATACCTGCAAACGTATTCGTAAACGATCTGGCAATAGTAACTGCCGGGTTTGCAAACGAAGTTGACGAAGTGAACCAATAAGCACACGTGATATAACTTGCAACACCAAGAGCAGTTCGAGAAGGGCTAAACTTAACAAAGCCAACAATTGTAAAGAGGAGACCGACGGTTGCAACAAATTCTGAGGCCATTTGGGGTAAACCATCTCTCGAATGTGTCGACAATTGAATGATGGGAACTTCAAAAATGAAATGAGCTATAACAATTCCAAAGAGTCCGCCGACTATCTGCGCAGCGATATAGGAAATCCAGCCTGGAGTCTTAAGCTCACCGCGAATTTTAAAGTAAGTGCTGACGGCAGGATTAAAATGCGCGCCTGAAATCGGTCCAAATATTGTTATAAGAATAAAAAGACCGGCACCAGTAGCAATTGCGTTCGCCAGCAATGCAATTGCAGTATTACCTGCAGCTAGTTTCTCGCCCATGATACCGGAACCAACTACAATGAGGATTAAAAACATTGTACCAATAAACTCTGAAATAACTCTTCGCTTTTCCATATTCAAATTCGTCCTAACAGCAAGCACCGGCGCCAGCCGGAGAACTAGCAACTGGAGCTGGACCACAGTCGAACAAGCCCATGTGACTTGATTTTTCACCGACAACTTTAAAATGATCTTTGTACCAAGTTTTTGAAATCATATCCGAGGTGTTTCCACATACAAGCATCGGCTTGCCTGTTTGAAACAAGTGATGATCATCAAGCATAAATGAATGCGGATGATCTGGAACTGTACCCAAATAGTAGGCCACCTGTCCGAAGTCCTCACATCGATCTTCTAATTCTAGCTTGAAGGCCCTGAAAGTAATTGAAGTGAACTCGATCATTCCGATTTTTTTTGTAATTTCTGGGTTATTCAATGAAATTGGGCTGCTTGAAATAACACGAAAATCATTGCAGCCAATTTTCGCAAGAAGTCTTCGAAAGTCTTCTTTGTAAAGTGCGCCACCTAGACACTCCCCAAGAAGCGCTGGATCAGTCGCAAGATTTTTAGGAATTCTTCGACTTGCGAAGACATCACTAAAATAAAGCTCGCCACCTGGCTTCAGTACTCTGAAAATCTCTGAAAAAACCCGCGATTTATTGGGAGACAAATTGGTCACACAATTAGAAACGACTAAATCAATAGAGTTAGACTTTACGCCGGCGGTTTCAAGATCTTCAATATATCCCTTTAGGAATTTAACGTTAGACTGTTTGTATTTGAACTTCTCGCGGTGATACTCGACATGTCTATTGGCGACAGCTAATTGCTCATCGGTCATATCGACACCTATGACTTGTCCGTGTTCTCCAACCAATTTGGATAGTATGTAAACATCACGACCAGCACCGCAGCCAAGATCAAGAACTGTCCGGCCTTGAAGCGATGGTGGAAATGGGCTGCCACAGCCGTAAAATTTTTCGTTTACCTCAGGGTGAATTTCGGAAACAATTTTTCGCACCTCAGTTGGCAGAGACTCAGCGGTGCAACACGCTGATGTCATTAGATCTGCATTTGTTTTTAATACTTTCCCGTAATAGTTTTTTACGGACTCTAAAGTTGAAAATTCATTGCTCATATTTTTTCCTTTCAAAAAAATGCTATACCAATGCGCCACCGCAAGAGCTTCCGGCTCCAGCTGTGCAAGCATAACAATGGTTTGCAAAAGTAATTTGTTTGTCTTCTAATTCCTTAAATGAATTCAGATCCCATACTGTTTTTCTTCCTGCCCCTAAAGGCAGCTCAAGCATTTGATTGAAATCGCAATCAAATATTTCACCATTCCAAGCGACCGAAATTAAACTGCGACACATGATTCCCATTGCCGCCGTCGGATTAAAACTATTCGCCAGTAATTCCATATATTCTGAAAGTTTGCCCGAGCGCTCGAGGTCTTTGAGAAAGCGTTTAATTGGCATATTCGTGATGGTGAGGAGTTCATTGAATTCGATATCGAACAACTCTTTAAGCTCAGCTTTATAATCCCGCTTTAATTTTTCCTGAGAAGGAGGCAAAAATGGACCGGTTGGATTGTAGACAAGATCCAGTTTCAGATTTGGATCTATTTTTCCATAGCCTAATTTATTGAATAGCTTGAGCGCCTCGATACTTTTATCGAAAACACCACGGCCACGTTGTTGTTCAACATTCTTTTTTGAATAACATGGCAGGGACGCAACAATATGAACGCCATTTTCTTTTAGAAAATAAGCTGTTTCTTCCTGACCTGGTTCGTAAAGAACTGTCAAATTGCAACGATCGATAACTTGTTTATTTAGTTTTCGGGCAGCAATAACTAAACGACGAAAGTGCGGATTGATTTCTGGCGCACCGCCCGTAAGGTCAATTGTGTGAACCGTCTCCGAGTTTTCGAGAAGATTAATGACTCGATCGACTGTAGCCGACTCCATATTTTCAGTTCGATTGGGACCAGCTTCGACATGACAATGATGACAGGCTAAATTGCATAAACGACCGATATTAACCTGTAATACTTCAACCGGAGTCCGATTTAACAGCAGTCCAGCTGCCGATAGTGAATCAGTAAATGTTTTCATCCAAAACTCCTCCTGAAGTCTCAAAACCCCAAAAATCGAATGCGCAACAAAATTTCTAGAAACATTCGATTATATTCGCCCTGATTGCCAACAATCGCATTTGTGCGAACATAGATAAGTGATGGATTGGACCGATTTCTTACAAAAAATCGTAAGAAAATTAAAAATAGACACACTCATATGAGACAAGGAGTGCTCAAATGAAAATAAATGAAGTTTATAGGTTAATCGAGGCCGAAAGAGGTGGCCTTGCTACGATTCATACATCGTTTTCGGAATTCCCAGAAGGAATCCAGGCCCACTATCAATTCTATAAATCAATCATGCTGGAAGACGAATTACCACTTGATAGAGCAGATAGAGAATACTTGGCGGTCGAAGTCAGCAAGACCAATGCTTGTCCTTATTGCATCGCACACCATACAGAAGCATTAAAAAATACCAAACCTCAGTTTCACAAACACAAGCTACAGGCCCTTTCATCGCTAGCAGAGACCTTAACCAAGACGCCTTGGAAATCTTCGGTTTTACACTCTGATTTTCTAGCGAGTGGTTACACGGAGGCGCAATGGCAACACGCAATAATGGTCGTCTCGTATTTTAATTTTGTAAATCGATGTGCTCACGCGAGAGATTTAGAAATCGAGTCTAACTATGAATCTACGTGTTCATAGCGGAACTATTTCGGCGCCAATCTAAAACAAATGAACCTTTTGTTACAATTCGAAATTCAAAATATAGGTCATGATTCGTCACTCAATTTGAATTTTATGAGAGCCCGCTGGGATGTCATCTAAATCATGTGTTACTATGACGCATGGGATTTTCTGTTGCTTCAATTCTGTAAAAACAAAATCTCGAAAGCTCGACCGTAACGATTTATCTAACTTAGAAAAAGGTTCATCCAGTAAGATTAACTTTGGATTAGACAATAGGGTTCTAAGGGCCCCAACTCGGGCCCGTTGACCGCCAGATAATGTACCAGGCTTTCGATTAAAGAAACCCGCCAATCCCGCTTTTTCCAAGTTTGTATCAACAATATTAATTCTAGATTTTCTATCTTGAGGTTCCTT
This sequence comes from Pseudobdellovibrio sp., assembly GCA_031970595.1. Taxonomy (GTDB): domain Bacteria; phylum Bdellovibrionota; class Bdellovibrionia; order Bdellovibrionales; family Bdellovibrionaceae; genus Pseudobdellovibrio. Next base: position 3,824 of record DALYIB010000024.1, read on the forward strand.
CATGGCAAAAAGTAAATTTTCACCCACATTCATGTGTGGGAACAATAGGTCGTCTTGATAGAGAATGCCAACTTTGCGATCCTCAATTTTCAAGTGATCGATTCTTAGATCATCTAAAAAAAGCTGTCCCGAGGCTTGAAGTGCTGGAGGCAGAGATCCAACAATATAATTAAGCAAACTACTTTTTCCGCTCCCGCTGGCTCCCATGACCGCAAAAACTTCGCCTGGCTTTACTTCAAAAGAAAGATTTTTGAAAAGTGATTTGTCATTTACACTTATTGAAATATTCATGGCTCTAAATATTGACACTTATACCTTCTCTTTCCCAAACTTTTCGGAAATAAAAAATACAACGGCTGGAATTGCAATTTGCAATATTCCGAATACTCCCATCCACTTTCTATTTTCTCCAGTAGCGGCAACAACCATTTGTGTCGTTAAAGTTTCAACTCGTCCACCACCAATAAAAACAGTTGGTAAATACTGTGCGACGCTGACCGCAAATCCTACAGAAAATGCGGTCAATATTCCGCCAACCAACATACGAACTCTTATAGTCAGAAAAAAATTTAAGACACTTTGCCCGAGGCTTAAGGCCGTGATTTTATAACGTTCATCAAACTTCATAAATTGACTTTTCAAGATGATAAATACATATGGAAAAACTAAAAACAAGTGAACATAAAATACGGAAAAAAACGGGCTCGGCTTAAAGGTCGAAGACAGAAAAATATCAAATCCATAGAGCAGTGGCACACTAGGAAATACGGGAACAAAAAGAATAGGTAGCATGAACCATTTACTCATGGCCCTGCGGTCCCACTCGAGCCAGATCAGCCCTATGCACGTCGCAATGAGGCTCGATAAAAATGCTAAAATCAAAGTCGTGGAAATTTGAGGGACAATACTCTTTATTCCAGATAAGAAATTTTCAAATGTGTAACTTGAAGGTAACAAATTCGGAAAAATCCATTCGTCTGTAAACGCCCATAAGCCAAGAACCACAACAGGAGCTAACAAAAAGAAAAAATAAATCCCAAGAATTGATTTTTGAAAATATATTTTCTTGGATTTAATTGGCCAATTTAAGCGATGCTTCAATGCAAAGCAGAAAGTCTTGGCGATTAACTCCCAAATCAAAATAACAAAAACTAACATGACTAAAATATGTAGACCTCCCAAAATGCTTTTTAATTGGTTATCCACATCAGAACTCTGGAAAAATTCCCAAAGGACCATAGAAAACGGCGGAGGATTGGTCGGAGCTAAGACGATTGCCAAATCAACAACGCTGAGTGAATAGGCTATGACCATCCAAATCGGAAAACGCAAAGAATTTAATAACCTAGGCCATAAGGCGTAACTCCAAAATTTGAAATCCGAATGGCCAAAGCTCTGAGAAATAATTAATTCGGGTTCGTTTTTTTTCTCCACAATCGATGGCAACAGGACGAAAACTAAAAAAAGACTTTCTTTGAGCGCAAGCGTGAGTGAAAAACTCAATGCCCAAGGATCACGATCAAGCCCATAAAATTGAATATCAGAAAAAATTGACCAAATTCTTGAAAGTATGCCTGATGGCGAGATTAGAAATAGAACTCCGGAAAAAAACGCTAAGTGTGGAATAGACAAAAAGAACGAAATAAATCGCTGAGGCCTGTGATTTCGATAACTAAATAGCGCATATCCAACAAAAAATGCGATGGAAACCGCAACAACGGTACTCACGATGCCTACTGAAACTGATACAAGACTTGCTGACTTCACATAAGGTGTCCAGTAGGTGGCCAGTGCCTGACTTTGTGAAAATAAATGATGTGCCGAATTCAAGAAAAAATAAAGCGATGCAAAAAGGGGAAGAAAAAACAGCAGTAAAATTGAAATTCTTGAGAAACTACGCATTACTCTTTTGATCCACTCCCGTAACGCTTAAGCCATTCGTCTTGAAGGTATTTGACCCAACAAGCATTGGGCTCGGGAATAAGTGGTCCCTTCAACACTGATACGGGAAATTTAGAACGATCAGATTTGCTTAGTTTTTCTAAATCAAGCACGGTTGGATCGCCCCAAATATCAATATCAGATTTTGAAGTTTGTGCTTTTATAGAAATAAGGTGATTAATCCAAAGGAGAGCCAAATCTTTATTTTTAGCATTAAATGGAATCGACAAAAAGTGGACGTTTCCAATGCCTCCATTTTTAAACGTCAGTGATTGTGAATTTTTGGGGATTTCTTTTTTCTTAATTAATGAGTCTGCTTCCATCGGATTGAAACTCAAAGAATATAGGATTTCTTTATCTAAGAGCATCTGATGCATTTTTTGGACTGAAAGCGGAAACGCAGAACCCTTGCGCCACAGTTGGGGATGGAATTTATCAAGAAAAGCCCAAAGTGGCTTTGATAAATTGACCATGTCGACACTTTCACAAGATTTTTGAAAGTCCTGTGGGCTTGGCGTTAGATCTAAAAGTATTTGTTTCAAGAACGTGACACCATGAAATTGAGGCGGTTTTACATAGGTCATCTTGCCAGGGCTCTTCTGTGCCAATTCAAGTAATTCCGCCGCTGAGGACGGCGGCATTGCTGTGCGGTCTTTATCCCAAATGAAAACAAATTGGGCCTTACCCCATGGAATTTCAAACCCTTCGACGGGAATATTGAAATCAAACTTATAGTTCGGATCATCAGAGTTTATGTTTTTGTAGTTTGCTACTTTGGCATCAATCGGGCCGTAAAGTAGGCCTTGATTTTTTAGCGCCGCAAAGTTTTCACCATTGACCCAAAGAACGTCCACAGAACCTTCATTCAAGTTTTTTGCAGATTTTTCCGCAGCGATTTTTTTGATGACAGGTTGATAGTCAGATACTTTCACGTGAATAACTTTGATACCTGTTTCTTTTTCAAACTCTGCACTTTGCGTTTGAATATATTGATTGATTTTTTCGTTGCCGGCCCAGGCGTTGAAGTAGACAACTTTATCTGCGGCAAAAACGTTTAAAGATAAAAAAAATAAAAATACTGTTGAATACATTTTATAACTCTCTTTTTGCTAAAATTAATCGAGCTACAACGGTGGCTGTCAAAATGATGATCCACACGCTGGCCAATATTCTAATATGTCCTGGAAAAATAAGAAACAGAGTATAGGCAATTCCGGTTTCGCCACCTTCTGCTATTCCTGATGCCAGTCGAAGTCCACGATTATTCTGACTGGGAAGTTGCATTTTTTCTTGCAGATGACCTAAAGACAAAGCTCCCGTGATACAAAGAACATAAAGCAAAAGTATAATAGACCAAAAACTATGTAGGTTTGGAAAAGCAAAGCCAAATCCAATAATCATAGCGGAATAGGCAGTCATGTCTGATAAAATATCAAGGTGGGCTCCGAAATGGCTTGTTTGATTTGTTTTTCGTGCAAAGATTCCATCAGTGCCGTCTAAAAGTCGTCCGAGCCACCAAACTGCAATAGCCGATAGGAACATTTCTTTGGCAACTAGAAAAGCCGAAGTGATTCCTAATCCCAATCCCAATAGGGTCACTATATTCGGCGTCAATCCTAGAACTCTATAAAGTCGAAGCAGTGGATCAACGAATTTTGGTAGTTTTGCGCGAAACGGATCATCAATCATAATTAATTCACATTACTCCACTTCCAATTGATGTTAATTTTTTCCAAAAGACAACATTCGATCAAAATCACGCAGGATATAAAGTGTGAAACAAGCCGCAAGCATCGGCCAAGCAGCAAAAAACAAAAGATTTCCGCCTTCAAATGGATTTAAGTACTGCCTGAAAGATGAAACCGTTGAAACTCCGTGAAGCAAGAATACCAAGCCGTAGCTCCATCGCTTTTTTACACCCGCTAGAAAAATCAGAATAAGCAAAAGTTCAGCGCCAGCCAGTGAGTACATAAGTACGTTTTCAAATCCTGTTAATAAATAGAATTTCTCGAAAACAAGTTTCGCGTGGTCGACACGAGCAAATTTATCGACAGTCCACATGAGCATCACAAGAAAAACACCAAGTCTTAAAGTTAGTAAGCTAAGCTCCAACTTTCGCTGAGTTTCCGTGTTCATACTTTCCTCCTTAATTTCTTCGCCAAGCGTGAAAGCGGCCCAGAATTTTCAGCGCAAACTGTGGTGCGTTTTGCCTTTTCCAGACGCCAGCAGCGTATTTATTGGCTTCACTTAATGTGGGATAAATATGAATTGTGCCGAGTATTTTGTTGAGACCCAACCCATACTTCATGGCTGTTACATATTCGGCAATGATGTCGCCAGCGTGATGACCAACAATTGTGACACCCAGAATTTTGTCGCTTCCAGGCACAGTGAGGACTTTCACAAATCCATGGGCTTCGCTGTCAGCAATGGCCCGATCAAGATCATCAATTCCGTACCTCGTCACTTCATAATCAACATTTTTTTCTTTTGCTTCAGTTTCGTTGAGTCCAACTCGTGCTACTTCAGGGTCGCTGAAAGTGCACCAGGGGATGACTCTGTAGTCCACTTTAAAGGACTTAAATGGACTGAACAATGCATTCACAGCCACATACCAAGCTTGGTGGGCTGCCGTGTGAGTAAATTGATAGGGTCCCGTAACATCCCCACAAACATAGATGTTCGGAAAATTGGTCGTCCGTAAAAATTCATCAGCAACAACAGTTCCTCGTCCAGAAATCTCAACACCAAGTTCTTCTAGTCCGAATCCGGTCACGTTGGCGCGTCGACCCAGCGCTAACAAAATTTGATCAAACTCAATGGCAACTTCTTTTCCATCTGTTTCACAAATTAATCGCGTCTCGCCCGAGGCATTCTCAATTCGAAGTGCCTTGTGAGATGTCAAAATCCGAACTCCCTCTTTTTGAAATGATTTGGTCACTAGTGTAGACACATCGACATCTTCCCTGGACATAATTCGATTCGACATCTCTATTAAAGTGACATTCGTTCCGAGCCGACCAAAAGACTGCGCTAACTCACAGCCGATGGGGCCACCACCTAATACAACGAGTTTCTTAGGTTGCTCGCGAAGATTCCAAATATTGTCCGAAGTGAGCGGCTTAACGAGTTCCAGACCCGGAATTTTGGGAACAAGTGGTCGTGCGCCAGTCGCAACTACAATATTTTTTGTCGTCAAGACTTTCCCATTCACCTTCACTTCATAGGGCGAGAGAATTTGCGCTTCACCCGTGATGCACTCGACGCCAAGACTTGAGTATCTTTGAATCGAATCATGCGGTTCGATTTCTTGAATCACTTTTTGCACACGCTCCATTACTTTTGAAAATTGAAGCTTGGGAGCTATCGGCTCTAATCCGAACTCGCTGGCTCTGCGGAAATAATTAAATATTTTCGACGAACGAATGAGGGCTTTACTTGGAACGCATCCGGTATTGAGACAATCGCCTCCCATTTTGTGCTTTTCAATTAGCGCGACTTTGGCCTTCACTGCAGACGCAATATAGGCAGAGACAAGTCCGGCGGAACCGCCACCAATGACAACCATGTTGTAATCGAACTTAGACGGTTTTTTATATTTTCGAAGATGCTTTCGTGATCTGAAATATCCAATCAACCACTTCGAAAGAAGCGGCAAAATCCCAAGAAGTGAAAACGAAATTAAAAGACCAGGACTTAAAATTCCTTTAAGGCTTTCAATTTTTGAAATTTCGGTCCCAGCATTAACGTAAACAAATGTTCCCGGCAGCATTCCAATTTGACTGACCAAAAAGAACCGCCAAGCAGAAAAATTGGTAAGACCCATAACAAGGTTCACTAGAAAAAATGGGAATGCGGGAATTAGTCTTAAGGTGAATAGGTAAAATGATCCTTCCTTTTGCAAACCCTGATTGATCGAGCTCATTCGTTCTCGAAATCGACGTTCTGCGGATTGTCGAAATAGATACCTAGCCCCTAGGAATGAAAGTGTCGCCCCTAACGTCGAGGCTACCGAGGCTATGATCGTTCCATAAAACAATCCAAAAATGGCTCCGGATGCTAAAGTAAGAATCGTTGCTCCCGGGATCGAAAGGGCTGTCACGAACACATATCCGAGACCAAAAATGAAGCTTACCAACAACGGATGGTTTGAGAATTGAGCGGTCAAAAGCTCCTGATTCTTCTTTAGGCTCGCTAGCGTCAAATATGATCCGGCACCTGTCGTAAAATAAACGGTAATAAGCACCAGGATCAATGCCACTAAGAGGAATCTCATGTTGATATATCGCCGCATAAATTCTCCTTGATATCTATTAGTGATAAATGGCCTTCAAAACTTACACTTTGCCTCGTTTTTGTTCATATGTAAACATTTGGGCTGGTCGATTTGGGTGACTTAGAGTGTAAGATTTCGGAGCTTATTCTCACTCATCTGATTAGAGGCCATGCGCAGCCCAAGTGAGGAATTAACCATGATCAAAACGATAAAATCAGTATTTTTAGTCAGTGCAATGACTCTTTTGGGGTGGAGCCAAGCTATGGCCTTCGATCAAGGCCATAGTGGTTGGAATGAAATCGTAAAGAGATCCGTGACCTGGACTCAATCAGCATCAACCGTGAACTATAAAGATCTAAAGTCAAATTCCAAGGCCCTCGACCAATATCTTAAAGAACTTTCTGAGGTGAAGAGTTCTGATTTTGAGCGTTGGACACGAGATCAACAGCTCGCATTTCTAATCAACGCCTACAACGCGTGGACAGTAAAATTGATTCTACAAAATTATCCAGTGAAATCTATTAAAGACATTGGCGGGATATTCTCAAGCCCATGGAAGAAGAAGTTCTTTAAACTTTTCGAAAGTGAAACCAGTCTTGATTGGATTGAACACGAAAAAATAAGGCCCACGTTCAATGAGCCACGAATTCACTTTGCGTTAGTATGCGCCTCTGTAGGTTGCCCCGGACTTCGCGCCGAAGCCTTTGTGGCCGAGAAGTTGAATCAACAGCTCGAGGATTCGACAAAGCGATTTCTCAACGATTCTTCGAGAAATCATTATGATCTACCAAAAAAGGAATTGGAGTTAAGCTCGATCTTCAAATGGTACAAAGACGACTTTGTAAAAGCAAAAGGCACAGTCCAAGCTTTTATTTTTCCCTATATGGATTCACTCAAAGGTGAAAATTTTGGTTCTGTTCAAAAGCTTTCCATTAAATATCTAGAGTACAACTGGTCACTGAATGAAAAGTAAAATTGAACGAGCCCTGCGAGAAGAAGAACTAAAGTCTGAAAGAATGGCTATCGTCATTCAGCTGATTCTTATTATGGGGCTCTTTTTTGTTTATCTTTTTTCACCGAAAGGATTTGATAGCACCAGGGGAACTTGGTTCGAACCAGTAAAACTTGTATTTGCGTTTTATCTTCCGATTCTTTGTATTCGCGCAATTCATACTTGGAAATCCAAACGTATTTCTATAGGTCACTATATCTACCTATTGATTGATATTGTGGCTGTTACAGTTCTTATTTTCTCGTACCATATACAGTATCAAAGGCCATTTTCATTGAGCCTTCATGCGCCAACTTTTCTATACTATTTTGTCTTCATCGTGCTTCGATGCCTTTCGTATGATCCGCTTAAAGTTATTTCGGTAGGAGCTTTTTGTTCCATAGCCTGGATGGCCATGGCTTCCTACGGACTTTCATATTCAAATCTAAATCGCATCCATAATTTCGCGGACTTCGTTCAGCCAAATACATTCATACTGGGAGTTGAGATAGACAAAATTTTATCCCTAATCGGGGTAACTGGAATTTGTGCTGGAGCTGTTTACCGAAAACGCCGCCTCCTCGAGAATTTTTCGCAAAGAAGCGTCCATGTCACTGCAATGGAAAGACTGGTTGGTCGTGAGGCTTTTAAATCTATGTCAGAAAAAAATGCTGATCTTGCTCCGGGCATGGGCGCAAAACGTAACGCCGCAACCATGATGGTTGATTTGCGCGGATTTTCAAAATTGTCTTATGAAATGGAACCTGAGCGTATCGTGGATTACCTCGGCCAATATCACAAAACCGTTGCAACACAGGTTTTTAAGCATGGCGGAAGTATTGATAAATATATGGGGGATGGAATTCTGGTTCACTTCGGTGCCGTTGCAGAACAGGGTGACTTTGCAGCCCACGCCCTTCGGGCGACTGAAGATATCTATAACGAGCTAAATCGCTGGCGCTACAATGTGAAAAACGAGGGAGTTATTTTTGACTTTGGAATCGCCGTCTCAATCGGAGAAGTGATTTTTGGCGCGATTGGGCACGAAGATCGGATGGAAATTACCGTCATTGGTGAGGCCGTGAATCTCAGCGCAAAACTAGAAAAACACACAAAAGTTGCAAAATATCGAGTCATGACTACTCTTAAGACTTTCGAAACGGCTCGATTACACGGTTACGCTCCGAAGCTAGAACATTTTTCTCTACCTAAAAGCACTGTCTTAGGAATTCCGCATAGCTTGGATTTAGTCGGTATCGGAGATCCCATCATATGAAAACAGTCGTTCTTATTGGAAGTGGTCACGCCCACCTAGAAGTACTTAAGGCACTGACAACTGAAGTGGTTGCGAAACACCGATTCATTCTCATATCTCCAAGTCGCCAGACTTACTACTCCGGCCTGATCCCACGTCTCATCATCGGAGAATTCCAAGAAAGAAATTTGAAAATCAATTCCGCTGATTTTGCAGAATCAAGAGGATTCAATTTTGTTCAGGACGAAGTTCTGTCGGTGGATCAAAAAAACAAAACAGTAACTTTGAAATCAGGCGATAAAATTAGTTTCGATGTGCTTTCGATCAACGTAGGAGGTACTCCAAGAGTGATCCCATCAAAGGCACCATTCAACACAGTTTATTTGCGGCCATTTGATGAATTCATGCCGAAGTGGCGGGAAATTCAAAGAATTTGTAGCGCCTGCGTAAAACCAAGATTTGTCGTTGTGGGTGGCGGGGCTGCAGCTGTCGAAGTTGCCACCGCTTTGCGAATTCGACTCAATAAAAATCAGGCAAAAAATAGCGAAGTTCATTTGGTATCTAAAGGCACAAGGCTTTGTGAAAGCTACACCGTAAAAATTTCGGAACAAATTAGACAATCACTTTTAAAAAGTGGTATCAAAATTCATCTCAATGAACCAGTGAGCCAAATTCATCAAAAGACCATCAAGTTACTCCAGGGTGGAGATTTAGAGTTCGATTCCATTTTTATAGTTACTCCCACGCAGCCATCCGAAATATTATCAGGGAGAGTGGATACTAAACTGCGACTATCTCCGTGTATCTTCGCTGCCGGAGATGGAACTGAAATGGCCGATTATCCGAACCTTCCTAGATCTGGCGTAGTTGCCGTTCATCAAGGACGTCACCTTGTTCATAGCCTTAGAAATGTGCTTAACGATTTAGAACCTTCTGACTTTAAGATTAAGAACAGACAACTCAATATTCTCATCACAGGAGAAAATTCCGCTCGTCTTGTGTGGGGAAATTTTAGTTTCGAAGGAAGGTGGCCTCTTCGACTCAAAAATTGGATAGATCAACGGTATATGTCGAGCTTCGAAATAGTATAACGGAGTGCCGATTTCCAACCTGGTCGGTCAGTTGGTTATACGTATTTTTTTGCATAAGATAGTTAGACCTATTAATGAAAATAATAAACTCACTGTCGTTATTAACGGTGAGAAAATTGTATATGTCGGCAGAATTAGTGGTAGTAAAGAGAGAGCAAATAACGGTGGAACATCAATTTTTGCCATCTTTATTATTAAATTTGTCAAAACGAGTACAGAAATGATGATGTAAATATTGAAGCCCAAACCCTGCTTCAGAAGAATAGACATATAACTGACTATCAAGACGGCTCCAGTGACTTTAAAAATTTGGGTTAAATTCAGTTTAGTTGCATTTTTTGCTGTTTCGATAAGTATGACGAAAAGAGGTGGCAAAATAATTTCTCGGTAATTCAGGTATTTTGAGCTCAATATTGCAATTAAAAACCATAACAGAACGTAAATGAACTCAGACCTAGAAAGTCTTTTACTAGGTTCCGCTTCCGCTAACAAAAACGAATTGTGATTATTTAATTTTCCGAGAATACGCCCCGTTAAAATTAGAAGAAAAGAGATTATCAAAATGTTTAACGAATACTGAAAAGTAGAAATTTCGAATTGAATAGCAAATAGTCCTGCCGAAATCGATGGGGTTATTGAACTGTTCAAAACTTTTAAAACTAGAAATCCACCAACAAAAGCGACAAACAGAGATACCGCTGAATTTTTTAAAAAAATAAAACTCAAAACACCAATCATTGAGCACAAAAAAGGAGCAAATAGAACGCCTCGGCTATCGTTCAGCCAATTTCTATGTGAGTTTGTAAAGAGTCCATAACTTAAGGCGGCAAGCTCGGGAAAGAACAAATGAGGAATCTTAAATGTTGTTTCGATCTTAAAAAGTGCGCACATCAGAATCGCAGATATTAAAATATTCTGATTTCGCAAAATTATAATGGCCATTGTTTCAGCCCATATTTTGTTTCAAATAGCCCTGAATTTTTTTTGAAATCGGCACTAACTCTTGAGGGGCGTTTTTGTTTGCACTAGCGGCCTGATAGGCTTCGTTAATTGAGCCCCGTAGGTTAGGTAGTTCATTTGATTGTTTATCAGAAATTGTGCGAATGATTTTCGTGAGAACGTCTAACTTTTTTTTGCTTTCACTTGTGGACCCTGTTGTACTTTTAATTATTTCTAGTGTTTTTTTTGCCGACACACCGGTATCCGTAGAAAGAGATTTGTTTTCATTCACGATAGTCTGAATTTGTTTAGTTGCCGATTCAGTTCTGTCTGCAAGATCCTTTACTGCTTGAGCTACAACAGCAAAGCTTTTCCCACTTTCTCCGGCTCTTGCTGCTTCGATTGCCGCATTGAACGAAAGCATTTTAGTTTGAAACGCAATTTCGCTAATAGTTTCCAATATAGATTCTATTTTTTTGCTGTTTTCAATAAGTTCAGATGTTTTTTTCTCTACTTGCGCACTCTGGATTTCAACATCCAACATAGAAGAATAGGTGCTATTAAATTGTATCGACAATGCCTCGGCCCCCATTGCTACAACAGGAAAATTCAAAACTTTAAGTGATTCAATGTCATTCGATTTATTGGCAGATTCATTTGAGGTAAATAGATCTAAAAGCTCATTAAGTTTTTCCAGAGCCTCACCAAGGCTGTAAGCAACTTTTGTTGCTCTTGTTGCAATTGTATTCGCCCTTTTTTCAATTTCTTCAGCATTAGAAATCGCTTCATGTAGGTTTATAATGCTTGTTTGAAAAGCATGATCTTCTGTTGCTGAATTGATTGGGCTATCGATATCAAGTTTTGAACTTTTATATTTTAAAATCGATAAGACTTTTTTAATATCCCACATGTCTAAATCTTATATCATCAAATGTTAATATGTGAACATTAAAAATGTAACCCTAGACTCAATTTCATTTCTTTAGTGTTTTTTTTCAAACAGAATAGCTCAGCGCCATCAGTCATTTTAGAATCAACTCTCCAGATTCGATTTTAGAAATCATATCTGTGTATCCACCAACGAACTGATCATTCACAAAAATTAGCGGGACCGTTCTGTGCCCAGTTTGCTCTTTGATTTTGTCAATTTCTGAAAACTTATTGGTAAGATCAATTTCGTCAAAGTCCAGCCCATTCTCTGCAAAATATGATTTCGCACGGACACAATAGGGACAAGACTTTGTAGAATAGATTTTTATTTTCGATTTCATAGAATCTCCTCTGAAGTGAGCATTAATTCTTTATTTTTTGTTCCATTTAAAATCAGAAAATGCAGGATCTAATGGAGTATCAGCAATGTGATTTGTGTAGTTGCTGAGTGTCTTCATTGCGACCCCAAGTAGAACTTCAAGAATGTGTTGATTCGTGTAACCAACGCTTTGAAATTCTGTGATAGCCTCCTTACTTACATTTCCTCGATGAGCAACTACGTCTTTGGTGAATCTGACAAGCTGATCAATTTTCTTATCTGGGATTTGAGTTCCAGCTCGGATAGCACTGAGTCTGTCAGCGGGCATCCCCGCCATTTTTGCCGCCACCATAGAATGTGCCGACATGCAGTAATCACAGTTGTTCTCATAACTTGTCGCGAGCAGAATGGCTTGTTGCTCTTCAGGGTTAAAAGAGCTTTTTCCGACAAGATCTGAAAGAGTCACATAAGCTTGAAGTGCAGCAGGTGAGTCTGCAAGCACTGACATTAGGTTTGGAATAAAACTATATTTTTTTTCTACTCCAGCTAGCAAATCTGCTGCTTCCGGCTTTGCGTTTTCTCTTTTGGTAATCTTTAAGTTTCCCATCTTTTCTCCCTTTTTTTTGAGTTTACATTTTACTTAATTATGGACCGCAAGGTCCGTAATTAAGTAAAAAAATCTACTTTATCGATCGCATAACAATCTCAACTATTGAGCGGACAGCTTTTTCATCGGCTCCACCCTTCACCATCGACTTAATCCCGCTCATGCTACTGACCACATACGAAGAAAGCTGTTCTAAGTCAGCATCTACATCAATTTCTTTTCCCGTTCGTGCCTTTTTAAGTGCTGTCAAAAACACAACTCGAAACGCTTCAATGCCTTTGTTAACCGTTCTTGATACGGCAGCGTTACTCTGAGCAAATTCAGTCGCAGTATTCATGATAAGGCAGCCTTTTGGTATGCTAGATCCCTTTGCTTCTTCAGCTGCAGATAGAAGGACCTCTTTAATAAAGCTGACTCCGGACTCAGATAAACTCAGTTGGGTAAGAAGCTTTTCCTTCATTGCTAGGGTGTATTCTTCAAGGCACTTGATGAACAGCTCCTGTTTGCCACCAAAGGTTTGGTAGAGGCTGCTTTTCGAAAGACCTGTTGATTTCAAAAGCTGTTGCATCGACGTTCCGTCGAAGCCATTGGACCAAAAAGTATCCATCGCTGCTAAAATAACTTTATTTGAATCAAATTCTTGAGGTCTTCCGCTCGCCATGACATCAATATAGGACCGAATGGTCCAAATGTCAAGACTTGGAAGATTCTTCTCATTTTGAGCCGACTACTGGCCTGAATTTCCTGATTTTTTGGCGTTCTGAATAATTTTATCTTCAAGGTCGCGAACATGTTCAGGGTTGGTCTTTGTGATTTCTCGAAAATTTTGTCGCAATTGAACGGCGATAGCTTTTAATTGTTTAGAATAGGCCGAACAGTGCTTGCACATAAATAGATGCGCTCTAAGCTCAAGTTTCTGACGAAACGAGATCTCTTGGTCTGAGGACATAATATGAACGGTCTCTTTACAGGATAACATTATTTTCTATCCACTTTTCTTTCGATGCATTCTCTCAAGCGATTTTTCGCCCGATAAAGAAGGACACCTAGATTAGTGTTAGTTACGTCCAAAATCTTACAGATTTCCGGCATTTCTAGGTCTTCAACTTCGCGAAAGCAAAAAGCAGCCCTTTGGTTGACTGGTAAGTGCTCTATACAGTCTTGAATGACCTGAAGACTTTGAATAGATTCGACGAAACGGTCTGGCGCAATAGGTGGTTTAGCCCAAGTACCATGTTGGCTAAACCGATCCGCCATAACCTCATCTATCGGATCATGACTATCGTTTTTCTTATTCTCGCGTTTTAGTTCACGGGATTTATTGATTAGAATTCCAAACAGAAAGGTCTTTACTTGCGACCTTCCCTCAAAAGTATGGACCACTTCAAAAAATGTTGCCCAAACTGATTGAACAAGATCATCTGCCTGCTGCGCTCTAAAACCAAGGCTCAGCGCTCCCTTAAGCAACATTTCAGTGTACTGCTTCACGAGGCCTTCTAGGGCTTCCCAATTTTGAGAGCGAAATGCGGCCAATATTTCAGGTGTCGTAGATAGTCCCGATGTTGTCATTCCGCACAATGTTCACATATTAACATTATTTTGGCAAGTTTAAGAGTAAAAACCTATGATCAACTAGGGATCACTCGAGACGCGCCGCCTAATCTTCTCAAGATCCCTTAAGGTCTGCGGCGCAAATGAGTGAACCATTTTTGTTACTCGAGCCGCGTGCTCTGGAAAAAGCTCCTCAAAGAACTTGTTACCCTTTACTGTAAGTTCAATCCCTGGACGCTTTTGCCCCGTTGGAATATCAAACTTGATGAGTCCATCTGACTCCATTCTCTTTAAAAACATCGACATATTTGAGCGCGTGACCAGTAACTTCCGAGAAAGTTCAGAGGCACTCGCTCTTCCTTCAAAATAGAGACAAAATAAAACCTGAAACCGAGGCACCGAGACATCTTTTTCTGCGAGTCCCTTTTCCAGTTGTCCATACACTCCCTGGAAAGCAGACATAAGCAGTCGCCAACTCTTTATCTCATCGCTTTCAATCAATTTTACCAGCTTTGCTTTACTCAAACGAACTCCTGCGGATGAGAGAATCCTAAACCGAAGAGTCCTGATTTTCAATCTTGAAGGCTCACCAACTTGGAATTAGGTGCCGAGAACTCCGAGGACGCCAATTCTCGAGAACAGACTTTGAATTGAATCAGGGGTCATTTCACCGAAAAGATTTTGATACTGAATCACAGCCTCCTCAATAGACCGAGGTGTTTCGAACTGCTTTAACATTCGAAACTCTGATTCCTCTAGATAGCTCATATGCACTTTGCCATCTAATTTGCGACATAAAATGGATTCACTCATATCCAGATCAATTTCATTTAGTGAGGTGACGTTTCCTTCTCTTCGTTTCCAGATTTCATAAATGGCGAAATCTGAGTGCCATAAAATTGTCGATGGCAACAAACGAACTTTCACATCAGGATTAGATCCTACGAGACTAAAAATATTTTCTGCAGCAGGAACGTCTTTAGAATGAAACAAGGATTTAAAATTCCACTCAAAACGAGCTAAGTCAGAAGCAAACGGAATTTCTTCAATGACGGGGGAATTTTTTAAATAACTGGAAAACTCTTCTCCATAATCTGATAGATCAAAACTTCTTGAGGGAATGTTTCCTACAAACTCATTTGCTAACTTCAAAAAATCATCATCACCTAAAAC
This sequence comes from Pseudobdellovibrio sp., assembly GCA_031970595.1. GTDB lineage: Bacteria > Bdellovibrionota > Bdellovibrionia > Bdellovibrionales > Bdellovibrionaceae > Pseudobdellovibrio. The sequence goes on from DALYIB010000024.1 coordinate 18,897, forward strand.
CCACCAAGTCGCAGAATAAGTGTCACCCAAGCTTTCGACAAGACGAGCGTTGTAGCCTCGCTTATAAATATCAGCACAAGACCGAACAGAGAGTTCATTCATTGATGTCGCTTTCGATAAAAGGCTCTGTTCAATGTTCATCATGTAGCTGAAGAAGTGAACCTGCCAGTTTTTGAGGTCTTCATTTCTCACGGGTGCACCTCTCGAGCATTTTGGATTTTCCGCACCTTAAGAACTTCTTCTTCTAAAACATGAAATGGAGGGATATTTTCATCCCATTCGATAATAACGGGAACGTTCTTCTTAATGTCAGTGAATTGCCGATAAAGCGTCCACACAGAGTCCGGCACCGGAGTCGAATGAGTATCGAAAACAAAACCGTCCTCTTGCGAAGGGCCAGCTAAGTGAATTTGTTTAACATGATTTAGATCTAGCTCGTTGATAAATTCAAATGCACGAAATCCATGATTTTTAGAGTTCACATCAACGTTATTCAAATCGAGTAAAAGTCCGCAACCAGTCCGTCTGCAAACTTCATCAATGAAGTGAGCCTCTGACATTTCATCAGTTTTCGATTTTAGGTAGTAGGAAATATTCTCGAGGCAAATCTGCCTTCCCATAAAATCTTGGACCGTCTCGACGTTCCTGCAAATGATGTCGAGTGCTTCCGAATGAAACGGAAATGGAAGTAAATCATGCGAATAATGTCCGCCAATGCTGGACCAACAGAAGTGATCCGAAACAATACTAGGCTCTACGCGCTCGACGAGCGATTTGAGTTTTTTCAAATAGACTTCAGAAACACCGTCATGCGAACCAATAGAAAGGCCTACCCCATGAAGAGCAACGGGGTAGGATTTGCGAACATGAAGCAACA
>DALYIB010000025.1:0-19342 GCA_031970595.1 Pseudobdellovibrio sp.
TAAAGCAAAGCAAAGGTTGCACAGAATTAACTGGCAAAGTGGCTGAAAATATTTTGGATCATGCGGGAATCACTGTGAACAAAAACACAGTTCCCAACGAAACTCGTTCCCCGTTTGTCACCAGCGGTATTCGCATAGGAACGCCGGCCCTAACAACACGAGGAATGAAAACATCTGAAATGAAATTCATTGCAAAATGGATCTCGGAAGTTTTAAAAAATCCAGAAAATACAGAATTACACCAAAAGATTCATCAACAAGTGAAAGAACTATGTCAAAATTTTCCAATCTACAAATAACTTTATTTTTAACATTGGGTTTGTACAGTTGTACGACGGTACAAACACCTGTTCAAAGTGAAAACAATACGACAGATAAGCCCGTCGTTTATATCGATAAGCAAACAAACACGATTAAAAAAGAAAAAGTCGACGCTACTAACTCAGCTACAACCAATAAAAAAAGTGTTCGCAAAAAACCTTTGTTTGATTGGCCAGTTTGGGAAGCACGCATGAGTCGTGGTTTCTTGCCTCGTGGAACAAAAAAACGGCGCCGCCCGCACAAAGGTATCGATTTGGCAGCTCAGCGTGGAACGGCTGTCATGGCTTCACATGATGGTATTGTTATTTACGCGGGGAAAGAATTTAAAGGCTATGGAAAAATGATCATGATTGAATCAGCAGGATCTGCCGAAGCCAACGGTTTTGCCACCTTATATGGCCATTTAGATAAAATTGTGGTCTACGAAGGTCAGCGCGTTCGCCAAGGCGAAGTCATTGGCGCTTTAGGAAACACAGGTCGATCTTCAGGACCCCATCTTCATTTTGAAATTCGTAAATTAGACGGTCCAATTGATCCTCTGCCATTACTTCCTGCGGGCGAAGCTCTTACGAACGAAGTTGATGACCCAACAGCTCCTGAAGAATAGAAACACAGTTTCTGTCCTGAAGAAAACTCCCGAATAATAAAAAACCCGCAAGTCCGCGGGTTTTTTATTTGAGTATTTGATTCAGCTTATCAATCTTAAGATCTAATTTGTTATCTGAAATTATTTAATTGGATAGTCACGGACTTCTTCACGAGTGTGACTATAGTACTGATTCGCGCAACCAGAATCATAAGTAATAATGCGATCTGTATTTGTTCTGTCCCCGTTCATCTGTGCGGCCGACTGACCCGATACGATGATTCCACCCGCTAACTGAGTATGAGTTGTTCTGTTGAAATAATCCATGTCACGTGTTCCATAATAAACATCAATACGAGTCACACAACGATTGACTCCTTTTGCACCGTCTTTACCAGGAATTAAATAACACTGTTCATAGCCTCGGTGTTCAACTGTGCAAGAACTGCGATCATGCATCATCGGGCCATCTGTGATATTTGTTTGTAAATTCACGTCCACATCAAAGGGTTGACCAGATTCTGCGGCCGTTAAAATGAAACGACCATTCAAAGGAATTTCACGATTCTGAGTGTTCAATGAAATGTATTTAGCTTTTAAGCCGCTTCCCACTTTAATGGAAATTTCAGAGCGATTTCTTTGTTCGATTTTAACAGAGTGCTGCCCTGCTTTGATTGAATCGGATCGTGGCTGACAGTTAAATGAATCTCCGTCATAGCAATTCCCTGAACTGGGCTGCACGATGAAATTCAATTTTTGGTTAAGAGTGATAACACCTTCAATAGGATCACAGCCCATGAACAGTGTTGGCAAAACGATAGCTAATAAAAGTTTTTTCATAAATCCCCCGATTTTGTAGTACACACCAACAGAGTGCATGCGATGTGCCAATAATAATGAGGATGATTTGATACCAGTTTTCTAATAGATGGAAAAATGAGGAAGTTACAAATGCAGTTTATAAAAATAAAAAAGGCCAGCTTGCGCTGACCTCTTTATAAACTTCAATTTTAAATAATTAAAATTACAAGTTGATAGTTGTGCTAAGACCAACGTTTGTTAAGTCAGCACGTAAGTTGAATGGCATGAATTGGACGTTTGGATATACATAGATATCGCGAGTTACAGACATACCTAAACCCATAGATTGTTGTGGATTTAAACCAGTAGCGGCACCTTGTTGGCCGTTAGCAGCGATATCCCAAGCAAAGTAGTTCAATACTGTACGGAAGCTGAAAGTATCGTTGAAAGCGTATTCAGCAAATGGAGACATGTACATAGATACTAAAGTCTCGCCCGCTTTTTGCTCTTCAGTTAAATCAGATTTGTAGAAAGTTTTGCTTAAACCAATGTAAGCACCTAAAGTCCAACCATTGAAGTCACCTGCAACAGTTTGAGATAAGTCTAAACCTGCAACCATACCATAATCATCAACATAAGCTGAAGTTGTGTAGTATGTCGCTTCTACTGAAGTGATAGACATTAATTCTGCACCTAATTTACCAGCGTGTGTGTAAGATAAAGAAGGATCTGCTACGTTAAAACGATCGATTTCTTTAACTTTAGAAGTTTTAACTGGATTAGCGATTTTGTTACCTTTGTCGTATGTACCGTGGAATGGAGTCGCAACGCTAACGCCTGTGTTTAAGCTCATGCTGTTGTTAGCATTGAACTTGTATTTACCAGAAACAGTACCAGATAAAGTAGCTGGAGTTTGGATCTCAGCTAAACCGGCTCTGATTGGTGGACGTACTTCAGCAAACGGTTTTTCAACAGTTGAACCAGAGTAGCTTAAAGAGGCTTGGAAAGAGTACTTTTTATTAGCACCTAACTCAGCACGCATTTTAGCATTAGTGATATCTTCGTCGATTTTTTTAAGATCAGATTTATCTTGTTCTGATTTTAAAGAAGTCGTTGCAGTTGTTTGGTTAGCTGCTGGAGCTGCCGCTGCAACTGTTGCTTCTGGAGCAACTGGAGTCGCTGCTACTGGAGCTGCTACTTCTTGTTTTGCTTCTGAAGTTGTTTTTTCTGCTTTCTTTTTAGCTTTCTTAGCTTTTTTAGCAGGTGCTGCTGGTTTTGCTTCTGTAGTAGCTGCTGGAGCTGTTGCTGCAGGAGCCGCTGTCTCTGTTTGAGCAAATGCGATTGTCGAAACAAGCATTAATGCCGTAACTGTTTTTAGTTTCATTGAATTCCCCCTTTAAGGTTTGTTTAATATTTCCAAACGAAAGTCTAGTGGCAAAGATAGTGCCATTTTTTGGAGCCAAATCAACACTAGATTTGAAGTTTTTTTAAAAAAATTTTGAAAAATGAACAATTTATAATCTTTTTTGAATCAAATTTCTTATAACGCCGAACAAAAGTGGTGCCAAAGAAAACCCAACGATTCCCATCACCAGCATTGTAAAGTTTTGCTGTATAAAGGGTATACGCCCGAAAAAATAGCCTGCTAAAGCAAATACATTGACCCAGGCAATAGAGCCTATAACAGACAGGCTGACAAAGCGGCGGTACGGCATTTGGGTTAAGCCACCGACAAACGGGGCAAAGGTTCTGAGGATCGGTAAAAAACGGGAAATACAAACCGCAATGGAACCCTTTTTCTGATAAAACTCTTCAGTTTGCTTAAGGTACTTTGGATTAAAAAAAGCAGAAAATTGATGCTTGGTTTCAAAAAGCCTGCGCCCAAATTTTCGACCAATCCAATAATTCGTCGAATCCCCCATAATAGATGCTGAAATTAAAAGCGGAATTAGAAATTCGATTTTAAAGTGAGGAGATGAAGCCGAAAGCGCACCGACCGCAAACAATAAAGAATCCCCCGGCAGAAAGGGAGCGATCACAAGTCCCGTCTCTGAAAAGATAATCAAAAACAGAATAAAATAAAGCCAAAGGCCGAACTGTTCGGCCATTTGATTAATAAGTACATCTAATTGAAGTAATTGGTGCAGCAGCTCTAACATGCCCCCAGCTTAATGGAATTATTCAAGTGGGCAATCATTTTTTGACTGAATATTATTTCTTTGATTCAACTCATCAAGGCTGGCGTAAAAACGCGCAGTATTTACGCTGTAATTGATATTTTCTAAATTGAAATAACAGTCTTGATTGTAAGAAATGGCTGCCAGCTGATGATAAGCATATCCTGATTTAACAACAGTCACTAACAACAAATATTTTTCACAATTTTCCCCGACACAACGAGCGCGCACATCCAAACGAACTCCGTTTTTTGAATCTTCGACAATCCCATAAGAATCCTGAGATCCTTGATGAGAAGTCGTAATCGAAATATAGCGTCCATCGGGTGTCCTAATTTCAGATACGACTTGCGGGGTGTTGTTAAAATCAAATGTCGGACGCTCTAAAACCGTAATATCATACAAAAGGCTTTGTGCATCCGCAGCTCTGATCGAGGGCTGCGAAGTATTTGTATTCATCATTTGCGATTGAGTTTGTTTAACTGAACGAACTGGTGTTTTTTTCTGAGCACAAGAAGACATTAAAACAATCATGAAAGCCACACTCAAAATAGATATTTTTGTATTCATAAAAACTCCCGTACAAGATGAATATTCAATAAAAAGGCCATGTCTCAGGATAAAACAAAGACCTCTTTTCTCTCGAAATAGGACATTTTTTGTTTTCGAATAGAACGTTTTTTTCTTATTCTAAAACAACTGCGATTTCTTCAAAAAAATGCTGTTCTCTCTATTTAGACACCCCTGACAAAAAAGGTATTTTTAAACCTAGACCTCGCACAAAAAAGACTGCAAAAAAACAGCGTCGAATTGACACCCCCCCAGGGGAATTGGGTATGATGAATCTAGAATTTTCAAAAGGATTTGAAATATGCACCTCAAGCACGCTCAAAAATCATCTCTCATTCTGTCTGGAGGAGGAGCTCGTGGCGCTTATCAAGTGGGCGTCTTGAAAGGACTGTGCGAGATTTTAAAATCACAGGGAATACCTGTCCCTTTTCGTATTTTGTCAGGAACGAGCGCAGGCGCAATCAATACGGCTTTTTTGGCCTGCCAAGAAGCTTCCTTCGAAGTGGCCGTTGAAAAACTGGTTTATCTTTGGTCTAATATTCACACGGATCAAGTTTTCAAATCAGATTTACTGTCTTTGAATAAATTTTCTTTTAAAAACATACTATCATCAGCTGCAAAAGACAGTTCTCATATTTTTAGTTTTAATGCAATCTTGGATACGTCTCCTTTAAAAAAACTGATCGAAGAAAATTGTGATTTTTCGAAAATACAAAAAAATTTAGATTCCCACAAAATGGAGTCGGTTGTTATTACAGCCAATAATTATATTCAAGGATCGGCCGTCAGTTTTATTCAAACGCCGGACGTTTTTGATTTGTCTAAATTAGACTGGCAAGACAGCCGCCGCGTTTCGCACAAAACTGAAATCAATGCTCAGCATATTTTAGCCTCGTCCGCCATTCCCATGTTATTTCCTCCCGTCAAAATTGAATCTGATTTTTACGGGGATGGTTGCGTACGAAATCACACGCCCTGCAGTCCTTGCATTCGTTTGGGTTCGAATCATTTATTCGTTGTCGGCGTTCGTTCGCAAAGAAAAAATGAACCCCTTGTCAACAACAAGTATGAACAAGTTTCAATGATTCGTATTTTAAATACTTTGCTGAATGCTGTGTTATTGGATTCCGTCGAACAAGATGTTCATCGCATCGAAAGGATTAATCATTTAATTGATCAGGCTCAATCAAAAGCCAGCTCGCTTAAAAAAATTCCGGCACTGTGCATTTCACCCAGTGTAAATTTGGGCGAATTAGCGCGGGAAAAATCGCATAAATTGCCTCGCCTTTTGCGCTTAACAATTTCTGCTTTCGGACATTTGGATGAAGCGAGCGAAATCTTAAGTTACTTGATGTTTGATGCGGAATACTGCAAGCGTTTGATTGATATTGGATATCACGATGCTCTTTCTGAAAAGAAAACGATTATTGAATTTTTTAGTTCGACCTCGCAACAAAAGGATTACATTCCATGATTAAATGGTTTTATTCAGAACAACAAGTCGTCAAAGGACCCTTTGCTCAAAATGACTTACAAATCTTTTTACAAAAACACCCAAACCCCGCTCAGGTTTTTGTATGGTCGCGCGGCTTAACTGAATGGATTTCTGGTGATCGTTGGACGCCGACTTTAGTGAATCAAATGGCGGCAGCGGCTCCCAACTTAACACGTCCACAAGCAGCACCTCCGGCCGCAAGCGAAACAATGACTTCGACGATTCCTATGTCTTCAGCAAAACCCATGGCGCCGCCGAAGCCTTCTGCGGGATTCGCTCGAAACGTTTCACAAGATACTTTGACAGTCGATATCGAAAGTACCGCCCTAGGAGAGGAAAACACGCAAACCGTCACTGACGTCCAAACAGATTCCGCAGGTATTGATCCGGATCTGATGCGTGATATTGAAAATAAATCCGTCGAAAAATACCGCGTTCAATTGCAATTTGTCGATCAACCGATGATGACTCGTGATGAACTGATGACTTTTATCTCGGCTCAAGACGATGTTTCCCAGGTTTCGATTTACGATAAAAAATCAAACGAATGGAAAGAAGTCTATGCTTTTCGCGAAATCGTCGACAAGTTGGGCTTGACTCGTCGTAAGCACCCGCGCGTGCCGATTCTGGCGCAATTCATGGGAAGCACCAACCGCCACAGTCACTTCACAGCTCGCGTGGTGACAATCAGTATTGGCGGCTTGGGATTAACAGATGTTTTTGATTTGAAAATTGGCGATCATATTAACGGTCAAATGACGAGCCCTCATTTTTATTCACCCGTTCACTTCGAAGCCGAAGTGACTTACGCCGGTCAAGATGGATATGTTGGTTTTAAATTTACTCAAATCAATGATGATGCTCTCAGTTTAGTGACTGATTATGTGAATCGATTTTCGCAAACGCAAAGTTAGTTTTCACGAACAGCCAAAGTACAGTCTCTTTTTCCAGTGAAACCTTTTTTAGGAATGAGCTGAAAGCCATTCTTTTTCAAAGCTCGCTTCAAGACACCTGTGCAGGCATAGGTCGTAAAAACACAGTCACGAGCACATATTTTTTGAATAAAAAGATCTAGAAAATCCTCTGTCCATAAATCTGCCGTCGTTTTCGAACTGAAAGCATCAAAACAAATCAAATTAAAAGACGGAAAATCTTGTTGTAACATCTGCCGATCTAAGGCCCCGTGAAGAGTCAGTTGGTTTTTGATTATTTTTTGTCGGATGGCGTAGCTATCAAACTGATAACTTTGAATAATCAATTCATAAATTTCTAAGTGTGCGGCTTTTTTATTTTCGAGCCAATCCTGAAAAGACTGTCTCAGTTCTGAATCGGCTTCAAAAGAATGAATTTCAAAATTTTGAAATATCTGGGCCATCAAAATTTCAATATACCCCAGCCCTAAACCCACAACACAAATAGCTGGCTTTGTGTTTTTTTGAGCCACAAGTCGTGCAGCTTCGCCGTAAATGTATTGCGTCTCTGTGGCGGCCCCACCCGAATGATGCATGCTTTCTGGTCTGTTTTCAGTTGTCATTTTTACTGGGTCTTGGTTTTTCAGTCTGAGTGTAGGACTGTTATCCGCAGTCAATTCAGTTATAAATTGCTTTGATGGGCTAATCATTTTATACACCTGATATGGAAAAAGGTTGGACGGGTTTACCCTATCACAGTATCTCTGAACACTACAAAAGAATATTTGGCGAAAAGGTTTATAAATTGCCCGTCACTGTCGTTGATGATTGCCCGAATCGAATGGGCTTAAAGGGCATGAAAACCTGCAGTTTTTGTGATGTTTGGGGATCAGCTGCTCGGACGGATTCCTTTGAAATGGATTTACGCACTCAAATCGAAAAATATCAAAAAGACATCGGACAAAAATACAATTCCCGACAGTTTCTAGTTTATTTCCAGGCTTATACAAATACTTTTACAAAAGTTCCTCAATTACGCAGCAATTTCGATACGGCACTGAGCTTTCCATTTGTGAAAGGATTTGTCTTGGGAACTCGACCGGATTGCCTTTCGAAATCTGTTTTAGATTTATGGCAAGAATACTACGAAAAGTCTTTTGTCGGAGTCGAATTAGGCGTACAAAGTTTTTTCGATCAGCACTTGGATTTCATGCGCCGAGGACATAGTGCTGAGGATTCTTTGAAGGCCATTCAAAAAATCTCGGAATCAACGGCTGTAGACTTGGGAATTCATTTGATTTTTGGGTCCCCGGGGGAAACAGATCAACAGATTATAGAAACAGCTCGTATTTGTAATGATTTACCCATTACGAATATAAAACTTCATAATTTACACGTCCTAAAAAATACAGAACTCGAACGCTTGTATCACGAAAACCAATTCCAACCCATCGAGCGTCGGCAATACACAGATAAAGTGATGCTGTTTCTATCGCATTTACACCCGCGATTTGCCATTCACAGATTGGCTGCTTTTGCGTCTCGCTGGGAAGAATTGATTGCTCCGTCTTGGACATCAGACAAAATGGGTACTCATCAGTACATTATAGATGAACTTCGCCACAATAAAATCTATCAAGGCTGCCGGATCACTGAGCACTCTGAACAAGATGCTTTGTTATTTGACGAAATGAAAAAACGAGTTGTGCGAATTGAAAGCAATTAACAGAGAATTTAAGAATCTTAAATTTTCAAACAGTTTTCAGCTGATTTTTTTTCAAAAAATACCTATTGACACGAATTCTCGAGAGAGAAAAAGACTCGACTTTGGTTTTGTTTTTCTTCATTTTTCGCACAGCATCTGCCTATTAGTCCAGCAATGGCTTAAAAAAAAATGGATTTTTTTCACAAAATTATTTGCATCTTTCTAAAATCTCATTCAACCTAAATTCAAGACGAAATACGGCTCTATAGGATTGAAGAGCTTTTCTTAACACTAGATATAGTGCTATCGCACACAATCGCAGTGATAAAGAAGGATGTTTTAAAAGTCTTTCAAGTGATTTTTAAAACTAGACCACGATGGTCAAACATTTTTTCTTGAAACATATAAAACTAGACCTAGACTATGTCGGGTCTTTTTAGACATTGAAAACTTCTGAGGGGGAGTTTTTAGGGTTCTTATTCACTTTGAAACAAAGTGAGAAAGTTGAAGAGGGGGATGTCATGACGACAACTAACACAGAAAACCAAAACAATATGAACATGAATTCAGGTATGAACTCAAATATGAATTCAATGTCGCACGTTATGCGCGTTAAAAAACGTGATGGCACATTGGAGCCTGTCGACGTGACTAAGATCGTAGAACGCGTCAGTCGAAATGCTCAGGGGCTGAACCAGATCGACCCGCTTCGCGTTGCTACAAAAGCGATTAGCGGCCTTTATGATGGCGCTACGACAAAAGAATTAGATAATTTATGTATCCAAACAGCCAGTCTTTTAATTGGCGAAGACCCTGAATATTCACGTCTTGCGGCCCGTCTTTTATCAACATATGTTGACGAAGAAGTTAAATCTCAAAAAATTGGATCTTTTGCGGATTCAATTCAATTTGGCTTTAAAAACGGTCTTTTATCTGAACAAACTCTTCAATTTGTGATGAATCACAAGGCGGAACTTTGTGCGGCTATCGAACACTACAAGACAGATCGTTTTGAATACTTTGGACTTCGCACTGTTTACGATCGCTACTTGTTAAAAAACCCTCAAACTCGTCAAGTTTTTGAAACTCCTCAATATTTCTTTATGCGTGTGGCGTGTGGCTTATCCACTCACCCACAAGAGGCAATCGATTTTTATAAATTGATTTCTTCTCATGATTATATGCCATCGACTCCGACTTTATTTAACTCAGGAACTTTACGTCCACAAATGAGCTCGTGCTATTTATTGGATTCTCCTGAAGACGATTTAAAATCGATTTACGACAAATATACAGACGTGGCTTTGTTATCAAAATTTGCTGGCGGTATCGGCCTGGCTTACAGCCGTGTTCGTTCACGTGGATCTTTGATCAAAGGGACTAATGGCCATTCAAATGGAATTATTCCTTGGTTAAAAACTTTGGACTCATCCGTAGCCGCAGTGAACCAGGGTGGTAAACGTAAAGGTGCAGCCTGTGTTTACTTGGAAACATGGCATGCGGATATCGAAGAATTTCTTGAGCTCCGCGATAATACAGGTGACGAATCGAAAAGAACTCACAATTTAAATACAGCAAACTGGGTTCCTGACTTATTCATGAAACGTGTGGAAGCGGATGCGATGTGGTCTTTATTTGACCCGAATATCGTACCTCACTTTGTAGATCTTTACGGACCTGAATTCGAAGCCGCTTATTTACAAGCTGAAGCTGATAAAAAATACATCAAGCAAATCAAGGCTCGTGATCTGTACTCTCGCATGATGAAGACATTGGCCCAAACAGGTAATGGCTGGATGACTTTCAAAGACGCGTCGAACATGAAAGCCAACCAAACTGGACGCCCACAGAATGTCATTCACTTATCGAACTTATGTACTGAAATCCTAGAAGTCACTTCGAACAAAGAAACAGCTGTTTGTAATTTAGGTTCTGTGAATCTAGCCAGACACGTTGTTGATGGTGCTTTCGATTTCGATAAATTAGCTCGTACAGTGAAAACAGCGGTTAAATACCTAGACCGCGTTGTGGATATCAATTTTTATCCGATTGGCACAGCCGCTTCTTCGAACAATCGCTGGAGACCAGTGGGCTTGGGTTTAATGGGATTACAAGATTTGTTTTTCCAATTAAAACTTCCATTTGATTCAGCAGAAGCACAAAAGCTTTCGGCTCGTATCCAAGAAGAAATCTATTTCCACGCGTTAACGACAAGTGCTGAATTGGCAGAAAAGTTTGGCCCACACGAAAGTTTCGAAGAAACTCGCGCGGCTCAGGGACAGTTACAATTTGATCTTTGGGGTGTTAAACCAACAGACGAAAATCGTTGGAACAAGCTGAAAGAAAAAATCAAAGCGACAGGTCTTAGAAATTCTTTGATCATCGCTATTGCGCCGACGGCGACAATCGCTTCGATCGTAGGTTGTTACGAAGCCACTGAACCACAGGTTTCTAACTTGTTTAAACGTGAAACGCTTTCAGGTGAATTCATGCAAGTAAATAAATACTTGGTTCAAGAGCTTAAAAAGCGCGGACTTTGGAATGAAGACCTTCGTAATGAAATTAAAATTAACGATGGTTCTATTCAAAATATCGCGGCCATTCCACAAGACGTAAAAGATTTATTCAGAACGGTTTGGGAAGTTCCAATGAAGAGCTTGATTGAAATGGCGGCGGCTCGTGGCGCTTTTATTGATCAATCTCAGTCATTGAATTTATTCATGGAATCACCGACGATCGGAAAACTGTCTTCGATGTATATGTATGCATGGAAAACAGGTGTTAAAACGACTTATTACTTACGTTCTCGTCCAGCAACTGCAATTGCTAAAACGACTGTACGTAAAAATGAAACAACAACTCCACAGGCTGAAGAACCGAAAAAATCCTACACAGATGCAGAAGCAGTCACGTGTAGTTTAGAAAACCCAGAAGCTTGTGAAGCATGCCAATAACTTTAAAAGGAATTTGAGGAATTTATGATTTTAGATCCAGGATTTAATTTAACATTAAGACCGATGAAATATCCCGTTTTTTACGAAATGTACAAAAACGCGATTAAAAATACATGGACAGTGGATGAAGTTGATTTTTCAACAGATTTAGTTGATCTACACTCGAAAATGAGTGAATCAGAAAAACACCTTATCCAGCGTTTAGTTGCTTTCTTTGCAACAGGTGATTCCATTGTGGGTAACAATTTGGTTTTAAACTTGTACAAACATATCAACTCGCCAGAAGCTCGTTTGTATTTATCACGCCAGCTTTATGAAGAGGCTTTACACGTTCAGTTTTATCTGACTTTGTTAGATAACTACATCCCTCACCCGGATGATCGCGCCAAAGCTTTCTCGGCGGTTGAAAACATCCCTTCGATCAAGAAAAAAGCTGACTTTTGCTTTAAGTGGATGGATTCCGTCAATGAAATTGACCAACTCAATACTCAAGAAGATCGTCGCAAATTTTTAATGAACATGATCTGCTTTGCTGCTTGTATCGAAGGTTTGTTTTTCTTTGCAGCGTTTGCTTATGTTTACTTTCTACGATCAAAAGGTCTTTTACAAGGTTTAGCATCTGGAACAAACTGGGTTTTCCGTGACGAAAGTATGCACATGAGCTTTGCTTTCAAAGTCATTGAAACTGTTCGTAAAGAAGATCCGACATTGTTCAATGAACAAATGGAAGAAATGGTGATCCAAATGCTTGAGGACGCGATCGAGTGCGAAATGACTTTCGCAGAAGATATTTTGTCTTTGGGTATTGCGGGGTTATCAGCAACTGAAATGCGCCAGTACTTGGAATACATCGCAGATCAGCGTTTAGAAACTTTGAATATTCCTAAGCGTTACCACACTAAGAATCCATTTACTTTTATGGAGCTTCAAGACATGCAAGAGCTGGCTAACTTTTTCGAAAGAAGAGTTTCGGCTTACCAAGTCGGAGTTTCTGGACAAGTGAGCTTTGACGAATCGTTCTAGTTAAATATTTTACAAAGTGAATAACACAAAAAGCCTGTATGAAAATACAGGCTTTTTTTATTTAAACGACCCTAATCGAAAAAAACTTATTTACTATTGACGACGACATGGAAATTCGTTGGACCATTTTCCGTAACGAGTTCCATCGTTAGCACGAACAGCTACGTAATAAGTCGCTGGCGCCAGCGCAGTCATATCAAAAGTCGATGCGGCGGAACTACCTGCGATGGCCACACCACCCGCACTGGATTGAGTTGATGTCCATCCGGAATTTGGTTTATAAATCCATTCATAACTCAATGAAGGATTGCTTCCCGTGGCAATCGTCATCTGGCAAGATGTTCCACCCACAATCGATCCAGTAACAAACGGAGGTAACATTTCACAGGCAGCTGTGCTGTCACTGGAAACAGATGTTGTTCCTAGAATGGCTGAAACGTTATAAATATATTTCATCCCCGGAGCCAAGAAGTTCGCTGATGAAGGTAAATTGACATACGTTGGACAAGTTCCGCCATCACAAAAGTTAGCTACTGAATCCCCTTCGGTGATCGGTGTCGATAACGAATAATTGGCTGGGGTCAAAAATCGACTGGTCATACCCGAACGACTTTCAGCGCCGGCCGCTGTGTATCCAACAGTATCACGAAAAACGGCGTATTGAATGTTGGGATTCGTACCCGCCGCAAATGGTGGATGCTTGAATTTATAGGCGCTTGTTTTTACTTCGCATTTAAATTCACTTAAGTTGGCCGTGACACTGAAATTAGGCGCTGAAAGACCGCGCTTGATTGTGACTTCGGCCCAACCACTGTCTGAAGTGATTCCGTCCGTTGTCCGCAATTTCATCCGCGCAAAATAATGTTTACGAACACTGGCAATTTCGATGATGGCACCTAAACGAATTTGAAATGAAAAACGACCATTAATACATTGCGGATACAACTGAGTATCTTCGATCAATGAATTTCCGTGTGAAACAAAAATACACTGTTCGGTCGTAGCAATTCCCGCATCCGTCGTTTGGCATAAATTTGAAATTGAATTATCGATATACGGTAAAATGGATTGATCGTCTTCGCGATGAAAAACTTGAACTAAAATACGATTGTTTTTTCTTCCCAGGTCTTTGCAAGTTCCAGAAATTTCAAAAAGATCTGATTTGTTCACATTCCAAGTCGCTTCGGAAAGCTCGGGGTCAATTGATAAACTGCCCTCGATACTGGTTTGCGAACTGGAAGTATTACACCCTGTATCGCCACATTGACTGGAACCATCCGATAACAGAGTGTTCGTCACCGGTGGAGTACAACCCACTAAAGATAAAAATAACACTGAATAAATCAAAGAAAGGCGATTGAAATTCACTTCTTTATTCTAAACTAGTTATGAATAGAACGAAACTGGCCTCAGGACTAGAGTCTGTGGATTATTTAATAAGTTTTAACTGTCTCAGATTGGAACGACTGAGAAACAGTAAATAGGTCGATACCATCACTAAAGAAAACGGCATCAGTCCAATAAAAAAACCAATCATAAAATGAAATAAAACACCCAGAGCTAACCAAAGCAGTCGCGTTTTTTGAAAATACACCAACACTGGAAAATAAATTTCAAAAATCAGAGTCGTAAATGTTCCTATCGCAAAAAATAAAGGAAAATTTTTAAGCCAAAGCATATCAAATACGGCAAACTGAGGGTTCGCAAACACCGTCCAAAGGGCAGTTCCATCCCACCAAGTAGAGCCTTTCAGTTTTTCAAATCCTGTGTACATGTAAATCACAGAAATTTGAATCTGCATCAAGCGAAAGAAAACCGAACTGACCTGATCGCCGAATCGATTCGAATCAAAAACAGGAGCTGCCGTTTTGTTGAAAATCCATTTTTTAACAGTGAAATGTTCAAAACAACGTGTGAATGACAAATAAAACAAAAATAATCCACCAATCATATCCGCACCAAAATGGACGGAAAAATTGCGATGTAAAAATCCCTGATAAATCACCCAGGTTAAAAACAGCAACAATCGATTCGACAAACCAATGGTAGCCAGAAATAACAAGGCAATTAACACCAAATGCATAGCCGCAGCCCATTGATCTGGCCAAAAAAAGTACGTCAATACTGGACGGTAAAACTCAGGATACACTGACAATGCTTCACTGCGCGGCAGGATTGAATTTGGACCAAAAAAATAAACGACCAGATGTCGCCAAATATCCATGTAAAGTAAAGTTCCGCATAAAATAACCCGCATCAAAGCTAGGTTTAAAAAACGACTTTGTTCAAAAAGTATTATGTTAAATTGTTTTAAATAATTATTGAACACAGACATACATACTCGAATTCATTTGTTCTTGGTGAACGAGGTCATAATAATTTTCAGATTTCAAAGTCGTGACAACATCCAAGGGCGGGATTCTGAATATTTCAATTTCAGTTTGAACATGAGTCGCACCAGGATATTGACGACAGACCCAGGGAACAAAGTATTTTTCAAGTCGTGCAGGTTCAATCGCCAAAAATCGCATCACATAACTGAGTCTGCGCTGATCCATTCGAAAGTTGTGTTCTTTGATGTTTTCAGGATAATAACTGACAATGGGGTCTTGTTTTTGATTTCCGTACTCGTCCTGAAAATAAACGACATACTTTAAAAACATCGTATGCGCAGGATCCGGTGAAAAGAAATTCCAAGTTGTATTCAGTCCGATGCTGTTAGCCATTGGTATATACAAAAAGCTCAGGTATCTTCCCATAAAAGAAGATCCATTGCTCATGACAATCATCAAAGATGTCATGTACACAAAAAAAACGGCTAAAAAAAATCGACCGATCTTATTTTTCACTCAGATTAAACATTCATTTCAGGATCGCGCTCAGAACCATCCTCGTCGGCTTCTTCATAGAAAGGAAGCTCGTCGCCACCCTCTTCTTCGTCAGATTCAGATTCTTCTGCAAATTCCAAAGCCGGGGAAATTTCTGATTCAGAATCCATTTCAGACATATCCTCGTCTGCAGATTCTTCCAAAGCCGCTTCTTCATTCAAAGCTGCATCGACAGTTTCAGCAGCGGCTTCTGCCGCCGGAGCCGGATTTAGCAAAGATTCTTCGTAACGGGCTAGCCAGTTTTTATCGCGATTCGAAACTTCTTCTCCGACAGCCATGGCATCACGGATGTCTTGCGCCTTTTCAGCGTCGCGTTTTTGTTTTTGACGAACTTTTTCTTGTTCAAAGAAATCCGACGAAGTCGTAATTGTTGAAAGTTCATTTTCAATTTTACCTAATTCTTCTTCGCCTTCAGAATAGCTGACGCTTTTTACTTCTTCGGACATCGAATCAGTCACCATTGATAAAGTCGGCTTGTTTTCTTCTTCTTCGCCGATCCCTTCTGGTAATAACTCGTCAATTTGCGACAATGTTGGCAATTCTTTTAAGTTACGAAGGCCAAAGATTTCCAAGAATCTGCGTGTCGTTCCGTACTGCATCGGCTTGCCAGGCAAGTTTTCTGCTTTTCCTTCGAAGTTACAAAGACCCTTTTCCATCAAGGCGCGCAGTAAGTGTCCTGACTCAACGCCACGGATTTGATCGATTTCTGATTTAACAACTGGTTGCTTGTACGCAACAATGGCCAAAGTTTCCAAAGCCGGTCCTGATAATTTAAAAGGACGCGCTTTCACCGTGTTTTTCAAAAAATTCATATTATCGATTTTTGTACGCAACTGGTAACCGCCGGTAATTTCCTCAAGAGTAATACCACGACGTCCGCCTGCGTATTCCACAGCTAGATTGTCTAAAATACGACGAATACGGTCTTTTTTAATGTTTGTCCCTTTAAACACTTCGCGAATCGACGCCAAGCTGACTGGACGATCGCTGGCAAATAAAATACTTTCGACAATACTTTCCGCTTGTTCGTCTTCGATGAATTGAATTTCATCAATTTCTGCGGATTCGAAACCTTCTAATTCGGATCCTTCCAGAGAAATCTGTTCAGCTTCTTCGGAATCAAATTCCACTTCAGCTTCTTCGTCTTGTGTTTCCGGCAAAAAGCCTTCGGATTCAGATTCTTCTTGTAAAAACAAACCCGTATCAACGGCTAAATCTCCCAATCCTAATTCTGTTGCGATGGCTTCATGATCGATTGTTGAACTTGAATCGACAATGGCTTCCTCGGAATTCGCTTCTGCAGAAATTAAATTGTTTTCTTCTTGAACTTTTTGATTCTTTTTTCTTTTTGCCATACTAAACAAGTCCTTCTTGATCCTGAGAATTATTTACAGATTCAATTTCATTAGTTTCGATTTCCGCTTCAGCATTTAATTGCGTCTCGTTATTTTGCGGGTCCTCAGAAGACTCAACCAAAACAACTGGGTTTTCTTCGATAAAATTCATTCCTGCCAGTTCCGCTTCCAGAGGAAGATCTGAACTTAAATCTTCCATTTCAGCAGCAAGGATTTCATCATCCGTAGCCATGTCCGAAGAAATACTTTCCAGTAAAGCGCCTTCGGCCATAAAGTCCGCAGGCAATTCCCCGTCCTTTAGAACAAAAGCCATTTGATCACCGGCTTCTTGTTCGATTTTTTCAACATCTTCCTCGGATAAAATTTGTGAAACTTGCATCATCTTAGCCGCGATTTCTTCTGAATTTAAATTGTCATAATCTTCGGCGCGCGACACCACATCGTCTTCGATCGGCTTTTTGGTTGTCACATAAATATCGCCATAAGTTTCAGTTTGATAAAGCGATACCATTTCCATTTTACCTAATTCAAGTAAAGATAAAAATGTGATCAAAGCATTTCTTGAACGTTCTTTCAGATCCGTCAAATTTTGTTTGAATAAATCCTTCATCACAACTTGATGACCAGGGATCAATTGACTGCGCATTTCCAAAATACGGCTGGCTATCGATTGTAATTTAATGTTTACTTTGTGAATGCGTTTGTGCAGCGTTTTCATCGCTTTTCTGTAAGAGCCAATCAACGAAAATAAAGCATTGTCTTCCAGTTCGATTTCATCATCAGCCACTTCGATTTTTTCACGGAATCCACGCGCCCAAGTATCACGATTCAACAAAGGACGTTCGTAAAGTGATTTGGCGGCTTCTTTGAATTTTTCGTATTCCAATAATTTTTGAACCAGTTCTTTACGTGGATCGACCGTTTCAACGATTTCGCCATTTTCGTCGTACTGGGGCAAAAGCATTTTTGATTTGATATGAATCAGTGTGGCGGCCATGGCCACGAATTCACCAGCGACTTCAAGGTCGAATTCTTTCATCAGTTTGATGTAATCAAGATACTGCTTGGTAATTTCGACAACATTAATATTAAAAATATCCATTTCTTCTTTACGGATTAAATAAAGAAGTAAATCCAATGGACCTTCAAATTGTTGCAACTGGACGCGAATACTCATTTCAATTCTTTCTTTTAATTAAGCTATTTTAACTTCATCCAAGCTTTCACTTGGTCCAAGTTTTTTCTCGCTTCCGTACGAGCTTTTTCGCATCCTGCTTGAATAATTGAATCAAGCGTTTGCGGGTTATTCAACAACTCTTTTTTCTTTTCGCGCGGAATTTTTGTTTTTTCTTCGATATTTGCACAAAGTTTAGCTTTACAGTCACCACAGCCAATTCCAGCTGTTGTACAACCTTCGACCACCCATTTTTTATCCTCTTCCGAAGAATATAATTTATGGAATGAAAAAACGGTGCATCTTTCGGGATTCCCCACATCTTCGCGGCGTAATCGTTGTGAATCCGTCAACATCGAGTTCACTTTTTTCTTCAAAGTTTTTTCGTCTTCGGTCATCAAAAGCCCATTGCCATAGGATTTGCTCATTTTACGACCGTCTAACCCAGGAACTAACGGAGTTTCCGTTAACAAAGCCTGTGGTTCTGGAAATTTACCTTTGTACAGATGATTAAATCGACGAATGATTTCACGGGTTAATTCCAAATGGGCGACTTGATCGGCACCCACAGGTACTTTTTCACCCCGATACAAGGCGATATCCGCGGCTTGTAAAACCGGATACATAAAACGTCCCAGGTTGTGTGTGTCACTAGCTTTGGCTTCTTCTTCGGCATCTTTCCACGTTGGAACGCGTTCTAACCAACCCATCGGAGTCAGATTAGCAAAGTGCATAAACAATTCGATGTGCTCGGGCACCATCGATTGAATAAAAATCGTATTTTTTTCGGGATCTAATCCCCAAGCAATCAAATCCGCGTAAATATCACGGTTGAATTGCGAAATTTCATGTGAATTTTTATAAGCTGTCGTCAAACCATGCAAATCCATCACACCGAAAAAACACTGATGATCGCTTTGCAACTTTAACCAATTATGAACAGCTCCCCAATAATTGCCGACGTGCAACTGGCTGGTTGTACGACAACCTGACATGATTCGAGGCAAACGAACGGGTTTTACAACTTCTGGGGCTGAACTCATAGCATACTTCCAATACCGACAAAATTCATTAAATGATTAAAAACAAAAAAAACAGGAATACTTAAAAAACGAAGTGCTCCAGCGATTAAAAGCACCATTAAAATCATACTGGAAATGTGTTCATTTTGTTCCAGTCTGTAATTCAAAGAAGCCGGCAGAAATCGTGCTAATACTTTGCCGCCATCCAACGGATGCAGTGGGATAATATTAAAAACAGCCAGGAACAAATTCGTCAAAATAAACATTTGAAACAAAGCCCCCAAAGATGACGCATATCCTGATAATACAGGCATACGAACCACAAAATACAAAATCCCTGCGCCTACGATGGCCAATAAA
>DALYIB010000026.1:0-13049 GCA_031970595.1 Pseudobdellovibrio sp.
ACGCCTTCTAAACCCTTATCTAGTGCACCTTCATAAATAGTGACATCAGCCATAATTACCTCTTTATTTTTTTAATGATTCTTATAATTAGCAAATTGCCTAAGCCTTGGCTAGCTTGATTATGTTTTCTTTGACTTCTATCACGACAACAGTCTGATCACGCAAAGGGGTTTCTTGCCCCGACTTTAACTGCGCACGTACTAAAATATCATTTCGAATATCATGGACTGACTTATGACTTGGACCCGAGCTTATTTCTGCAGCTATATCGTCAGGCGTTAAGATATCCATCAGTCCTTCAGTCACAAAAGTTAATGACGAACCGGGTTCTAAATCTATTTCCAGATCATTGAATGAGGGCTCTAGTCCAGCCCCTAAACCCGACGAGGTCGATGAAAGCTTCATGAGCCCCTTTTGCGAACTGTGGTAAAATCCCAAAATCCGTCCACAAGCACAAAAGTTCATAGTTAAACGACGACGATCAATAATTCCATACATCAACTGGGATTGATCTTTGGGATTAGCCAATGTTTTAAGCTCGTCAGAAATTTGCTTTAAAACAAGGCTTGGAGCAGCTCCCTTTTTAGCCTCCATAATGTGTGTCATCTTTAAAATCAGCGAAAGCAATAAGGCGGACATAGCATATCCCGAAGAAGACGCTAAAAGAACCCCAAAACGGTATTTATCCTCGTGTTCGAAAACATCAAAGTAATCACCACCAAAACGTGAACCAAAAACAAATTTTTTACTAATGTGGAACCCGGGAAACTGCGGCAGCTCCGTCGGAGTCAGTTTTTTTTGCATCGAACTTAAAACCTGAACTTGTTGATGCTCCTGAGAAATAATTTGATCTAACTGAGCAGAAAATTGAATCAACTGATCTTTGTAAACAGAGGCCTCAGCTGATTTCTCATCCAAGGACTTTTGCAACGATTGCAGTTCTTTTTTTATTTTTTTAAGCTCTTCATCAGACACCTAACTAGCTTAGTTGATGTTCCGCGTACTGTAAAAAAGTTTTTTCTTCTTCGTGCATTTCAAGCAGCTTGCGCGGAAAACCTTTTGTTTCCTCGACCTTAACGGCTTCTTTTTCTTTCAGCTTAGATTGCACAACAAGCTTTAAGTCCTGTTTAAAAGACGCTGATAGCAGCCAATTTGAAATCAATGTCGCTGAACTGTATTTCAAATTCCACACATTTGGTTCTTCCGTTCGTTTGGAATAAAAATGTCCCCACACACTGACAACAGTGATTTGAATGACCGAATACGATATCCAGCTGAGTGTTAAAAACTCGTATCTATTTTCAGTCATCGAGCCATTAAAAAAACCAGCCCACTTCAAATAGTAAAACAAATTAAACTGTAAATATCCTGCTGCTATATAAGAAATCAAACTCAAACCGTAAAACCACAACGAATAACGTCGAACTTGTCCTTGCAATAAAAGAGACTTTTTCAAACCTTTGCGGATTTCAGCAAAGAAAATTCCCGCCATTAAAGCTAATGAAAAAACCAAATGCACGTCACCTTGAGCTTGTAATATAAAAACACAAGCCAGCCATACAAGAGGTAAAGGAATCACGGTGGCCACAACAGCCCCAATGATAAATGGAATCAAAATTTTTTCATCAAACATCATATTCACCAAGCTGGAATCCACACCCCAGATTTGATGCACAGAGCCCTTGATTGGATTCGCCACGATCAAACCGATGACCAATAAAAACCACCAACGATTTAAAATCGAAAAACAAAGCTGCATCAAACCCGCACGACGTTCTGTCACACCAAAATCCATTCCAATCAATGCCTCCAACTGAGTTCTTTGGACAAATATTTTTTTGAGGACTGTCATCATGTTTTGAATAACCATTTTATGCTCCATAAATATCGTATCTAATTATTTTACCTTCAATTTGCCCCTGTGGCTTCATCAAGGGAACTGCGCTCAAAGGTCTTTTTACGACAAGACGTTTTAGTTTGTTGGCTTGTAAAATACTGGCGACGACTTCTTCAGAGTCTGGATCAGCACCAACTAATTCTTTAAAAATAACCATTTCTTGCTTGGGCAGTGCTGACTTGGCTTTAGCAGGAAACATAGGATCAAAATAACCCACATCAAATTCGCTAGCCGTTGATTGAATAAATTTTTGTGCCGAAGAAAATTCAAACTGAACTTGTTTTTGGTGTTCTGCGGACAATTGCGACCAGGCTAGTTTTAAACACATAAAGACAATCGGATTTCTTTCGACGGCAGTGACTTGAAACCCCAGCTGTGACAAAAAAATAGCATCGACACCAAGCCCGGCAGAAAAATCAACTAACCGAAGACCTTTTTTACCACCGCCCAAGGCTCGCGATAGAGGTTCCGACTGCAATCCTTTTTTAACTTTGTGATAATTGGATCGATCCTTGATAAAATCAATCCGCATTTTGCGACCGGCAGTATCTTGTACTAATGGTGTTGGCTGATCGAATATAATTTGAATATTTGAATCCGTTGGCATTTCTTTTTCCAAGAAAGATTTCCAATCTTGGTACAAACTTTCCAAACTGGAATCCAAGACCTGAATCTTCACTACACCATCCAGCCCTGCTTAACAGCGATGTACCAAACCATTTCTAAACAAAGCAATGTACAAAGTAAAAAATAATTCCGATAACCCTTTTTAAAAGCGACTTTTAAATCTGAACCAACCGGCGAAGCTATACTGTGAATAGCTATCACCGTTGGAATAGTCCAAAAAACTAAAGTGATTGTTGTGAACCATGTCCAAAAAACGCTGGCATAAAAAAAGTGGAATGCCAGCCACAAAATATTTATTACAACCAACCAAGCTATTAAAAAATTTTTGGCTGTGTCAAATCCCAAACGCGTCATTGTGTTGTTGATTTTGGCTTGAGACGTGGTCAACAGGTGCGAAAAGTGGTTCAGATAATTCAGAAATAAAATACAAAATCCCCACAAAACACCAAAAACTAAAACTTCAGTGTCAACACCCGCCCCCATTGAAACTTGATAACCGGACAACAAAGCGGGGCCCATCAACAGAAACAAAATGAATTCACCAAAGCGTTGATTTTTATAGGAATTCTTTTTAAAAAACTGACCTACTAAAACTAAAATCAAAACGACGGCGACGACACGAACAGACTCGGGCTGTGCCATCAAAACCGGACGAGCTAAAAACGCCGCAGCGAATATCAATAGCCAAGATAAGTGACTGAGTTCTTGCGCCGTTATCCAACCTTTTTGAATGGGGCTTTTACTAGACTCGACAATTCGATCATAGCCAGAAATGTGATCATTCACATCGTTACGTAAATTCAAAGCGGCGAATAAAAATAACATCGCTGCCGAAGCATAAATAAAATTATTTACATCAAACAAACGATCATCGACATAGTTTTTACAAAATACAAAAAACAAAGGAACCAGAATCATGTGAAAAGATTTTAGTTTAAATAATCGCTCGACAAACTTAAATACACTGGGTCTTTGAATTTGATTTTTTGGTACAATTTCAAAAGTAATTGTTTCTGATTCGGTGTCCACATTCAAAGATTGAACAGGAATTGCCACTTCGGTATTCGAAAAAGAACCTAAGAGGTATTTTTTAAAATCAGGCTCAGTCTTTGAAAGAGTTTTATAGTTCATGTGTTCCCTAATTCGATTTAGGTTTTCGACGCCAATACAAGATTTCTGTTAACGGCTTTAAATTTTGAGTCAAATCCGCAGACTGAGTTAATTTTTCAAGCTCGGATAACAAATGGTCATATAATTTAATTAACTGCGTATTCATTTGATCAAACTCTTCAACTTTTTTCTTGAATAAATCCTGTCCCCGATTCGCATCCGAATCCAGGCTCAGATAAAAATCATTCATATTTGAACTTTTCACTAAACTGTCGATTTGCTGGCGATTCATTTTTTCAGTCAAAAAAGCACCAAATGAATTTAAATAGCCAGACTTCAAATCACCCAAAATCGCCTTGCCTTCGTCATTACGAATATCATAATCCAGCAAATCATCGCTGCGTTGAAAAAGCTGACCTAACAACGTTCCCATTTCCTCGAGGATTTGGTGAAGCTTTTCATCATTGTTATTCAAAGCGATAAACGGAGCACGCAAACACCATTTAAAAAGCGAAGCTGTTTTTAAATTATGGATCCGGTCCAACTGACCAGGTGTTACGAAAAAATCACCCACGACCGAATCCTGTAACCACTCACCTTCAAGCAAATCTGAAATGATTTCGCTGGTGTATTGAACTAATCGAATATTGCCGTGTGCAGACAAATTCACCATCACTCGCGCTAATAAATAATCACCCGCCAAAACTGCGTACTCGGGATTGTATTTGTGCCAAGCCGCAGGCTTGCCACGACGTAAAATAGACCGATCAATCAAATCATCGTGTAACAACGAAGCATTATGAATAAATTCGATCGTCTGACAAAGCAAAGATTGTATGTTTTCATCGACCTTGACGGGATGGCTCACTAATTGAACAAGTTTTGAACGAAAGCCTTTACCGCCTGAAAATAAATCATCGTAAAGCTGATTAAGCTTTGGCAAGTAGGCTGGAAAATCTTGAGGGCTGTATATTTTAACGTTCATGCGATTCAGACAATCTTCCAACAAGTTTGACTTGAGTCAAGCCGCTGACCTGAAGTAGTCTATTTTTATGTCAAAATCATCGCTATTTTATGAAAATGGACTCCGATTTGAATGCCAAGGCTCTGGCAAATGCTGTACGTCTCATGGCGAATTCGGATTCGTTTTCTTGACCATCGATGACCGACGTCGCTTTGCTAAGCATTTAAAATTATCGACCGCTGAATTCACTAAAAAATACTGTGAATACAACGAAGAGCAAGAGGCCTGGCATCTGATCGAGCGCAAAGACAATCCAGATTGTCTTTTTCTTAAAAATAAACAGTGCTCTGTCTACGAAGCCCGTCCGACACAGTGTCGAACATGGCCTTTTTGGCCCGAAGTAATGAATGCCAAAAGCTGGAAATCCGAAGTCGCCAGTTTTTGCCCAGGTGTCGGTAAAGGCCGAATTTGGGACAAAGAAGAAATTGAAAAAATCATGATTGAGGACTCGGAAAACGCAAAAAAGTTTGGAAGTTAATAATGCAAAAGTTTAATCCTAAATTTACAACAGGCAGCCTTTTTATTTGTTCAAAATGTGGTCAGGGATTTTCTGCTCCTGATCAGGCTGAAAAATTAAAAACAGAACTGCGTGCCGAGCTGAAAGACCTCAATGCTCACACCCAAGTCCGAGTCATGGTCAGTGGCTGCTTAGGGGTTTGCAACGACGACGAACAAACTTTTGCTTACTATCCCAATCAGGGTTCTATTGAAATTTATACGACGCCTTCACAGCACGATTCTGCTCGAAGCGAGATTTCTGATTTTATCAAAACTAAAATTAAATAGAAATCAGTTCTTGGTTGGCAATATCTAATTGCAGTTGCCCGTACAAGACTTTTCCTAAATCACTTCGCGGTATTTGTGGGACTATCGCCATCCACTTGATCCGCTCGAAAGGTTTCAGTTTTTGATTAAAAGCTTGAATGACAGCTGAATCTATCGAACGAGCTGCCACTAATACCAATTTATTTTCTGCACGTTCATCGGGTAAGTGAACAATGACTGAATCGCGATCGACGGATTCCCACAAAGACTGTATTCGGTCCAATGACACACCTTCACCTAATATTTTAATTTGATTTTGAGCGCGACCTAAAAATTGAATTCGGTTTTGGCTGACACTGATGCGATCTGACAACGAATATCCCTGAGCCCATTTTTGGATTTTCAATTGTGCTTGAATCAACTGGTAATGTCCCAGGGCGATACTAGGACACTGAACAACCGCTTGGTCAGAGGATCCAACACTCTCTAAATGCACACCCGGCAGCAATTGATATTCGTGACCAGGTTGATCTGAAACAGCAATCATCGAACATGTTTCGGTCATTCCGTAGGTTTTAACAATCGGCCACCCTAATTCAGTGGCTTGCACAAATAATTCATCTGATAGGGCGGCTCCACCTACAAAAACATGACGCAGTTTTTGGGGACTTTTCCAACCCCGCTGAACCAAATCAAAAACTTGTGTCGGCACTAACGAAATTAAAGTCACTTTATTTTCTTCAACCCAATCCAAATTAAATGATCGCCAATCTGTTGTCACAATTTTGGATCCAGATAAAAATCCGCGAGCATAAATGGAGAACCCACCCACATGAAAAGCCGGCAATAGATTTCCCCAGACATCCTGATCAGTGATTGAAAAAAAATCATTCACTCGATGGGCCGCTTGCAAAACTGTTTCATAAGTGTGAATAAAAACTTTGACAGATTCATCTGCTTTTTTAGAACTGCCAGAACTGGGAATCAAAATCAATTTTTGATCGGGAAAATCCTGACAAGCTTGTTGATAAATAGTTGCCAGCTCCCGTTTTTCCGCATCAGTGGATTTAGGATTGAATAATAAAAACGATTCCCGCGGCTGCTTCCAATCCAATAATGGAATCCAATTCAGCTGATCGATTTGTTGATCAAATCCAATTCCATAACCATCACTTTTAAAACTGATTGAATCTGCAGACTGCTGAAAAGCGGAATGAAACGGCGTTGTTTCGTACATATCCAAAGTTAAAAAGCCGTGTGTTTGATGGGGATACTCTGAAGCAATCCATAAACCATGAGCCAAGCCCACAGGATGATCCATACTAGATGTCATGTATTCAAAATGGGTCGACACCGATTGACGAGTGGGTTTGCAAACATTGTATGACCAAACAGACTGATTTTGATTAAAATCTAAAACCAACTTCACTTTGTTTTGAAACTGACTCCATTGATCTGCTTGGAAAGGAAATGGGTCTTCGATGACATCTATTTTTTTTAATTCATTTTCTGAAAGCTGATCGATCCACTTTTTAAATTCGTCAAAGCTTAAACAAAAATTAAAATCAATTCGAATTTTCTGGGCTGAAAGGCTTTGAATTTGTTGACTCAAAATGTCTAAATCACGAGTCCCTTTAATTTTAACAATCGCTGCATCCATTAACTGCTGTGCACTACCAACAGTCCAAGTTTGATGATTTTTAAAAACGGCTGGCAATTGAACAGACATTTTATTTTTGCGCGCTTTTAAATCTTTATGTGCTAGCTCAAGGGCTCTTTGAAATAAGGACCCTCGTGTCGCCAATTCTTGTTGCCAAGTCTGGTCACCTAATTCCGGCCAAGGACAAAGATCCGCGACTCCAAAATTCAAATCAGCATCGACAACTTTGATCAAGACACCCTCGTGAAATAACGACCGAGCTTGACTGTTCGCCAAAGATCGACGTTTTAAAACGTAAGGTGAATAAAAAATCATTAAATAAAACTTCCTAGAAAAAATAATACACTAAACAGCAAACTATAAAGTGCAGATAAGGCTAAATATTTATTATAAACCGGCGAAGGCTCGGTTTTAAAAATTCTTTTCATAATGGCCAAACCTAAAGGAAAACTAAACAATGGCAAAACGTACATCCAAAAACGATTTTGAAAAAGCCAGTAATAACCTGTGATAAATGGTGCCACGATCAAAAAAGCAATCCAAATACGACCACCCGTCAACCCCAAGCGAACTGCCAAAGTTCGTTTTCCGACTTCTTTGTCAGTGTGGATATCACGCAAATTATTAATCGCAATCAAAACCGTGCTCAGAAAACCAATTTGCAAGCCAACGATGACGGCTGAATTCGAATACTGTCCCACTAATAAATAATACAAACCACCGACTGCCACTAAACCGAAAAAAATAATCACAAATAAATCGCCCAGTCCACGATAAGCCAGCGGGAAAGGTCCCGACGTGTATGCATAGCCCATCATGACTGAAATCAATCCAATGATCACAATCGGCCAACCACCGTGAATCACCAACGGTATCCCAAAAATCATCGACATCACGAAAAAAGCGGTCGCCATCCACATCACTTGTTTAAAGGAAAAATGACCTTGTTGTGTGACTCGCATCGGACCAATGCGTTTTTCGTTGTCGGCCCCTTTTTTAAAATCCATGGCGTCGTTCACAAAATTCGTTCCGATTTGAATACAAAAGCTAGAAAGCAAGGCACAAACGATAATCCACGCTTGCAGACTGTGACCTTCAGCACGCACCAATCCAATTGTGGCTAAAATGGGCACAACGGATGCAGATAAAGTTTTCGGACGAGCGGCCAGAATCCAATTTTTAATTTGAGCTGTTTTCATTGACTGACAGTGTAAGAAATTAACCTTTACTTTTCAATCAGATATATTCATGGAAACCTCTGTCAGCAGCATTTTGCTTAAAAGGAGCCCCATGGAGATCATTTTTTGTATTCTATCATTTTTAGCTGGTGCCGCATTGGTTGGTTTTTACATCTGGAATAAATCAAAATTTGAAGTCCAAACATGGAAAACCAAGTGTGAACTTCTTGAGCAAAACCAACAGCAGCAAAAAAGCGATCAAAACACATTACAAAAACAACTGACATTGCAGTTTGAAAATTTAGCGCAAAAAATTTTCGATGAAAAATCGACAAAATTTTCTGATCAAAACTACAAACAACTTTCAGGATTACTGGATCCTTTAAAGGAAAAAATCAAAGACTTTGAAAAAAAAGTCGAAGACACCTATTCCCAAGAACGCTTTGAACGCGGTCACTTAAAAGGTGAAATCAGTAAACTGATTGAACTGAATCAAAACATGTCCAAAGAAGCTCACAATCTAGTTGTGGCCTTGAAAGGTGAAAATAAAACCCAAGGAAATTGGGGTGAAATGATTTTAGAAAATATCCTGGAACGATCGGGACTGCGAAAAAATGAAGAGTATTTTACGCAGGAAACTTTACGTGGATCTGAAGGTGAAATTCTGCGTCCAGACGTGATTGTCAAATTACCCGACGGAAAACATTTGATTGTCGATTCTAAAATGACTTTGACGGCTTACGAAGCATACTGTTCGACCACAGATGAAATCCAAAAAGAGAAAATGGCCATTCAACATATTGAATCACTGAAACGTCACGTGAATGAGCTGTCTGAAAAAAAATATCATTTAGCCGAACAAATTATTTCACCCGATTTCGTCATGTTGTTTATGCCTTTAGAGCCGGCCTTTGCCCTGGTCTTTCAATTAAAACCAGAAATTTTCGAACAAGCTTGGTCGAAAAATATTGCGATCGTCAGCCCGACAACCTTGCTGGCTACTCTCAGAACCGTAGCCTCTTTATGGAAACAAGATCGCCAACAAAAAAATGCTTTGGACATCGCGAAACGCGGTGGGGACTTGTATGATAAATTTGCGGGTTTAGTCAAAGATCTTGAGGTTCTTGGTGACCGTCTGAATTCAACCCAAAAAGCCCATGCCGATGTGATGGGTAAAATTTCCACGGGTCGTGGCAATCTGATCAGCCAAGTCGAAAAATTAAAGGAATTAGGCGCCAAAGCTGAAAAAGCCCTACCCGCTCCGAACGAATAGCTTTGATGTTTTTACAAAATTCTTAACTTCGATTGCGATTTCAAGGACTTAGCATTAAAACTGACCCATGAAAAATATCGATCAGCTGCGTTTGGAAATTGACCAAATTCATTTGCAATTAAATCAACTTCTTTTGCAACGTCTGCATTTGGCCGAAGAAATTTGGACAATCAAAAAATCACAAGATCAAAACTTAACTGATTCTGCACGCGAACAAAAAATGATCGATTTGTTTTTAAAAATTGAAACCTCTGATCTGGAAAAAGAATTTTTAAAAAACATTCACACGGCGATCTTACAAAATAGCAAAAACTGTCTTATGCAAAAAATGAAGGCCATTTATGACAACAAATAATTTTGAATTACTTCTGCCTGTTGGACAAAAAGAAATGGCTTTAGCCGCTATTCATAATGGTGCCGATGCGATTTATGTCGGTTTCCCTGGATTCAATGCCCGTGGCCGCAGTTACGATTTTGAATTAGCCGAGCTTGAACAAATTATTCAAACGTGTCATCTGTACGGCGTGAAAGTGAATTTAGCCTTCAATATCGTGATATTTGAAAATGAGCTTCCGGCTGTTATCGAAGCTATTCAAAAAGTTTTACCATTAAAACCAGACGCTTTAATTATCCAAGATCTGGGATTAGCACAAATCGTCAAACAAATTTGTCCAGATCAAGTTGTTCATGGATCCACACAAATGACGGTCACAAATGATTTGGCGATTTCTTTACTGGAAGATCTGGACATCAAAAGATTTGTTTTAGGGCGCGAGAATTCACTCTCTGAAATTAAATTGATTGCGCAAAAAACTTCTAAGGATCTCGAGGTCTTTGTTCACGGAGCGCTTTGTGTTTCTTATTCCGGGCAGTGTTTCACATCTGAAACTTTGGGTGGTCGATCCGCAAACCGCGGTCAGTGCGCGCAAAGCTGTCGCTTTACTTATGACTTGATCGTTGATGGCGAAAAGAAAAACCTGGTCGATCGTAATTATTTAGTTTCCCCCCAAGACCTGTGTGGGATTGCTGAAATCCCTGAACTGATGAAAATCGGCGTTAAAAGTTTTAAAGTCGAAGGCCGATTAAAAACACCCGAATATGTCGCCACTGTGGCTTCTTCGTACCGAAAAATGATGGATCGTACCTTCCAGCAAATGACTATGACTGCGGCTGAAATCGAAGCCGAAAAACAAAAAATGGCGATTCAATATTCGCGCGGATTTTTTAGTGGCTGGTTACATGGAGTCAATCACCAAGAACTTGTCGATGGAAGATACAGTTCTCATCGCGGCGTTGAAATTGGCCGAATCACTTCTTACAAACCGGCTTTAATTGAAATCGAACTGACTCATAATAATCTTGATTTAAAAAATGGCGATGGCTTACTGTGGTTCGAAAAAGACGATAAAAAAGGAAGCCTGGTTTATTCAGTTCAAAAAAACAAAAATAAATTAATTGTTGGAATTTCAAATTCAACAACGCTGGCTCCGTCCGTCGTTGGATCCTTGGTTTATTTGAACTACGACAAAGATTTGCATAAAAATATTGAAAAATCTTTTAACGATAAAAATTATTTCAAAAAAATAAATATTCAAGCCGACATTCAAATTGAAATTGGCCAACCTATGAAAGTCACGTTAAGTGACGGCATTCGCTCTGTAACAGCCGCTAGCCCAAGCCTGGTCACACAAGCGCAAAAGAAACCTCTGTCATCAGAGCTTTTATTCGAAGAATTCTCGGCCTTGTCAGCGACTGTTTTTCAAATCGATCCCAAGGATTTCAGAATCCACTGTGCTGATTTAGCTCAGACTTTTTTAACCCACAAGGAAATCAAAAATTTACGTCAGCAATTAACAGCCGAGCTTGAAAGCCTGCGCACCAACAGTAAAGTCGATTCACAACAAACAACCGTTGCGCTAAATCCTCTGCAAATCCATCCAGTTCAGAAACAAGAAAATAATTCAATGTCTGTTCCTTTACTGAATGTGGTTCTACGTACGAAAGAGCAAGTTTCAGATATGATTCAAGCGATTGAATCGGGTCAAATCGAAAAGGACTCTATTTCTTCGATCACTCTTGATTTTGAATTCGGACGTGATTACTCGGCTTCTTTGAATGCTTTGAAGGCTTTAAATATCAAAGTAGGATTAACAACAACACGTATTCTTAAGCCACAAGAATATGTAAATCTCAAAATTCTGCATTCATTAAATCCAGACTTTATTTTAGTTCGAAACTTAGGAGCTCTTTATTACTATAAACATATTCAGCCTTTTCACGGCGAACTGCGTGGAGATTTTAGTTTAAATGTGACGAATCATCGCACTTTTAATTACCTGATTTCCAAGGGACTGGATTCCATTTGTTTGTCTTATGATTTGAACTTTGCTCAGTCGATGGATTTGTTATCGAATATTCCTGCCAACAAAGCGGAAATTACAATTCATCAAAACATGCCCAGCTTTCACATGGAACACTGTGTGTTTGCAGCTTTCCTCAGCCAAGGTCGCAGCTATAAAGACTGCGGTAAGCCTTGTGAAAAACATAAAGTTCAATTGAAAGATCAATTCGGACATTCTCATTGGATTAAACCCGATCAAGAATGTCGAAACACGATGTACAATGCCAGCGCGCAAACAGCTTTGCCTTATTTGAACGATTGGAAATCAGCGGGACTGGGAGCGATTCGTTTCGAGGCTTTGCATGAACATGGTCATGATTTAATCGTAAAAATTCAGCAATACATCAAAGTTCTGAAACAAGAAATTACGATCGAACAAGCCACTGATGTTTTAAAAACAAACGAAGCTTTTGGACTGTCTCCAAGGCAGCTGGCGCGCACCAACGAATATCAATCACGTAAAAAGGATCACAGCTTTATTTAACACACTCGTTCAATAAAGCCTTTTTAACGACGACAGATTCGTAACAGTTCAAAAATATCTCGCGATTCTTGTTTGCATATCGAGGATCCGCAAACGCCGCTGTATGTGTCCCTTCAGTATCCACAATCCATTTCTTAGGTCCTGGCCATAAATCATAAGCCTGCTGTCCTAAATCCATGCGAATCATGGAATCACTGGCTCCATGAAAAAATAAGGCCGGTAACGCGGGCGATTGTTCGGCTTTGGCCAATCCACTCCAGCTATCGTCTATCACCAAATACGTCATAGGAATTAACGGATACAAAAACCAACGCTGTTTTAAAGTCGAACGCGCGGCTGCCTGATACGATAAAAACGATGAATCAAAAACGACCATCTCTGGATAAAAAGAAGGCTCGATTTCTTGCAAAGTGCGACTTAAAACGTTTGTCCCTAAACTTTGCGCAACTGCGATCACTGGTAATTTCGGATTTTTTGTGCGAACAAAACGCAACATTGATTGACCGTCTTGAACTGTTTTTTCCTGAGTCGCTTGTTCATCTGAACTTTGCCCG
Source organism: Pseudobdellovibrio sp. (assembly GCA_031970595.1). Taxonomy (GTDB): domain Bacteria; phylum Bdellovibrionota; class Bdellovibrionia; order Bdellovibrionales; family Bdellovibrionaceae; genus Pseudobdellovibrio. Next base: position 12,974 of record DALYIB010000026.1, read on the forward strand.
TAACCTCGGTAATCAAAAATATAATAATCAAAGCCTAAATCGACCGCCCATTTAAAAAACATAAAATGCGTCGTTA
>DALYIB010000026.1:13059-19079 GCA_031970595.1 Pseudobdellovibrio sp.
CCATGAAAATGAACAATTTGACCTTTTTTATTTTTTGCACTGGATTCAAAATACCACGCATGCAGTTTTTCATTTTTATTAACTGGTACCCAAACATCCACCGGAGGCTGTGGACGGATATAGTTTTTATCAATAAAAGGCTCGCGGACAGCTGGATACAATAAGTGATTGCAGCTTGTAAAAAATAAAAAACTAAAAAGTAAAATAGTAAACTGACAAAGATGTTTTTTCATAAGTGTCATCAACTTGCACTCCCCATTCCAAAGAAAAATCATTTTTAAAATTATGACGATAAATTAATTCAGTACGATAAAGTTTATTCTTTTCAGTGCTCGCAGCTTCGTACAGACCTTCCAAGCGCCATTGGTTTTCACTATTCAGATCATACTGGACAATCAAGCGCGGTCCCACCGAAGCATACCACCAGCGCGAATCTGCATTCGTTTGAAAATCGCCATATACAGTTTTGATGTGTGCTAAACCAGATAAAGTCCAATTATCCAATTGATACGAACGACCATAGGCTATATTCACATAACCAGTCCGACAAAAATCAGAGCATAAGAATCGACTGTCCTCATTACGAATTCCAAAACTGACATTGTACGAATTCTTTGGTGCCCAGCGAGTCCAAGCCGTATACGATCCAATTTCAGCAATTTTCATTTCATCCAGCCGAACTTCAGAGCTTTGATCTGAACTGATGGGAATACTTAACTTTAAATTCATGACTTCGATTTGCGCGCCCGCCGGCGCACCGTAAGTTGGATCTTCAAGATCGTGAAACGCAAATCGACCGGCGATCACAGAGCGAACTTCTGATTTCTGAGCTGGGCTGGATTGACGATATTCACCCTTCAGCTGCCAACGAAAAGATCCATGTGCATTTTCAGGAGCCATTTTTTCAATGTCAGATTGAGCTGGTCGTAAACTGGCTGCTGGCAATTGACTGCGACGAACTAACCAAGCTTCTTTAACTGGATTTTTAGGAGCATCGAGTTTGATCAAATCCTTGGAATGAATAAAATCAAAATAATCTAATGCCGCATCAAGGACTAATGATTTGTCTGGATCTGGCAATTTTTCGAACGATTCCGGCCAATTTAACTTTTGAGCTGACTCCATATCGACTAAGTCCTGCAAGATTTCCTCTTGATCTGAATTCAGCAAAACAGCTCTGGATAAAAATTGATGATATATCGAGGGTCTTAATTTTTTAGATTTTATAATTCCTGATTTTTTAAACTGCACAATGGTATCTGACGGAATCACCCATTTTCGCAGTCCAGACAGAATTTCATATCGAGGTGCAGCGGCTTCTAGTACTGCCACCATATAATAACCACAGTTTTCTGTCAGGAAATAATAATCATAATGGTTTTCACCTTGTTCCCAAAGCAAATCTACCAGACGCTCTATTTCGTCGGCAGTCAAATCCAATTCGTATTCCCAAAGGTCACGCGACTCATAGTCGTTGTATTCGCGGACTTTATAATAATAAGGAATCGCTACAAAGTTCCCGGGAAAAAAACCAAATAAACCATTAAACGTATACAGTAACGGATTTTGCGTCCACGGAGTTGCTCCGTAATTAATTCCGTAACTCAACAGTTCTCTTTGAATGCTTTGATTTTTCCCCGAATTATTGATTCTAAGTAACGTATGTCCAAAAGAAGATGACGGATTTCCAAGATAAAAGCTTGAAAAAACCAAGGTCACGCTTTGTGCGGAAATTCGTTCTCGCCATTGGTTCAACTTCACGCAACCCGACTCGTCGACTGGTGGTAAATTCAGAATTTGTTTCCGAATCCATTTCGCGCGTGCCGGAAAACGACAGCTAAATGAGGTGTCCGTCAAAGCAGACACTTCGGACTGCACCGCTTGAACCGAAGCTTCCAGCTCAGCTTCGATATGATGAGCTCCGCTGGAAGTTATAAAAAATTTTTCTGAATCAGAATTACTACGAAAGCGTCCCCAATAGTTTTGATCGACATAAAGCATGGCTTTCCATGCTTTAGAATGCGCCCACTCTGAATAGCTGCCGGCTTGAAGCCAACATGGAACAAGTAAAAATAAAAAGGCTGCATGAAATTTCATACAGCCTATTTTTGTTCTTTTAATTTAAGAACTCAACTAAATAACTTCAGTGATTAAGAGCAAAAACCTGGATTGTTTTGTGCCACTTGCAAGATTTTAGAAGAAATTTCTTGAGTGTTATCATTGCTGAAAATTTGTTGATAGTGCGACTTCACTTTCGAGCCGAACTCTGATTTACAACCAACGATTTGGCTCAAACCAGCTAATGTTTCACCTTCACCACGAGCGGCATCTTTTGCTAAAGCAATTTTATTGCTTTCAACAAAGTTATTTAATTGCGCTACGCGAGCTGAATCAACACAGTTAGAAGTTCCAGAAGTAATACCAAAAGTTTGGTTACCAGAAGTTCCGTTTGTAGTTGCTACTGGAACTTGCATAAAGCCAGCTTCAGATCCTAAAATAACGTTTCCTAAACCACAACCAGCTGCGCCGATATCAGCAGCTTGTGCGAACGAAAAAGCAGATAATAATACGAATAATAAAGATTTCATTTTAACTCCTCAATTAACCTGCGATATTGCAGTTAGCTGCTAAAGCAGAATCAGATTTAATTGTATTTAAAATCATACGAGAAGAATCATAAGCGTTTGAAGACTTGAAGATAGACTCGTATTGACCTTGAACTTTTTCAGAAAACATTTGTGTGTTCGAGCAGTTATAGATTAAAGCTAGATCCGATAAAGTTTCACCTTCACCGCGAGCTGCATCTTTCATAACAACTTCACGATTAGCTTCGATATAAATCGCAGCATTGTGTCCCATTTTCGGGATATCACAATTTGAAGTTCCTGTAGAAATACCAAACGTTTGGTTACCCCAAAGACCATTTGTTGTAGCTGCAATAACTTGGATAAAACCAGGTTTTGCGCCAAATGCCATCGAGCCCAAACCACAACCTGCTAATCCATAGCCATTGTCGTTGTTTAAACTGTCACGGAACTGTTGCGTTTTTGTAGGCGCTGCTGTCTTAGCAGGTGCAGCTTTTTTTGCCTGAGCATTTGCAGTAACTGCAAATAATACGATAGCCGCGATTTTTAATAATGATTTCAAACCAGACTCCCTTCTGTTTTGTTTAATTAATTTCATATAATTAGAAAATGAAACCTTATTTAGAACAAGCAAAAAAAAGAGAACTACACCGGTTGAAGTGTTGGACTAGACCTCATCAACGAATTGCCTACAACTTCACCATTTTGCAATTCAATAATTTGATCATAACCCTTCAATGTCGACAATCGGTGGGCGATGGTCACCAAAGTAATACCTTCCAGCGATTCACTTAAGACCTTTTGGACAATTGAATCTGTTTCCAAATCGACACTAGCTGTGGCCTCATCTAAAAAGATAATTTTAACCTTTAACAACAAGGCTCGCGCTAAACAAATCAACTGACGCTGTCCTTGTGAAAAATTCGAACCGTTTTCAGTTAATTTAAACTGCAACTGATCTGGCAACTGCTCGACAAACTTCTTCAGATGAACTTTATCCAGAACAGCCCAGATTTCTGCGTCTGATTTTTCGTTATATCGATCTAAATTCGACCGCAATGTCCCCATAAACAAAGTCGGATCTTGTGGAATCACCGATAAATTTCTGCGTAAATCCTCGATCTTCAAACTTCGAATACTTTGGTTATCAATTAAAATATCACCTTCATCAAAATGAATGAATCGATAAACGGCCTGAAATAAAGTCGATTTACCAGACCCCGTACGACCAATCACTCCAGCACGACTTCCTGATTCAATCACAAAAGAAACATTTTTTAATACAAAAGGTAAATGCTCGGCATATCGAACTTTCACATTTTTAAATTCCAAACGTCCTGAACTCAACGGGACTGAATCGGTTACAAATTCTTTTTCGCTAGGTAATTCGCCGTAAAACGTCAAACGTTCAACCGACGTCATACGCGATTCCAAATCTGAAAAAATACGCACTCCCCAGTTCAAATGTTTCCAAAAATCTAAAGCATACACAGTGACCAGGCCCGCAAAACCCGCTGTCATCCAATTTTTATAAACTGAATAAGTAATCGCAATCGTCGTCAACATAGATATCGCAGCTCCGATGATCGGTAAGCGTGTTGAAAACCATCTATTGACATAATAATGCGTAAAAAAGGCCTGTACCGAGTCTTCTAATTTTTTCACAAACTCTGAATAAAACCACTGCTGTTGTTTAAATCCTCGAATGACAGTTAACCCCTGTAAAGTTTCCTTGAAATGGGCGTACCTTGGTGAACGTGCTAACGAATCCAACCGTTTGACTTCACGGGCGAGACGACGATAATCGTTTTGAATAAAGTAATAATATAATAGCAACGGTAACAAAAAGACCAACGCCAGTGGCATGACAAAAACGATCAAAATCAAGGAAATGACCACATTCAACAACGAGTGCAAAGCCGCATCGAAGCTCCACTGCAAATGAATATCCACAGATTCCACATCACGCGAAAATCTTTGTAAAATACGTCCCACCGGCGTGCTGTCAAAAAAACGTATTTCACTTTTTAAAATGGCCCTTAGCACTTTGTTATGAAAAAGCTGACCTGCCTCGATACCGCGAACAGTCCATAATAAATTATTCAAATAAACAATCACTAAGCTCAACAATCCCAAAGCCCCGTATCCAAAAACCAAATAAGCGGCTTCAAGGGATTTATTTTCTGTCTGAGTCAGCCAAGCTTTTTGCAACAAAGGGACACAAACAAATAATAACGCTGACAATCCCAGTAAAGCGATCCAGTAATTTTTAAATCGACCATCACCGCCGAGTGACTTTACGTAATCCCAATAGATTGAACTTTTGACGGAACCAATCGCACGATCCTCGTCCACCGTCACACGTGATTCTTCCTGAGCCTGAACTGTCGTTGTTGTTTTATTTTCTGTTTGTCGGCGCAATTCAGATTCGGTGATTTGATTTTTATTTTCTAATTCAATGTACTTTTTAAAATCTTCGGATGTTTGAACCAGCTGATCAAACGTCCCCATTTCATAACCTTGATCTTTTAATAACAAAATACGATCAAATTTTTTCAAATGGGCAATCCGATGAGTCGCACAAATCACTGTTTTATTTTTCCAATGACCGAATAAAAGGTGCTCTACTAATAAATCTTCGGTGTGAGGATCCACAGCCGACAAGGGATCATCTAGCAAAATTAAATCCGGATTGGCCAACACAGTACGAGCCAAGCTGACACGTTGCTTTTGGCCGCCAGATAAATTAACACCTTTTTCGCCAATTTCTGTATTCAAACCCGCTGGTAAAATCAGGATATCCGATTTCAAACAACTGACTTTAAGCGCGGTTTCCAAATCCTCGTTCTTGTAATTCTGTTGACCAAAGATAATGTTTTCACGCAAGGATGAATTCACAATAAAGGCTTCCTGGGGCACATAACCCACAGACCATTTTTGAGGAATGGTTATTTGACCTTTGACGGGATTCAGCTCTGACAGGATCAGCTGCAATAAAGTTGATTTCCCTTTTCCGACAGCTCCCACCACAGCAATCGATTCACCTTGTTGGATTTTAAAATTTAAATTTTGCAATAAGGGTTTGTCTTGATACTGAAACGTCACAGCATCAAACTGCAGCTCGTTAGCTTGTGCCGAGATTTCAAATCCTTGCAACTGCACTTGATCGGCTTTTAAAAACTGAGCAATACGATCACCACTGACAAAGATATTAATAAAGCGACTGATAAATCGCGACAATCCGCCAAACTGATGCTCCATCAATGAAAAAATGGAAATGCATGTAAATACGATCGATAATGTAATTTCTTGTCCACGCAAATAATGGGCAAGTAACGCCGTAAATAAAACAACCGAAGACAACGAAGAATAAATCAAACCCCACGCAATTTCCGCTTTGGCTAATTGGGTTCGCGCAGAAATTTCTTTGTGACG
>DALYIB010000027.1:0-4810 GCA_031970595.1 Pseudobdellovibrio sp.
GTAATTAATAGATTATTTAATTGTTAAATCTATTTTTCATTTTAGTAAAAAAATCATTCTCGGCAGTTAAAATATAGCGGTGAGGATGTCCTTCCCAGCTTTTTTTAATTTTTTCGTTTAATAATAAAGCTTCGTGAAAAGATTCGGTACGTACTGGATTGGACGTATCATAGTCTGTTTCAAAAGCCGTGTCTAAATGTAGGACCCAGCTGTAACGAGCCAGTTCTTTTTCTCGTGTGGATTTGATTTCTTCAAAAAAATGTTCTTCGCTGTCTGGCCAGTAGGCCAGTGAATCAAGAGAACCACGATCGCAAATAATCAGGCGATCAGGATAGTTTTCGATCAATAAAGTTTCCAATTCACGTTGTGTCGACATAATCGCTTTTTGCGCATGGAGGTAACCTGAATAATTTTTGATTCGGGGAAAGCCACCCTTATATAAAATAGTGGCGGCTTCAGGAGCGACTTTGATTTCTTGACCAAATTCTTTTTTCAGGGCGTCAATCAAAGTGGTCTTGCCACCGGAAGGACCGCCCGTAATCGCAAGTAACTGACTCATAGAGCACACTTGGCAACGATATCGTGACCAATCCATCCAACTGGGTTCTGCGGTTTAAAACCATCATGCAGCATGATGTATCCACATGATTTAAAGATCACTTCGCTCAGCGGAGCTGTGAGCATAACCTTTTCGTCCTTGTGCATAGAAATAATTTCATCTGATAAAGCGAGAGTTGTTTCAAGTTGTTCTTGAATCGAGTGTTGTGGCCAATTTTTATAGATGCTTGTTCCAATTTTTTCAGAATAGTCCATAAAAGCATCGACTTTTTTATAGATCGCATCCAGATCGTCTGGGTTTTTCAAAATTTCTTGGCATTGTGATTTGAGTTTTTTTGTAACCTCAGACTGCGGTCCTTCTTTTTCAAGGGCGCGAATCAAATTGTAAAGTGGAATTTCAACACCTTGGAAAATTGAGCTGGAATTCGTTAAAATTTCAGGACAGTTGTAAACGCAACATTGAACGCCTTTAGCTGACCAGTCTTTCGAATAATTTTCTAGTTGAATTTTGGCCCAACCTTGCAAATAAGGAGCATAAGACTGCCATTTATAATCGTTGTGAATCATCACTTCAGTGCCGTGATACCCATAGGCGACGTAACTGACTGTTCCACCTTGTTTTTGAACCTTGTCACGGAATTCAGTGGATTCAGAAACCAGCATATGAAAGGTTTCAGCAGTGACTTCGGCAAAATTCATTTCTAAAAAACGCCCAATAGGTGATTGCCAAAAATCGGTCGATTTTAAATAGCGATCTTTGGTTCCTTTGAAAACGCGATTCATCAAAGGCATGACGATTTTGGTGCGAGGGACTCCACCAGCCATTAAATGGGCAAAGTGAACATGGGCTCCGGCGGGAACTAGCTCTGAAACTTTTTGAATAAAATCACGCGTTTGCTGTTTAAAACGTTCGCGAGATTTTTGACGACATTCTAAAAGAGTTTTTTCAGGAACTTGAGCATTTTGCCATTCACTGAGTTTAACGCTTTTTAAATAATCAACGGGCGCCTGACCTGAGGAATCTTTTTCTAAATCAAAACCGGCCTCGAGTGGAATGTTAATAAATGGTTTTGGAATGTGGGCGGATTCTTCGGCTGTTAAGGCACGAAGGTTTTGGTTTTCATCGCGACGACCTACTGTGGCTCGAATGATTGTTAATCCACAGCGTTCAGCTTCTTCGACAAGACCGTTCGCATAGCCACGGTTAAATAGTTCGCCGAACAAAACAAGGACGTCACCTTTTTTGAAATTGTGCGGTTGGGGCTTTTGACGAATAGGAGTAAATTTTTCCATAAAATCCTTTTTTAAAAAGAATACTATAACTAGAAATAGAGTATTGACTCAAATGTTCAGTGATTGACACAATTAGTTGTTATGAAAGTAGTCTCTTTGGTGCCTAGTTGGACAGAAACTTTGCTGAATGCAGGCGTTGACGTTGTTGGTCGAACGCGGTTTTGTATTCATCCTGCTGAAAAAGTCAGACAAATTCCTGTCGTTGGCGGAACGAAAGATTTAAAAACAGATAAGATACTAGAACTGAATCCAGATTATGTCTTGTTGGATCAAGAAGAAAATACACGGCCGATGGCCGATGAAATTCGTCAGGCTGGAATTAAAATAGTCGTGACACATGTGCAAGATATCCTATCGTGCATGGCTGGTTTGGAAATGATGGCCAAAGCTTTTGAAAATCATTCTTTAATGCAATATTCAGAACGCTATCAAAAAATTTTAAAAAACAAACATCAAATTCGTCCAATGGCTATTCCGCAGCATTCTTCGGTTCGTTATTTAATTTGGCGTCATCCGTGGATGGAGGTCAGCCGAAATACATTCATCGGAGATGTATTGTCATTGCAGGGAATTGAGCTGAAACAAGCAGAAAGACGCTATCCAGAACTGGCCGATTCCGAAGTTCAACAGAGTTATTGTTTATTTTCAACAGAGCCTTATCCATTTGAAAAAAAATGGGATGAAATTCAAAAGTTAAATATTTCGGGACAATTGATTGATGGTGAATCCATCAGTTGGTATGGCTTGCGAAATTTGGTTTATTTAGAATCTTTGATAACAGATTGAATCAAGGTCCCTGTTTTTTCAGTGGATCCCTTATTTTGTGAAAGCAATTGAATCGTTTTTTGTCGATCATCCTGATTTCTGTCTTTGTAAGCATTGAATTTTTTAATAAAGTCTTCAGTGGAATGGACTTGAAAAACTTGTTGATTTAAATATTGCAAGGCTTCGGGATTATTTTGATGATAAGGTCCCACAAAAACCAGATTTCCTGCGCACAGCGGTTCCATCACGGAATGGACTCTTTTTTTAAAAGAACCACCGACAAACGCCCATGTGCTTTGCTGATAAATATCAGCGAGGATGCCGACCTTGTCCACAATCAATATGTCACTTGTACATTCACTTTGGTGCTGAATATCTGAGTAAATCTGAACTGATAGATTTGATGACTGTAAAGCTTGAATTTGTTTTTGAATGTTTTCAATGCGCGTTGTTTGGATATCATGAGGACATAAAATGAATTGGATATTTAATGATTTGAAATAAGTCAGCGCGGGAATCAAAACGGCTTCATCTTCGGGCCAACAAGATCCAACAGTCAGGCATCGGCGACTGAGTCGAATTTTAAACAGGGGTGTTTGATTGAGTCTGTAAAAAACCTGATCAAAGCGAGTGTCTGGTAAGTAGTAAACAGGACAATCAACCAATGTTCTCAGATATTCGGCGGATTCCTGTGTAACAGCAGTCAGCAATTGAAAAGATGAAAGTATTTTTTGAAACCAAATTTTTTGGATAAAATTCCGACTTGGAAAAAGTGATACGCCAAACAGCGGAACATTTTTCTGTTCCGCTTGCCAGACTAATTCGTACCAAAAATCAGTGCGTGAAAAAATAACGGCAGCGGGTTTTAAATGATCAAAGATCGATTTTATTTCAGTCGGAGAGTCCCAGGGTATTGGAAATATCCAGTCCAATTCAGACTGGATATTGTGGATGAGCTTTTCCATCGAAGGAGACGAGTAGCTGAGTGCCATTTGATATTCCGGATGATGAGATTTAAACCAACGAATCAATGATTTAACATATTCAACCTCGCCACTAGAAGCGTGAAACCAGATAACTGGTTTGTGGGGATTGAAGTGAGTTTGAGTTTTTCTGAGTTGCAGCCATTTTTTCAGCGAAGGCGAATGCATTGGCTGAGTGAGCAGAAGGATGTGTTTTAAAATAAAATAAATAATACGATAAATATAAATCATGAGATCAAATACTTTTGGACTTCTTGCGGTGTAATGGTTGTTAAACAAGCCTGATACTGAGAATTACGACAAGGCCCTTGTCCGTGCTTGCTGCAGGGACGACAAGCCAGATCTTTCTGAAGAATGACAGTACTTGGGCGCGAAGGGAAGCCAAAAGGAGCTGGTCCCATTAAGGCAATTGTGGGTTTTCCTAATTGCTCGGAAAAGTGAAGAAGACCAGTGTCGTTCGCAATGACTTGTTCAGATTTGCTGATCAAAGCCGCCGATGTCATCAGAGAAGTTTGACCTGTGAGATTCAGAACATTTGGAAAACGAGAAAGCGGTTTTGTAAAATGATCAGTCGGTCCTGCTAAGACGACAAATTTTTTATCGGGATTGAGTTCAATCAGTTTTTCAAAATGAGAGAGTGGCCATCGTTTAAGTTCATAAGCAGCAGAGGGGACTAAAGCGTAAAACTTTTCAATGTGAGCTGCTTTGAGAATTTGATTGGCTTCATGAATTGCTTCTTGTTTTAAAAAAATTTGTGGGGCGACAGGAAGTTGAAAAGGTATTCCCCATTTTTCAAGTGGTTTTAATAAATCACGCTGACCTGAAAAAGGTTTTTCAAATAAATTGATCCTAAATTGCAGCAACAAAAATCTTTTGATTCGAAATAAAGATCGTTGTAGCTTATGGTCCGCTCTGACTAAAAAGTAAAAAATATTTGAACGCAAATTATTGTGACTGTCATAAAGATGCGAAAAATTTTCTTTACTGAGAATTTGAGAGAGTTGAAGAATTTGTTTGAATCCATCTGTTTTTTGCAAGGTCCAAACTTTATGAACAGCGGGGTTTTGATCGAATAAAAAAGCAAATTCCTGTTTGGTGAGGACGTGAATTTCGGCATGAGGAAAATGATTTTTGATATGAGCAGCTATGCTCACGGCCTGAGTGACATCACCAATACTAGAAAATCGAATAAACAAAAATTTCATCAACCC
>DALYIB010000027.1:4820-14168 GCA_031970595.1 Pseudobdellovibrio sp.
AATCACTGATCTTTTTCTCTTTCATCAACCCTTGGATTTTACGAACAAATTATGTCACCTGTCTAGAGTTTAGATTCAATTGCTGTATAGAGGATTTAATTGTGAATAGGTATGAAATGGCCGTATTTGAGGGGCATAGGACTTGATAAATAAGAGGTTAGAATGAGTTTTATAAAAAGTGTCTCAATATTAGTCATGTCTTTTTTAGGGTTGTTTTCAACAGCTTCTGCTGAGATTTTGACATCTTTAGAAGGTCAAGGTTTAGCCTTTGTCAGTTCGGATTACGAGAATACACAAGCGTCTTCTTTTGGTTTTTTTGGTGCGACGGTTAAATCCTATAAATCCGAAAATGATCTTTTTAAAATCAATTTAACGGGGATGTATGCAGTTGGTCACCCAGTTCTGAGTTATATGAATTTACGGGAAATTTATTTTTCGTATGAAGTGGATGAAACTTCACAAATTCACGTAGGTCGAAAAATTCACTCTTGGTCTGATTTGGATCGCCGATGGCACTTAGGTTTCTTTCAGCCTGAATTTCGTTGGAATTCCTTGAATCCAGAAACTCAAGGTTTAACAGGTTTATTTTGGGAGAAAAAAACGAATCAATGGGGATTCACGCTTTTTGGTTCTCCGTTATTTATACCTGATCAAGGCCCTGGCTACGAAATTAAAGACGGCCAATTTCAATCCAATAATCCGTGGTTTCAGTCGCCCCCCCAAAACGTCATTTTCCAAGGGCAATCTTTGCCGATTGATTACAATGTGAATACTCCTTCGATGTCGGAAGTGTTATTTCAACCGAGTTTAGGTTTACAATTTAAATGGGGAGAGCGAGAAGGCTTTCAGTTCGCATTGTCATCGATTTATAAGCCATCGCATCAGTTAGCTTTGGGTTACAAAGGTGTGTTGGTTACAGACCGAGTGAAAATCGATGTTTTACCTAAAACCTACTATGAAAATCTAGTTAATTTAGATCTCAGTTATCGTACTGATTCAATGAATTTTGGACTGTCGACTTTGTATTTGAAACCACAAAATCCAGATTTTGAAACCAACTACAATCGGCCAACGATCGAGGAATCGGTCACTTTACAGCCCTTTCTAGATATGAAATGGAATGATTCTATCGGAACACAAGCCGCCTATTTTTATAGAGACAAAGGTCAAATCGCAGAAGTGGGTCCTGATGCCGACCCTCGACGTTTACCTCTGACGGGTAAAACTTTATATAAGTCAGCCTATCAATTAGCAGTTTATTACCGAGAAACTTATTTTAATAAAGTGCGTCTTAAAGCTGCACTGACTTGGTTAGAAGCTGAAAACAAGGAAATTCAAATGGTCAAATCCGAAAATACGTTTGATTTAAAAGGGCCTTGGAAGTTTAATTTCAACTTTATCCTGATCGAGACGAATGATCAAATTACATCCGTCTCGGCGTATCGAAATTTGGATCAAGTATGGTTAGGAGCTGGATATGATTTCTAAAACTCAATTGACGGGCGGATTGATTCTAGCAAGTGCCTTGTTGTTAACGGGCTGTACTGATTTTTTAAAAGGGAAACCTAAAAAGCAAGAAACCATCGAAATTCAGGCCGACGATATCGCTTGTTTTAAAGATCTATCTAATCAGTTCAAAAAAATAATCAATTCGCAAGCCAATGAAAAAGAAATTGAATCTTCTTTTGATTGTATCAATCAAACCATTCAACATTTCCAAACAAAAGTAGAAGGTAAACAAAATCCAGATTCATTCACGTCCAACGAATTATTTACGATTTTTGACAAATTTTATAAAAATGCTGAAATTTCTCAAGAAGCGGCTAAGGATATTTTATTATTGAAAAGCGCCCTTTTAGGTGGCTCTGAAGAAGTGGTTACGAAAACTGAGTTGAATCAACTCAAAGATATTTTGCTTTTAGTAAGAGCTGAAGTAAAAAAAATAAATCCATTTGTTGATATTTACAAATTTGAAGACACCCAGAAGAAATATTCAACAGAACAAATTGATCAAGCTTTTAATCAGCTGGGCGATTCGCTTAAAAATTTACTGAAAGCTTCCAAGCTAGGTAAATCGCAATACGATTTTGAAGATTTTAAAAAACTACTTAATCAATTGAACTTTTTGGAGGAAAATCAAAAAAATTTACTTGATTTGGCTGAAAAAGCAAAGCTTTTATTCGTTGGAACTGAAAGTTTGAAAAATCAATCGGAGTACGAGCTAGCGATTGATAACTTTGTTGAAGCGATGAAGATTTATTCTTATTTAATTAACAAACAAATCACTTTTGAAATTTTAAATCAAGTCCAATTAGATCAAGTTTATAATATTGCCGACCGATTGATTCAATTGATCGAAAATTCAGTTCAGTTTAAAAAAACATCACGTATTCAAATAGAACATCTGGATTTGATCGTAGACGAAATTTTGAAAAAGGGTCGTGGCTTGCTGCCGTTTGAAGTTCAGCCAGAGACTTTTAAAGGTTTTTATAAAACGCTTGTGATCCGTGTTTTTAGTGAAAACAGAAATTTAGCTATTTCAAGTTTAGATGGTATTCGCAAAGAACACATCAATGCGATTAAAAAAGAAATGGCGATTTACCGAATTTATCAGAACTTTATTTCTTCGATTCCTTTTAGTAAAGATCAGTCACGTTTTAAAATCGTAGATTTGCAAAATCGGATCAAGTTTTATAATGCTGCTTCCGAAAACAAAAACTTATTGTCTAAGTTCAACGCTAAAGATCAGAAATTCATTTTGGACGGATACGAGCAGATGAAGTCAGAGTGGATGTCTAAGCGTCCTGTTGTTTACAGATTTAAAAAGATGGTGATTGCGCTGAACCAAGACATTTGGGATCAAGGCTGGGAAGATTTATCTCGTGCTCACTATGGAAAAATGCTGGCTCGTGAATTGATTCGCGGCTGGGGCGATGGCACAGTCATTACTGAATCTGGTTTTGTAAATTGGTACAGTGATTTTCGCGACTTCGCAGTCGAAATTAAATTATTTGATAACAGATCGGATAGTGTCAAAACAGGTAAAGAGACTTTTTTACAAGCGAATTTATTTACTTATGATGGAAATGGTGACAATGGTTTGAATATTTCAGAGACCATGCAATATGTAAATATGCTGGTTTCTGGTGGTAGCCAAATATTAAACGAAATGAAGGATGGATTAGCGAAAGCTGGTTGTAACTTATCTGAAAAGGATGCCTTCGACAGTCCTTGGAACGATGAGCTTTGTTTCTATAATGATTTCAGAAAAAATTATAAATATTATTTTTCAAATTTATCTTATTTTGTGGGCTATCTGGATGCTTTTAACCAAGAGGCTGAGTTTAAATCATATTATGAATTATTAATGACGGTGGCGCGTCGTGATGCCAAAACAGTAGGGCGAGTGGAAACAGCCGATTTGCGTACATTTATTATGACCTTAATGTACATCGAATCATTATTTGCTGTTTATGATCAAAATCAGAATTGGTTTTTCTCTCCGGATGAGATTCGTTTAGCATACCCACGATTTACAGATTTTGTGACTGATTATGCACGAAAAAATGCAAAACCAGAACTAGACGAGTGGGATCGAGTTATTAATCCTTGTCGCGTGAAATATCCGCTGAAAGATTTCATTAAAGAAGCTTTTATTTTTATGGTTTACAATGGAAGATTGCCTAAAAAAGCTGACGTGAAAGATCCTGCTCAGAATATTGTCAGCTGTGGAAAGTATGCTTTGGGTTTTGAATCGGATTATGAGCCTTTTACCTTCAAAGGCGAAGTCAGCCGCAAAACGATAATAAATACTTTTAAAGTTCTAAAGACTGCACTAGAATCAAAATAATGATGTCAAATAAGAAATCTGTTTATGCTGTAGCGGAATTGCCTCAAGTAAAGTGGGCTGTCACTTTTGCTTTTCTGAGTTTGTTTGTATTGGGTCTAGCCGATAATATTCGCGGTCCTTTATTTCCTGAGATCCTGAGTGGTTTTGGTCTGTCGAGTTCCAAAGGAGCTCTCAGTTTTGCGACGACTTCAACGGCCGCGCTCATAGCCAGCATGCTATCGGCGTATTATTTAAAAAAATGGACAATCTCGTCACTGCATATTTTATCGATGTTGATCATGAGCATAGGCTTGCTGGTGATGGGGACGGTTCCCACTTTCCAATTGTTTTTAATCGGAAGTTTTATTTTGGGTCTGAGCATTGGTTTTATGGGTGTTTCTCAGAATTTATTAGTTTCTGAAAACGTATCCGGTGAGGCCCGTTCTAAGGCTTTGTCGGGTTTACATGCTATGTATGGTTTTGCCAGCTTTTTAGCTCCGCTATTAGCTTCATCGACAACGTTGAACTATCAGACTTGGAGAGCGGCCTTTGTGATTGTCAGCGTGATCTGTGCCGTGTTTTTCCTGATTCAGTTGTTAGTTCACCCGCAACCTGGTTTTCATGTTCAAAAACATGAAATTGGAACACAGACTACAAATCTGCAAAAAATTTCAAAAATATCCTTGTTGATGATGGGTGGCTTATTTGGATTTTACGTCGTGGCAGAAATTTTAGTTTCGACACGTCTAGCGCAATATATGCGAACCTATTTTGAAATGGATTTAGAAAAATCCAGTCAATATGTGACTTTGTTCTTTTTATTTTTACTAATTGGTCGAGTCATTTTTGCCTTAAAAAAAATACCACTTACTCTGAAGTTACAAATGAACCTGTCGTTAATAGGATCTGTTGTGCTGTTGTTGATTGGGCTTAAGTTTCATCCTTTCTTTTTGGCGCTAGTGGGTTTAACTATGGCGCCTTTTTATCCTTTAAGTGTGGCTTATATTTCACATCAAACGGGGGATCGATCACGTGCCTTCATCACCTTTGCAATGAGCTTTCAAAGTTTAGCTGTTATTTCGATGCATTTAGGTGTTGGATATTTAACGGATACATTGGGTTTGTTTTATGCTTTTGGTGTGGGTGTTGTCGCACTGGCTGTTTCATTAGTTTGTTTGAATTTTCATCCAAAGGTTTTTAAGGAATAAAATGTTGTTAAAAACCGGTCTATTTATCAGTCTGATTTTGATAGGTTTCGCTTCCAATGCGGCCAATTTTAATTCGGCGCTTATAGATGGTTTTGTGGATGAGCAGTATTTAAAAGCTTCGTCAGATTCAAAAAATTGGGAGATCGGTTAAATCGTTCCTGTTGTTTCTAAAAACGCCAAGATCGGCGTTTTTTCTTTTGTCGAAGTCAAACAAATCCGCTCCGAAGGTAACGGCCAGTATGATTTAAAGTTAAAGCTGGTTCGTCAATCTCGTAAGTACATGATTCAAAAAGGCGATTACATCAAAAGGATCGATTTATCATCAGAAAATAGTGACTATATCGGATCTACGGACTTGGTCATTAAAACGAGTTCGCAAAATATCTCGTCAAAGTATAAACCGCTTGTTCATCAGGGGATCTTTATTGGTGAAACGGCACAGACACTTTATAAAAATGAATTTCTGGTGAACTTTTTAGGTAACGTTCACTATGGATTGACTGATCAAATCAGTTTGAATTCATATTTAACTCTAAATGTTCTGGGACGTCCCAACGCCAGTGTCAAAATGAAGGTGTATGATTCAGAATCGACAACATTGTCGGCGGGACTCAGTTTTGTTCGATTGATCCAAGAAGATGAAGCGAATTTAAACCTCAATTTTTATTGGGACTCGATTTCCTCGGACGCATTGATATCACATATATATTTAGGTTTAGGTCTGATCAAATGGAACGGAGCGGCCGATGCCGCTGCGATCAAAGCCGTGTCATCAAGTTCATTTCAAACAGGTTACGAGATTATTCTGGACAACTGGGATCGGTTCTTAGTGGGGCCCAGTTATAACTTTGAAAAGAAGACTTTAGGTGGTTATTTATCTTATGTTTGGATTTACGATCGCTTTCATTTTCAACTGGCGATCAATGCAACGGATATTACTAAATTCAACTATGATACAAAAGACGGCTATTTTGCCAACTTTGATTTGTACTGGCGGTTTTAATGAAGTCTGTCTTTTTCGTCAGTTGCCCATTAGGTTTTGAAAAAAATTTAGTTTTAGAAATTTCGCGTTGTTGGTTTCAATTCATCGACAAAGACGGTTTACCTACTCGTGCTGAATTACCCGATTTTGAAATTTTAAAAGGGGGCGTCGAGTTTGAGACGGAGATTCATTTGGGTCTTCAGATCAATTTTTTTACTAAAATCGGTCTGCGAGTTCTTTTGCGTATCGCCCGATTTAAAGTTCGTTATTACGATCAAGTTGAAAAAGAATTTAAAAAAATGAATTGGAATCAGTATTTCAGTTTTTCAGAAAATCCGCATTTAACAATTCAGTTTGATACGACAAAGTCTCGTTTGAATAATGAAAAGAATTTGATCGAAGCCTTTTCCCATGTTCTTCCTCCGGGGGTTCGAATTGCAGAAACATCAGTGAATCAATTGATGGTTCGAATTGAAAATGATTTTGCCGAGGTCAGTGTTAATACATCGGGTGAGCATCTGCATTTTCGTGGATATCGCAAAGAACAAGGTGAAGCTCCCATTCGAGAAAATTTAGCAGCTTTATTGCTGGACTTTATGGGGGTTCCTCTTTATCAGAAGGTGACTGTAGTAGATCCTTTTGTGGGGGCGGGGACACTGTTGTTTGAAGCAGCCTTGGTGGATTATCCTCATCTGGAGCGAGAATACGATTTTTTAAAATCGAAATACGTACCTTCTTTGTTTAAATCAGACTCTTGGAAAAAGAATTATCGACATTTGAATCGTCGAGCTATCAAATTGATTGGAATTGAAAAAGATCCGCAAACTTTTAAAAAGTGGCAGTCGAACCTAGAAACCTTTTCTAAATTATTTTTCCCGATCGAGATGCATTGTTTTTCGGGGGATAGTCTTCAGGTGGATTTATCGGCTGTCCTCGGCGATTCTGAGCAGGTTTGGGTGGTCGCAAATCCGCCTTATGGTGAACGTTTGAAAGCCCAACAGGATCAAGTCTTGGCGGTTTTTCAAAGATTTGTTAGAGATTATCAGCCGCATGGCATGATTATTTTGCATCCGATCGACTGGACAGTTTCATTTACCTCTGAGTACGATTGTCAAAAGATTCCTTTTTCAAATCAAGGGCTTAGATTGACTCTCTCGGTTTTTAAAAGAGCGCCAAAAAAGTCAATTTCTTAGACACTCCTGAAAGTTATCCAAAACTAGAATATTTCCTCTAGACAAAGCTTAAGAATTTATGTTTTCTAGCACGGATTTTAAACAATTAAACATCTAATCGATGGGGGAAATATGAAAAAAATGATTTTAGCTATGTCTTTGTTTTCGGCATTAACAGCTCAAGCGGCTTTAGTGACTTTTGAACCAGGAACGCTTCAGTTAGAAGGCGTTAACTTGAATAAAACTGTTGCGATCAATGACGATAAAGGAGCTCCGACTTCGATCAAGTTGGATTTATTGGGTGCTGGTTTACGTACTAAAACGGTTTTGTTTGTAGCTGCAAAAGTTTATGTTCTTCAATTGTTTTCTGATTCTAAAGCTACTTTTTCTCGTGATAACAACGCGATCAGTTCACTTGTTCAAAATTCAAAATCAATCGCTTTGAAAATTTCAATGTTACGTACAACTTCGGCGTCTACATTGTCAGTTTCATTCAAAGAAGCTTTACAAGCCAATGGTTTTGCAATGGATAATGATTTAACTTCTGTGTTATCTATTATTGAAAATGGCGCTGACGGTTTGCAAGGTAAAGATCTTGTTATGTTGATGATCAAAGGCCAAGACGGAAAAATCAATCTTTACTACGAAGATGCAAAAGGCGCTTTAAAATCCTTTTCTGGTTCTTCTGAGTTAATGACAAAAATCCTTTCTATCTGGTTAGGTAAGCCAGCTGACGATGGTTTAGGAAAATTAAAAACTCAATTATTAAATCCAGTTTACTAATTTTAAATACTCAGCGGAGAATATATGAAAAATACAATTATTCTGTTATCAATGGCAGTTGCGATGGTTTCTTGTAACAAAGTTCAAGATCTGCACGATGCCGCGACTGAAGTCATTCCTAAAAAAATGGAAAGCTTATCTCAGAACACATCTGAGTTAAAACGTCTTGAAACTGTTAAAAAAGCTGTTGAAGAATTAAATAATGAAAAAAATTATGTGAAATTGTCTCCTGTTCCAGTTGATTTGATGCCTTGGGGTAAAAAAGCAGCTGAAAACATGACTGTCGAAGACGAGTTGATTCCGTACATTTACATCAAACTCAAAGATATCGAAACAGTTCGTTACGATGATAATAACTTGGGTAAGCCTTATGACATGAATGATCCAGCTTGTGTTCGTTTTGAAATGAACAAAGTGGGAGTATTTAATGCATTGGCTACCATTGCTGGTTTTTTACCAGAAGCCAAAGTCGATCAGTTATTATATAAATTGAATAACTCGGATGAATACACGCAAACAATCATTCATATTTTAGCTTTACGAGCTTATTTTATTAACAATGTATTAATGAATGAAAAGTATAAACAAGACAAATTAATCGATATGGGATCTGTTGAAGCAGCTATTAGCTATAACAAGTCGTTAGAAAGAATCTTAAGATTACCATATGCCACTTCAATCAAAGTGGATATTTCTGGATTTGTATTGTTGCAAGATTTCAATCAAGCGTTGTCAGTCCGTCCAGATATGGAATCGGCTAAGAAAAATTGGATGAATATTTATGATGGGATCAAAACCTATCTGAAAGTTGGTCAGTACTCGACAGATCCAAGCCAAGTTCAAAACCAACAGCAGCGTGCTCAGGCCGCTATTAATCAGGTTTTAACAGGTTTAAGCGGTTGGGGTGTAGATACCCAAACTTTAAAATAAT
Source organism: Pseudobdellovibrio sp. (assembly GCA_031970595.1). GTDB lineage: Bacteria > Bdellovibrionota > Bdellovibrionia > Bdellovibrionales > Bdellovibrionaceae > Pseudobdellovibrio. Next base: position 13,726 of record DALYIB010000027.1, read on the forward strand.
TTTTTTCAGTCTTATATTCCGCGAAAGCCAGATCAATCGATCTGGCTTTTTTGTTTCAAATCGTCATTTAAAAAAGCAAGCCGGAAACACTAAGTTGTTTTTATCCATAAAAACATGTCCTAGATCATAATTTTAAAAAGATTCATCTGATAATCCTCAATTATCCAATAGGGAGGACATTCAGTGCCAGATAGTTTGTTGCGTTTTCTTAAAACTGAATTTCAAAATCGGCAATTACGTAACAAACGATATAGTTTACGCAAGTATGCTCAGGACTTAAGCGTTTCTGCGGCCGTGATGTCGCGCATCTTGAGTGGTAAAATACCTGTTTCATTAAAAACGCTGAATAAAATTGCCAACAAAGTCGATGTTCCCGAAAACTTGATTGTTCAAACTCAATTAAAGTCACAGCGTCGCAGTTTGCACGAGCGGTTCGTCGTTCA
>DALYIB010000027.1:14178-19048 GCA_031970595.1 Pseudobdellovibrio sp.
AAACAGTGGTATTTTCCCATTATCTTGGAAATGCTGACTTTGACTGAATCACAGAAGGAAATTTCAGAAATTGCCGAAGCATTGGATTTGCCGCAGCAACAGGTTCAGAGCTGTATAGATTTACTCGTGCACAAGAAATTTGTGAAAGCCGACGTGGCTGGTCAGTATCTAACGACCAAAGAAAGTAAAGCCCTTGCCGCGATCAACAAAGAGCATGAGCAATCTTCTGAAGCACAGAAGAAACATTTTTTTCGCACGGTCAGTTCGATCGACCACTTTCATCCGGATGACCGAGAACATTCAACTGTTTTTATCAAAGCCAATTCCGATGTCGTTCCAGATATTAAAAATAAGATTAAGCATTTTAAGAAAAATCTTTCGACTTATGCTGAAAAAAAATCTCGAAATCAGTCCAATCAAGTTTATCAGTTATCGATTGGTCTGAATCCCTTATTTAGGAAAAGATAATGCAAGGGCATATTGAGCAGTCGAATCACGATCGCTATCCCGTTGGAACCAGGATTCGGTTTTGCTTTCAAAAAAATGTCCTTTATTTCTATCGATTTTATTTCTTTAAATTCGTACATAAATTAGATCATTTGACAATTTTGCCAGATCTGCAGACCTCGAAAAAAATGGATATTAAGTTTTTTGATACAAAGCATGGTGGTTTTGTGAACTTAGTGATTCGTCTTAAGTAGTCATTGTATTTATGAAAAAAATTCATGCTATAGATGTTGCAAGAGCGTCTGAAATATAAAATGAAACAGTCAAATAAATATATTGTTCCATTTCTATTAAACTGATTTAAAAACAACAGCTAATTTGATATCTAGTTGCTATGAAAACAAATAAAATCGCAGTCATGATATTCGTATGTATTTTGCCTCTGTTCTCTTTTGCCTGGAAGGAATTTCATGGCGGGGATTCTGTGAAAATTCAGTGGAATATTTTAGCGGCTGGAATTATGGCGGATGCAGATAAAGTTCCCGTCCTTAAAAAGTACTCAGAGTTGTTTTTAAGTAGTTTTTTTGAAACTGAATTGATTACAACCGAAGATGATTTACGTTTGGATGGAGTTGAAAAGGTCGCTCTTTTTGAAATGGATCGATCAAACGGACAGAAAACTCTGTATATTAATATAAATCGATGGAATCAATTATCAGAAAGTGAAAGAGAATATTTAATTATTCACGAGCTGTTAAATATGTCGTCTTTGATTGATGATGATTATCATTTTAGCCGCGGAATTTATACTCATCTGATGAAGGCTAGAACTATTTTATCAAAGTACAATAATTTATATTCCTTTGTTTATGAAGGATTTGGTCAGTGCAGTATTGCAAATTACAAAGAAGTACTTCCTTTGATGGCGGAAAAAACAGCTCTTGCAGAAATTGCTATTTACATTGATGGGAATCCCAAATTTTGTAGTGGTGTAGTCTCTTTATCTGAAAGAATTAAAAAATTACTTTCTGAGGTTGAAAATGAACAACAACCAGGTCATTGATTTTATTAAATCAGAATTTGAAACACGAAGAAATAAAAACAAAAGCTATAGCTTACGTAAATTTTCGATGGATATGGGTATTTCTGTGTCTATCATGTCCCGGATTATGAACGATAAGGTAGCTGTATCTGAAAAAACGCTTAAAATAATTAATAAAAAAATTCAAGTTCCACAGCATTTTTTTGATGATGTTAAAAAAACGAAACAAAAAAAGACTCACTGGCGCCATGAGAAAATTAAATATTTAAAAGATTCAGATATTCAATTGATGAAGAGTTGGTACTTCCCAGTTGTTTGGGAAGCGGTTACGCATGCTGATTTTGAAGGTGATTTTGATACATTAGCTTCGCAAATGGGTCTGACGTTGAAGGAAGTCCAAAGTGCATTTCATGTTCTGTTAGATCATGGCTTAGTCCGTAAAAACGACCTGGGCGGTTGGACAACGGATCATGAACAGGCTTCGACTGTGAATTTAAATTTTACGACAGATGAGTTAAGAAGATTGCAGGTCCAACTGTTTATGCATCAGGTACGTGCGATCAATGATATTCCTGTTGAACTGCGGGATCATTCGACAATATTTATTTCGGGTGGTTCGGATGTGATTGATGAAGTTAAAAAACGGATCAAGCTTTTCCGTAGAAGTTTGGCGAATTATATTGAAAAGTCGGGTCATAAGGGAAGCCAACAGATTTATCAATTATCTATTGGCTTTACTCCCACTTTAAAGAAATAGTTAGTATCTATTTTTTTTCTTTTTGCCACGAACACATTTTTCCCAATATTCGTTTTCAAGGGATTGACTAGTTCCATCCGAGAAGTTCTTAATTCTGCAAATAGCAGGTTCTTGCTTTTCAAGCTCTTCGGAAGAAACAGTCATGCTCAGTCCTTTTGATTGCGACTGTTGTACGACAGGTTCAGCGGCTGCGCTGATCGTTGTTGTTGGTGGTGTCGCAATTGTAATTGTTTCCTTTGAGGATGTCGCAGTGAAAATGGGGCTAGGCACTGGAACCGCTTTCAGTGAACTGAGTTCGTAATCCATTTTCAATTTCAAAGATTCGGCACGCATCCCAATTTCGATATTGAGCTTATCCCAAAAGTCAGTCTGTTGTTTGGAAAAGTCAGGATTGAGCTGCATGGGTAAAACAACGGATCCTGTTTTATCTTTGCAGATGACGCCCACAAGCTCGTCCGCCTGATTACGGCTGTTCACAGTAGCTAGTAATGTGGCGCTTTCCACATTGATGTAACATAATTTTTCAAATTCTTTTTTAAGCTGTTCCTTTTTCTCGGGTGTAAACATATTCAAAAAAATATCATGAGGAATGGAAATAAATTTTCGTTTTTTTAAAAAACCAATGAGCTGTTCTTCGGATATAAACATGATATCCGCCTTAAAGATAGAATTAATATCTGTGAAGATCGTGTACATCAGTTGGGATTTCTGACTAACACAGTCTTCGCAGAGGACTTCAGGAATTTGGCATGTTTGCTGTTGTCCACAGAGGTTTTGACAAACATTTGAATTTGCTTGGCATGTGACTTCAAGATATTTTTGCAAATCACCATTGTCACTCAGAGTCAGTTTGCTTTTTAATTCAACGGCTTGAGTGCAAAGTGTAAATAGAACTGCTGATAATACTAAAAATATTTTTTTCATATTTACTCCAAACACTGTTTGTATTCACGTTGAGAAACGGGCATCCAGAAACTATCGCCTTGTCCAGAACATCTGAAAGTCATACGCAATTCCTTCTTACAACCTTTCACCTTGACCCAAGCGGCGTCGTATTGATCCATTCCTGTATCCATATTTTTTGTGAGCTGAATTTGATCGACTTCAAGACCGGATTTGATTTCAAATTCTTTCACAGCGAGAGCTTCACACATATTGGATTGGCAGGATAATCCGCGAGCTAAATAAGGCACGCAGCTGTTCGGAATATTGTTGTTATTCTTTTTATAAGTCTCTAATAAAGATTTCATCGAAATATTAAATTCACGTGGATTGATCGTATCGTCGTTCTTAACGTTTTGATAACGCATCAGTGATTGAGTCAATCTTAAAATAAATCGTAATGGAGCAAAAGTATTTACAACACTAAGACTGCTGACTTTTTCAAAATTCAAGCTGCACTGACCACAGACTTGATAATCAGAATCAGGTGATTTTTTGAAAACATCAATGGAGCCTGTTGGTGAACTCATGCTTTCAGTTCTTTGTCCTTTACAAGCACTGACGCTGAGACCTTTGTAAATATAGTTAGAGGCTGCATTTGAAATATCGTCTCCCACCTCTGAAATATTAATTGCACAGGGTACGTTGATGAAGGAACCTAGGCTGAGTGAAATCGTTTTTGTGATTTGGTTTTTGTCAAATTCAGTATCAAATCGAATATGTCCATTTTCCATCAGTTTATTGAACGATACTAATTCCTTCGGTTTAAAGTTAACATCTAAATAAATAGGTAGGGAGGTCCAGCCAAACAAAACCGATGATGCAAGGTCTGCGATCAATTTTTTCTTATTCAGGCGAGAAGCTTCAAATGGATCGTACATTCCGCAAGCCACTTTTTCAGCGCGCTCGGCAAACACAGGTGAAGATGGGATATCAGTACGCTGGAAGGTTCGCGAGTGGATAAGCAGTTTATTTACCTGGGTAATGCTTTCTGTAAAGCTGCGATGACAGTCGATGGCGCTTACACAAAGATCCTTCAAATATGTTTTAGGTCTTGAATCGATAAACGTTTCGGGTAAATTTTCCTGTTTTTCGACTTCCATGGCGGCTTTAATTAATTGGTATCTGGATAAAAAGTTTTTATACCAAGGGCGATAGTTATTCCATTTATTTTCAGATTCTTTGATTTGCTGAGAATCCAGTTGATTGCAAGCTTGCGTAATCTGTGTCGACATTTTTTCAAAAGACGCATAGATATCAGTGACAGTCATTCCGTATTTCAGATACTGATCCAGCTTAGAACTGTTCGCTTTTAAGTTAGCTAAGTCAAACTGATATACGTTTAAAGGTTGTTCGTGCATCAGTAAACGGTGTTCCATACAAAGATAGTGTGCTTCTTCAAGATGATTCGGATTTTTAATTTCAGTGACTAAGTCTTGCGCCAGTTGAGCAAAATTTTTCTGAGTTAAAGCTGAACTAAAAAGTTTATTAGCGAAATAGAGGTTATCTATTTGCTTAGTGGAAAACCCCATATAAGCTTTTTGGAAATCTTTGATCCAGGATTGATCTCCTGATTTTTGAGCCAGGTTTTGTTTGATACTCGTATCAGTTTGGTCGTTATTATCAAATATAAGATCTTTCATTTCCAGACTTGAGCTGGTTAATTCCAGTTTCGAACGATC
>DALYIB010000028.1:0-18751 GCA_031970595.1 Pseudobdellovibrio sp.
AGTTTTTAGCAGTGTGGGGGGTGGTTTTGGCGGTGGATCAGACGCGAATATGGCGATGATGTTTATATCATTGAAACCTAAAAAAGAACGTTCACAATCCCAAGAGGACTTTTCCAAAGAAGTTCGTCAAAGCGTTCAAAAAATGACGAAGGCCCGAATTTCACTGCAAGATCCGACGTCGCGTGGTTTTGGTGGCGGAGGTCGTGGATTCCCGATTGAATTTGCCATCCAGGGTCCCGAGTGGGAAGCCTTATCTGAACAAGCTGAAAGTATGATGAAGGCGATGAAAGAAAGCGGATTGATGACGGATGTGGATTCGAACTTATTGCAAGGATTGCCCGAAATTCAAATTTTACCTGATCGTGAAAAATCCTCTCTCAGTGGTGTTTCAGTCGGCGCGGTCGCTAAAACAATCAGTTCGATGGTGGCGGGTGTTAGTGCTTCGCAATATGCTGACGGTGGCAAACGATATGATATTCGTGTTGAACTGGACAAAGCTGATAATCAATTAAAAGATTTAGAAAAATTATCAGTAGCCAACAGTCGTGGAAATTTTGTACCACTTCACACAATTGTCAAATTTCAAAAAGAAAAAACATTGCAGCAAATTAATCGATCGAATCGTCAGCGTACAATTACTGTTTACGCGAATCTAGAAAAAGGCGTGACGGCAGATCAAGCGCGTGCGTTTATTGATCAAAAAAAATCGGAATTGTTAAAGCCGCGATACATCATCGAAAACAAAGGAACTTCTCAATCGCAAAAGGAAGCTTTCTCTGGATTGATTTTGGCTTTGGTATTAGGTTTAGTCGTGGCCTATATGATTTTAGGCGCGCAGTTTAATTCATTTATCGATCCGGTTACTATTTTGATGGCTCTGCCATACAGTATTTCAGGAGCATTTCTAGGATTATTAGCCACAGGTCAAACATTGAATATTTACTCGATGATTGGGATTTTGCTATTGATGGGAATTGTAAAAAAGAATTCGATTCTATTGGTAGAATTTGCCAATCAAATTCGTGATTTAAAATTTGTAGATGCTTATCAGGCGATGAGTGAATCCGGTCCTGTGCGTTTAAGACCGATCGTGATGACTTCGTTTGCGACAATTGCTGGAGCGATTCCATCGGCTTTGGCGCGTGGTGAAGGATCTGAATTGACACGTTCGATGTCAGTGACCATTATTGCTGGTGTTTTTGTTTCAACATTTTTAACTTTGTATGTAGTTCCTGCGATTTACGTTTTGGTTGAAAAATTTAAAACTCGACAGAAAAACCAAGAAGCCGTTAAACAGGCCTTCTTAAAGGTTAAGGACGAAGGTCTGGTTTAGTTTTTTTTAAACTCAATTTTAACTCAAGAACAACGTGTTGCGTATACAACTTATATAAACTTAACTATATTTATTTATATATGAAGTTATTACTTGTTGATGATGATATTCCATTTTCGAAAGCATTGCGTGCGTCTATTGAAGATCATTATCAAGTAGATACGGCGAACAGCTACCTGGAAGCCCTTTCTTCAGTAGAGTCAGGACACTTTGATATTTTAGTAACGGATTATTTTTTACCTGATGGAAATGGATTGAGCTTGATTTCTGCTTCTAAAAATAAAAATCCAAATTTGAAATCAATTTTAATTTCAGGCTCTGCAACAAAAGAAATTGCAATTGATTGCCTCCGGCTTAAAGTGGATTCTATTTTAGAAAAACCATTTACAAGCCAAGAAATTTATCAAGAGCTCGTATCGATTGCTCCTCTGAATGTGAGCAAGCAGATTTTAATTAAAACGAATCCCAACGAATTAGTATTAAAAATTGAAAACTTTGAATTTCAACTAACCAGCACGGAATTCAAAATTTTCGATACACTTTATAAACAAAACGGTCAGCGGATTGATCGGCATTCCTTGATCAAAAAAATATGGAATGGCGATACTATTTCTGAAAATGCCTTTGACACTCATTTGGGAAATCTGAAGAAAAAAATTTCCCCTTACGACTGCATTATTTCGAACAAAAAAGGTGTTGGTTATTGTTTGAACCTAACTAAATAATGGATCAGCAAACACGAGCCAGTATCAAATTTATTTCAGTAGCATTCTTTTTTACTACGGCGGTTCTTTTTATTGAGTATGCACAGGTTGAAAAAGATCTGCGAATTCAATTTCTGTTTTCCAAGTTATTTATTTTGATATTTTATTTAATTGCCTGGTATCGACTCAAAAAAAATAAAAAATTTGATTTTATGGCTTATTTTTTAACATGTCTTGCAATGTGTCTGTATCCTGCCTTAGGGCAAATATTTCGTCCTACATATGAATATGCGATGCTGCCACTATTTTTGCTGATTGGAATGTTCGTTCCCTTTAGAAGAAATGTTATTTTTACATTTCAAGCCGTTGGGACCATTTTGTTTTGTATTGTGTATTATTTGAATTATGAAAAAAATTTAAAAGCATTTTCTGAAATGAATGTATTTGATAATTTATTCAGTTTTATTACTTTTGGTGTCGTTGCCGGCGCTGCTGTTTATATTTTAAATTTCGAACGACAGCTTAAATATCAAGCCCAAACACGATACACGCTGATTGGCGCTCATGCCACAGCTGTGATTCATGATTTAAAAAACTTGATGGCGACTCCAAGGATTCAAATTGAAAATTTGAAAAATTTTGTACAATTAAAATCGAATCAAATCAGTGAACAGAAATTGTTTTCTGAAATTATTGAACAAATAGATGAGCTCGAGCAAAGTTTAGAGCAAACTACGCAAATTGCGCTGAGATTCAATCAAATGGCCGTTCTAACAAATTCTGAAAAGACTTTGATACATATTTCACAAGTCATCGCAGATGTTAAGGCGATTTTAAAGAAGCGACTTCAGTTCGTTGAATTAAATATTCAAGGTGATAAAAAATTGAATGTCGACAATGGATTTATGACGTCGTTGTTTTTGAATTTATTTATGAATTCATTGCAGGCTCTCAGTCATCAAAGCACTAAGAAAATTGAAATCATTATTTCCGAAGATAAAATCTTATTTCAAGATAACGGGCCGGGATTTACGACGGAAGTATTGCATGCTTTGGGGCGTAAAAAACAATTATCAACTAAGCAAAATGGTACAGGTTTAGGTTTAGTAATTATTCGCGAAGCCGCCGAAGAGCTGGGAGCCAACGTTTCTTTTTATAATCACATGAACGGTGGTGCTTGCGTTGAGTTGTATTGGGTATAGTTTTCAATTTTTTTATTCGGATGTGCACGTGCCGGTTTCATAGGTTTTAAAAGTAATAGGCGATCCTAAGTATTCAGATCCGGAATTTGTGCTGAGTTCTTCAAGATAATAATTTCGATGATTCAAAAAATAGGGAACAACTATGTCAAGTATAGGGTTCATCAAGGAATTAGGTTTTCCGTCGCTCATGGTACGAGAATCATGATTTCGATTAAATACGCAGTGTCCAAGCTCGTGATACATCAGAATTCTTTTCGGGGTTTCTGTAGTTGTGGGCCACCAATCACTGTTGATATGAATTTGCTTCGTATTGTTTGAATAGACTTCACATACTCCGACGACTGTGCCACCAGATCCACTATTCATGTAGGTCGAAGGTTTAAAATCAATTACCGTAATATCTGTCAGATTTTGTATTTTATAATAGGATTTAAATTCATTCACTAAATACTCTAGTTGAACTTCTTTGCTGGCCGACGAAGGGAAATTATTAGTTGGAACATCTGGTACCTCGGGTTGTGTGCTGGGTTGTTCAATGACCATAGCTGGCGAAAAGCCGTCTTTTTTACAGCCTAAAAAAATACATACTACAGCCAGAAATAAAGCATATTTTCTCATAGATTCCTAAATTTCTTATCGGCAAGCTGAATTTAAGCTGAACCCTGCGGAAGAAGTTTGAGTTAAAATTGAGTTAGTTTTAGGGCTCAATTAAATATAGTTATCTAATTTTTAATATTGAAATACATTATTTTTCCTTTTTTGAGTCGGTTCAATTTTTGAGCCATTTTGGGATTGGTCAAATGCTTAATTATAGTAGGTTCTTCAATTAAATAAATTTATTTCAAAAAACTCATCTATTAGGTGTTTCTTGAGTTCATCTTGAGAAATTCTTGACTCTATATTTAGTTGAATCAATAAACCTTATTTCCGAAATAGGCATGTATGAAAAAAAAATATTGTGCAATCAAAATAATGATTATTATTAAATTTATTTTGTTTTTTGTTGGATGTGGAGGTGGCGGTGGTGGATCGGCAGGGGGTACAGATTTTTCTGTTAATCTTTGTATGGATTCAAATGCAACTAACTTTCGCTTAGGATTACCATGTCAATGTCGAGTAGGGTATACATTAAGTTCAGACACAAAATCATGTACTGCTGATGCGGGAACAGTTGTTCCTACTCCAACACCGACTCCAAGTCCAGGTGGAGGACCTCCTACTTATACATATTCTCAAGTATTTTCTTCATATACACCAGCTCAAGCTGACACAACTCCCTGTACAGGTACAGTCACAACTTCACGAACAATGACTTGTTTAAGAAATGATAATGTAACTGTAGCTAATTCATTTTGTTCTGCTGATCCTTCTCCAACATCATCAGTATTATCGAAAGCAGGAAGTGTAGTTGTTTCTCCAACTAACTCGTCATTAGTAAATGGTTCAGAATATATGACTTGTAATGCAGGAGCGACAACTGGAACTCGTGTTGTTATGTGTGTATCGAATTACCATATTGAAGGTGCAACTTTAGCCACTCAAAATTGTTTTTCAAATACTCGATCATGCTCAGTAATGCCGACAGGAGCAGTTTCTGCCATTGAAACTTGGAATAGTGTTACTTCATCATATAGTTCTTGTACTGTGAATAGTTGTAATATAAGTCAAAATTATATTAAAGTTGGAAATTCATGCGTATTGTGTGGAGCTGGAGAAGTAGCTCAATCAAATAATACTTGTTTAAGTGGTACAGCTTCTTCAAAATTATATTTTAATTTTAATTCAGCTATTTGGAATATTTCAACGACATCAACAAAAGGTTGGGGATTTAATACTGGTTATCAATTAGGATTAGGTACAAATTCTAATACATCGACGCCATCAACAATTAACTTTGGTACAAGTCGATATCCAAAAGTCGTTATTCCAAATTATAATGGAACATCAATGTATGCCATTTTAGATAATGATACTTTAGTATCATGGGGAGCAAATTCAAATGGACAATTAGGAACTGGAGATACAGTGACTAAAACGACTCCCACAGTAGTTAATGTTGGAGGAAAATTAGTTAAAAGTGTGATTACAGGTTCTAAATCAGCTTGTGCCATTACTACTGATGGGCTTTTATATTGTTGGGGACGAAATGATTTTGGTGAGTTAGCTTTAGGATCTGGAACTGTAGGAACTACAATTACATCTCCTACTCAAGTTTCTTTAGGCAGTGGTCGAACTGTTTATGAAGCAAACTTTGGAAACTCAAATGGAAATAATAAAGATGTGCTTTGTGTTATTTTAGATAATTTTTCTTTACAATGTGCAGGATATAATTCAAATGGACAATTGGGGACTGGAGATACATCTCAGAAAAATGTTTTAACATCAATTAATTTAGGATCTGGAGTAACTGCTAAAAAATTAAACTTTTTAGTTGTACCATCTGATGGATCAATGGGAACTTGTATTATTGATAATTCAAATAATTTACGTTGTTGGGGTGATAATACTTTTGGAAAATTAGGGACTGGAGATACTTCGTTTAAAACAACTCCTACTTTAATTAATGTTGGTAGTGGTTTAACTGTTAAAAAAGTTATTGCATCATCTAATCGATATACTACTTGTGCTATTTTAAATGATGATAGTTTAAAATGTTGGGGTGAAAATACAAATGGACAAGTAGGAGATAATTCTTATACCCACAGATACTCTCCAGTACCAATTCCTGTAGGAGTGGGAAGATCAGTTAAAAATTTATTTAATTATAATAATTCGTATTATGCTATTTTAGATAATAATACTTTAGTATCATGGGGATTAAATTATCAAGGTCAATTAGGAATTGGATCAACATCAGATGCAATTTCTCCTCAAACAGTAAGTTTGTCAGGTCAAACTGTGAGTCAAGTTAAAACAACAGATTATTTAACTTGTCTATTAACAGTATCTGGAAATGTAATGTGTGCTGGAACAAATGTGTATGGGTCAGTTGGGATTAATTCGGGAAGTGGATTTATTACGACATTTTCAACAGTATCTTTAGGTTCTGGGCGAACTGCTACAGAGTTATATGTTTATCAAAATAGTGCGTGTGCATTGTTAGATAATAATACTGTTAAATGTTGGGGAAGTGGCTTATATGGCAAAATGGGATCGGGTTCCACTTCTGATCAAGCATATCCAATGCCAACTTTATAAAAAGTATTTATCTATTCAAGCCTTGCCTTAATGATTGCTCCAATTGACGAAAAGGCTGGTTGTATGATGAACTTGAAAATACCAAGCAAAGTAAGACAAGTGTTATTTCGTTCTACCCATTATTGCAAATCAGCAAATTCTATAAACCCTGAATTTTCAAATGAGAGAATTCGTTTTTTTCTTTTGATAATATCCTGGAGGACGATACAATTAATATAACTGTAGCTTTGTCGTTATTCAGTCATTATGGATTGTTGAAGATAAACTTAAAAATATAAAAACATTATCTGATTTCACATGCCCTGATGGCTTCACTCAGAAAATGTTTTAACCCACAGTTGAGCTTATTTTAAAAGCAGGGCGTGAATCTCACTTGCGCATTTAGCACTATCAAGTAACATTAGACCCAAAAGATAATTATCGTAATCACTATTCAAGGAAAAAAACTAAAAAATTCATCTGGCGAGATTGAAATCGATATCCCTCTTGATCGCAATGGTACGTTTGACCCGTAGTTTATTCAAAAACGCCAAAGCTTTGATCCAAACCTAGAAAAACGAGTGACCAGTATTACGCTCGTGGAATGAGTATACGTAATATTTGCGAGCAACTTGAAGAGTTTTATGGAGCTGAATTTTCACATGCACTAATTTACAGGGCCAAACCGGTATTTTATGAATCTGGCTTTCAGAAAATGAATGGGTCTACTTTGGGTAAGCCATTTTAACAGATTTAAAGACCCGTGGTGTGAAAGATATTCTGAATGCTTGTGTTGATGTTTTATAAGGAATTTCCCGATGCGATAGCTACGTTTTTCTTAAAACATTGACCCAGCTTTTTATTGTCCATCAAATTTGAACAGCTCTTCGCTATATAGCTTTAAAACACCAAAAAGAATTTGTTATAGATATGAAGGAAATTTATCGCACTTCTAATAAAGAAAATGCCGAAGTTTCTCAAGAAAATTAACTGCATTGTTTTACACAAAAAAATTTGCATTATCAGCGAGGATACACCAAATTCGATTTATTACAACTTATCTGGTGATTCACTCAGTCTAAATATTAATATTAGCCCAAATGCTCTCAACTACGGTTCTCCAGTTTTGAATAAGCCGTGGCATTATTAAATCGGAATGAGTTAATTGAATAGATTTTCATTTATAATATATTTTTAGGACTGAATGTAATTTTGAATACGCTACCTATATCAGTTATTTCATATTCAAATTCACAATTCATTTTCTTGAGATCGTATTCAATCATTTTCAATCCTAAACCTGTATTTAATGGAGCGTTACTCAAACTAATTCCGGCATTGTCTTTGTAAATAAGTTTATTTTTTTTCCATTCAAGTGTTATGGATTTTGAAATCTGTTTTGAATATTGAAAAGCATTTATAGAATTAAGTATTAAATTGAACAATACTGACTGCAGTCTGTTTTGATAAGATTCTATTTTAATTGAATCGATAGGCTTTTGTACTTCAATATTAACTAGCCTCGCTTTAAGGGATTGAATCGTTTTCTCAAGAAGAGTATTAAAGTAAAAAACTTGCTTGGATTCATCTGGTATTATAAGTTGGTTTATATATTTAATTTGATCAGTGAGTGATATTAAATCATTCGCAATGGATTGAAGTTGTTCTTGAAAATTTATATCATTTTGATTGCTGCCTTTTTTTTGAAGTTGATGTATTTTCAAAACGGGAGTACTAATCATTCCTTTAAAATCGTGTAATAATTTTGAAGATTCATATCCGATCAGCTGTAATTTTAAATTCTGACTAATTTGGCTTTGATATTGGGATATAGCAAATTTTTGTACAAAGAAACCAATTAGAAAAAAAACAAAAACAGTACTGATCCAGTCAATAATTTCCGGTTCAGGCTTTTGCCAATTTATTTGGTGTTGAATATAATAAGTTAAATAAATACCAACCAGTCCAATTGCAAAAAACAGAGTATAAATCCATTTGTTTTTTAAATCTAAAAAAGCGCAGGCTATTGATAGCTGTAAATAGCTGATTTCGTAAATAGGGCCGAACCATATATTTGTAAGTACATAAAAAATTGAATTAATTATAATAAGTATATTTGCAGGTTCATTTTGTTTTCTTAAGTACAAAAAAAAGCTAATAAATGCCATAACAGCACTGCTCATTTTAACGATAAAATATTGAAGTTGCAGTTGTGGAAATACTCTTTCACGTTCGGTAAACCAGAATAAAATAGAAAATATTCCTAATAAAAAACTAAATGTCGTATTATAGTTAAAATGAGTTGTGAATTTTCTTTTTAGTTTAATCACGTATAAACTGTAATGTGTTTTCATTAGCTTTTCAAATAACTAATAATATTTGCTTTATTTTTTCTCTAGAATAGAAATAATATCTGACGAGTATGAATTATCATACCCTTGTAAGCCATTTTCGTTACCAATCATTTCGCCATTTTTATTTTCACAAAAAACTATATTACTCATCAATTTGAATTTTTTACCAGATTTCAAATTATATTTTTTCGAATGAGTGCTAGAGTCGATTTGTCCGCAAGGTGGAATACCTCGAATCAGTCCAATGCCAGATGGATCTATTAATTTATTAAGACCATAAATAGGCGACGGGGAGCTAGACCAAAAACAATCTTTGATTACTTCTATGAATTGTTCAGTTTCGACATGAATACACTTTGATAAGCCCAAACTAGATATATCTTTTATCTGTGTTGATTTTATATCCAAATTGTCTGCTATTCCGAGTTTAATCAGTTTTTCGCGATGCAAAGTCAACTTAAAAATATCTTCGTCTTTTGGCAGAGTTGCAAATATTAATGGTATTTTTTTGACCTTCCACAAATTATTTTCTTTTTCTAAAATAACATCAAAAATAAATTGTTTATCTTTGTCATTTATTCCAACGATACGAGTTTTGAAAACATTACTTTCTTTAGTTTCATTTTGAATTTTAAATTTTTTAATATTTCTAGACCGCATCTCGCTACTTAAAATATTAACAACTATTGGCTGCGTCAGATCGGTCTGTGAATGTCCCAATTGAATAGCTTTTTCTATTTTCTTTTCTGAAAGAGCTTCTAAGTATTTCACGCCAATATCAGACGAACTATTTGTACATCCTAGAAGTACAGCATTTAAAAGATTAATTATTATAAATGAATTTAAAATCTTCAAAAAATCTCTAGTTTTCATATGTAACTGTGCAAACATTTCTTATGATCATTTCTGATTCATTTTTGATTTTACAAGTTCATCATCATAAGTATATTCACCTTTTTTTTGCAGCTCGCTACAGGCTGAGTGAAATATATCGCCTGATTGCCCATAGTCTTCTACTAATTTGAAATTATTAGTTTGATGAAAAACAAAAAATATACATTGTCTGTTGTGCCCCGAAGTCATTAGCTCTAAAGTTGATAGTGACTTCTCTCCGACAGGATAGGCCATAAAGTATTTAGTTTTGCCATTATATGACTTATCGACCCATCCTACAGATAAAGGCTCCCCGTGCTTTATCACTATATCTTCGGGTGATTTTTTATTATAAGTTTTCTTGTCGAAAGATCCCTGATATAACTGAACTTCTTTATAAGTTTTATTCATGCTTGAACAACTTGAAAGAATACATACGGCTAGTCCAAATAAAATTTTTTTCACGATGAGGCTCCTTAGTTTATTTTATTTTCGGAATCCAGCCAAGTAAGTTAACTCAAGAACAACTCAAGATTGAGTTTGAATACATTTGTATCATAAATGTATTGCTTCAAAATGAAATTCTATATTGATAAGACTGTGTTTTCGGCCTTCCACTTTTGTAAATTTGGATATATCCAAAAACTATAGATACCTAAAGTAATCAAACTTAAAAACCACCATTTAATCCAATGTCCAAATAACCCGAAAGCCGAACCTTGAAACTTTAAACGTTGACCGTTTACGACCAAGTTACTAATTTCCCAATCGTAAATCCAACAAAGTGCCAGTGGTGTGAGTAAGCCTAAACTAAATACCGTTACTAAAAATGATAAAATTCCAGTGCCTAAGTAGCTAGCCGCTGAGCCATTAAAAATAACAGGTTTCTGAATTGTGTTTTGCATAAGTTCTCCTTTTTGTGTCATTTAAAATTGACACAATCGTAAACCAAAAGGCATTTGGACTCGATTTAAATTGGACTCAAGGTAAGCTCAAGAATAGCTTCCTATTTTTAAATTCTCGATAGATAGGGCAGCTTCATACTAAAGTCTGGAAACGTTGTTATAAATTTAATCTATCTAAAAATAAACCGATATCTTCACAGATGGAACGTGGGTCGTTTTTTTTGTTTATTTTATTTTTTAATTGGACGATGTTTGCGCAGGCGGCGGAATTCACGCCGTATCAGGCCTATATTGACTCGGTCGAAGACGGGCAATACATCACAGTTTTTAACAAGCCCGGTTTAAATTGGTCGACGTGTACTATCGCGATCGACAAAAAAACCAAAAAGGAATATTGCAAAGAGGCACAGGGTTGGCCCAGTCGGGATGCCAAAATTAAAGTGATCAGTCCGCCGGTGAAAGCCAAAGTTTTTGATCCGTACACCGAAGAACAAGTCGAAGAAACTTATGTGAAAATCGAATTTGAATACGATCGTGTCGGCGAAGACCAAAAAATGCATCATCAAAAAGGCGAAGGATATATCGAGCTCGCGTATTTATCGCGAAGTGCCCGGAATCCATTTTTTGGTGCCCAAGCAGCAGCTCAAAAAACAAAGGATAAGTGCAAAGACAACAATGCCGCTGCCGGAGCTACCGAGCAAACGAAAATTAAAAATCAAACTAAAGATTTAGCTCAGGCTATCGAAGATTTGTCGATCGCAGAAAAAGCCAAGCAGTTATCGACCGTTGTTGGAAGTTGTGTTTTAAATCCTTCAACGAAAAAGCCACAATATTCAGGTAACAAAAATGTCTACGATCATTTTGTTTTACCAAAACTACAATCGACAAAGCCTCCTGCGATGTTGACGGAATCGGGCAAGCCCATGACCCGTTCGCAGTTGATTGAAATCGACGCCATGGCCAGAACTCTTTACGGAGAAATGGCTGCTTGCTACAAACATGGTTTGCAATATCCTATGACTGTCGCCAAAATTATCCAAAATCGCAGCGAATCGGGACGAGATCGCGAATTCATTAAACCGCCTCATCAAACAGACAAACCTAAAACTGCGATGATAGCGACAAGTCCCAGTCAGTTTTCGATGTGGCATCAAACGATTCAAGGTAAAAAAAATAATCCACTCCATCACGGATTGTGTCCGCCGCAAAAATCAGGAGCGCCTTTTTGGCGTAGTAGGTCCGCCCCCAAGCAAGAGCATGATATCTGGATGAATACCGTGCGAATTGCGACAGAAGCTGTTCTGTATCCTAAGCAATTCAAAAAAAGAACTCAGCAAGTTCAACAACTGCATTATTCTTCGGGGATGTCAGATCGACCGAATGCTTGGATGAAGAAAATGAAACAAGTCCGACCTTCGATTGAAGGGCGCAAGATCGAAAGAGATGCTTGCGTCGAAGTGTGGCAAGAGTAAAATAAAAAAATAAAATTAAAACGATAACTGCGTTGATGTCACTGTTCCGGTTATAGTCAAAGTTGCCGGTTTTCCCTCGGATAATGCGGCTGCGATTGGAAATGAAACCATATATGCGTTTGACCAACGATTGTGTTCTGGGAACATCGTTTGGATTTCTGTCAATTGGCCTTTCATTTTAACCGCTTTGCCTTCATATCGTTGGCCATTCACATCCAAATAAATTTTCCAGATGGATTTCGAGCTTGAAAGATCATTATGTTTTCTTTCTGGTGTGTAAAGGCTGACAAAAAAATCTGTGCTTTGTGTTCCTTTAGAAACCCATTTAGCTTTTTCGTCTTGAAATTGGGTTAAATTCCATTGCAGCAATCGAGCTGAATGCGCCAAATAGGCCTCGCTCATTTCGCCATCCATGCGAGTCGCTGATAAAGTCATTTGATTGTATAATCCATCATAGACTTCTTTACGTTGAGTTTTTTGGCTGACTAAACTGCGATAATCAGACGGAGATATTTCTTTGATGCCTGTTGCTACGGGTAATTGCGTTGCGCAGCCGGCAAAGAATATACAAAAAACAAGAAGTAACGATTTAGAAATCAGCTGAGTCATTTTATTTTCCTTTTGAATCTAAAAATTGTTGGACGGCCTTAAAAGCTTCGTCGCGACAAGTGTCATTAAAAATTTCATGTTTTGCATTTTCAAATATTTTCAATGATTTTTCCGAATTTGAAAATTGATCGAAAATTTTCATAGCCGCTGTGCTGGAAATAATTGGATCGTTGTCTGATAAAATCAGTAATGTGGGAACGTGAATATCCGCAGCTCTTTGAGAGCAACGTTGAAATTCACGTTTAAAGCCCAAATACACTCCAGACGAAATTTTATTGTGTCGATAAGTATCTTTTTCGTATTCGCGAATCACGGCCGGATCGCGGGTCAGCATTTCATTTTTAATTTCATTACCCAAAGTGATTTTAGGTAAAACTTTATTTAAAAATTCGGCGCCAGAATCTTTCCAAGTTGGGACCGGGACGGAAACGTCAAACAATGGACTGCTGAGGATTTGTCCTTTGATCTGAGGAAAGTGTTCAGCGTATTTTTTTTCCAATAAGGCGCAAGTTTGAACTAAGCCCCCCATCGAGTGAGCTAATAAAATAATCGGTTTATTTTGAACAGGCTCGAGCAGTAAAGCGGTTTCAATAAATTTTTCAAAATCTAAAACGTACTCGTCAAAGTCGCGTGCATAGCCTCGAATCCCATCCGAGCGACCGTGTCCGCGCAAATCCCAGCCAACAAAATTCCAGCGAGTCGCGTCTTTGATTTGCTGCAAGCCATGAATCAATCGGTGATAACAATCCGAATGCTCGGCTTGTCCGTGAGTGAAAAAAACGGTCCCAACGGCATCCGGGCGAATCCAAGTTTGTAAAAATAATTTTGTTTGATCATAACCTTTAAAAAAAGTTTCTGATCGAGTGTAAGATGATTCCATTTCAATAGGGTAACCTACTGGAATTTGATGTCAATTCAGTCCACGTAATAGGATGGAATCTTCGGCAACAGAGGTGGCATTATTACCAACGTCTGGCTTGGCCACCGGTGGATAGTCTAATGAAAAATGAATTCCGCGAGATTCTTTACGCTTCAAAGCACACTGAACAGTCAAATCAGCTACGATCGCAATATTACGTAGTTCAATAATATCCGAGTGAATTTTCATATTGGAATAATACTCTTTCACTTCGCTCATGATATTTTTAAGTCGGTGCTGGGCTCGCTCAAGTCGTTTTGTCGAACGCACGATACCGACATAGTTCCACATCAGACGACGGATTTCATCCCACATGTGATTGATGACAATCATTTCATCCGAATTTGTATTTTCGGGTTTTTTCCACGGTTTGGGTGTCATCGTTGTGGCTGTTAAATACGAAAAGTTGTCCCAGTTTTTTTCAATGCTGTGGCTGGCATTATGAGACATCGCTAAACATTCCAAAAGTGAATTCGAAGCCAATCGATTGGCTCCGTGTAATCCTGTGTTGGCGACTTCGCCGATGGCATACAAATTCGGTAAATCCGTTTGACCATTGACGTCGGTTAAAATTCCGCCACACAGATAGTGAGCCGCAGGAACAACGGGGATTGGCTCTTTGCACATATCAATTCCAAACTGCAAACACTTGGCGTGGATTGTTGGAAAATGTGATTTAATAAAATCAGAATCTTTGAATGAAATATCCAGGTAAACGCACGGTGCGCCTGTTTTTTTCATTTCGGCATCGATGCCTCTGGCGACGATATCCCGTGGCGCCAGTGATCCCAAGGGGTGATAATTCTTCATGAAAGCTTCGCCATTGGAATTCAACAATTCGCCACCTTCGCCGCGAATGGCTTCAGTGATTAAAAAATTACGAGAATCTTTGTGGTACAAACAAGTTGGATGAAATTGCATAAACTCCATATTGGCCACTCGGCATCCCGCTCGATATGCCATGGCAATGCCGTCGCCAGTAGCGCCACTCCAATTGGAAGTATATAAATAAGCTTTTCCGGCTCCGCCGGTGGCCAACACAACTGTTTGAGCTGTGAAAATTTCAACTGTTTCAGTTTTTTTATTAAGAGCGTAAACCCCAGATACGGCTGTGGGCCCGACTCGGGATGGATCGACTTGTTTGTTCATAATCAAATCAATCGCAAAATACTTCTCAAAAACATGGATATGTTTTTGTTTTTGCACTTGAGTCCAAAGTTTACGATGAATTTCTGCGCCTGTTTGGTCTTCAAAGTGGTAAATGCGTCGGTGAGTGTGTCCACCTTCGCGAGTTAAGTCAGTTGCAAATTCAACACCCCAATGAATCAAATCATGGATGCGATCAGGGGCTTGTTCAATAATATTACGCACCGCCTCAATTTTGCACAAACCGGCGCCGGCCTCCAGTGTGTCTTGGATATGACTGTCAAAACTATCAGTCGACTCGGCCACAGCCGCTATTCCACCTTGGGCCATGGCGGAATTAGTATCGGGAACTGATTCTTTTGTAAGCAAACAAACGGACCTGTGAGGAGGAATTTTTAAGGCCATGCTGAGAGCGGCCACTCCCGAACCAATAATCAGGATATCAAACTGTTGAGAAACTGAATTTTCGGAAGGATTTTTAGAAGTCTTCATCAAGCTCGCTACACTAGATGGAAATACTCGAAATGTCCAAAAAAATTAATTCACAAGTTGATTCCTGTATAAAAACAATTTTACAATAATTACAGAGTGCAAGGATGCAAAATAAATGAAAACTAAGGCCGTATATTCTATCATAGGATTGATTGTATTTTTTGTTGCCGCCCTGTTATGGAAACTGAACGATTATTATCAGGCCGAAAAAATTCAGACATCGCAAAATCAAATTCAACAACAAACGCTGGTTCTGAAGTCGTCGATTTCAACTCAACTCACACAATTAAAAAATATTTTAACCGCGTATCAGTTTGGAATTCAAGAATCTCGGATTAACTGGATGCAATTGGATCCATTTATTGTTCTGGGTCAGTTCTCCGTCAATTCGCAATTGGGATATGAATTTAAAACGATTTACAATAAATCCGGATCCAAAGCCGATCGTTGGACAACCGCCTTTGTGCAAAAAGGTTTGGGTCGAAATAAAATTATTACCAAAAATATTGTAGCACAAGTTTTTCAAACAAAATCGGGCGACAAATATGTCGGGTTATTATTTGCGGATCAATTCAAGCCAGGATCCGAGGGTGTCTATGTCATTTCAGAAGCGCAAGTTTTTCAAAAATTTTTTGATCAACAACGATCTCAAAAAATCACTCATGCTTTGTTAACCCCCGAGCAAACCGTTGTCGCGCATTCAGAGCCTGACTATATCGCCTCAGCTTTGTCGGATACAGTGATGAGTTCCAAGAAGAACTTTATGATTCAAGAAGAATTGCGAGCTTCCAATTTAAAGGTGGTTTCATGGACATCCAAGAAAAATATTTTAGGTCTTGTGAATATTCCATTCATGCTCGTAGGTTTGATCACTGGTTTTAGTTTGATTTTAATCGGTGTATTGATCTATTTCTTAAAGCCACTTGAAAAAACACTCAAAGGCCTGCAAGAAGAACGCAAAAAGGCCCAACTGCGAGAGGTGGCTCAGGATCTTAAAAATCCATCGCCACAAAACAAGCCTGTGCTGACGCCGATGTCTGTGCAGCCAACGGCGGTCGTCGCCAAACCAGAACCAAAACCATCTGTCGCGAAACCACCTGTTAAGCCAGATTGGAAGCCTGAAAATATTTCGAATGAATTTCAGGAGTCAAAGCCTCCAGCTCAGCAATTGGTGAGTGAAATTCAAAATATTATCAGCGATGAAGTTGAAGTAACTAAAAAAATGGATATGCCTCAGATTCAATCCGATCCAGTGATTGTGAATTCAGAAAAACCTCAGACATTGACTACTGTAATTGATGGTATGGTTCAAAAAATTTCAGAAGACTGTCAGAAAAAAAATATTTCATTAGTCTTTGATTTAAAAGCTCAAAATAATTTTAAATTCGACTCGCAAAGAATATCGACCTTGTTTGCGCACTTAATACAAAATGCGATAGAAAGTATGCACGAATCTGAAAACAAACATTTAATTGTGCGCAGCTATGATCAAAATCAATCCACGGTGATTGAAATCGAGGATACAGGTACGGGTATCGATCCTCAGATTATCAGACAAATCAGTCAGCCTTATTTTACAACTAAGAATAAACAGCAGCACAAAGGCTTGGGTTTGACAGAGGCTTACTCGATCGCTCATCGCTTTCATTGTGATTTAGATATTCAAAACAAACTAACTGGTGGAGTCCTTGTGAAAGTAATCATGCATCATCCGGAAGCAATCGCAACCCAAAGCTCATCGTCAACAACAACATCTACGCCAACGAAAGATTTGGATCTAGATGCTCTTTTGAAATTGGATGACGTCGACGAAGTGACGCCTGTCATCGCAACAGCCGAAGTTCCATCGTTAAAGGATGAATTTAAAACGACTCAATTTAAAATGGATCAAAAAATTGATATTTTAGAAGAACCGAATATGCAATTGACGAAAAAAACAAATTCGGTAGATACTTTCAAAGTCAATATTCGCAAGCCCGAAAGGAATTCTTAGGGATGAATATTCGTGACTTTGCAGATCAATTTACAATATATCTTTTTTCGCAAGACGCGAATTTAGCCGCACTGATCAAATCTGAATTGGTGCAGGCTAAATATGATTGTCATTTTTTTGCAGATCATTCTGAATTGTTGGCGCAAATACAAAAAAATCCTTGTCATATTTTAATCATCGATATTCAAAGTTTGATTTTACCTGTGCACGAGTTGTTACAAAATGTGTTACAAATTTCCTCGGAAATTGAGTTGCTTGTCATTAGCCCGGCGGATGTATCCAGCCGTTTGAAATCTTACAGTTCGTTGAACGTAAATCAAGTGCTTGATCGAGCCAGCGAGATGCTGCCCATGTCTATCAATCAGTCATGTGATTTGATCGCTGAAAAGATTTATCGTATTTATCAAAATCAACAAGTCTACGAGCAGTACGAAGAAGTTCAAAAAAATCTGACTGATTTACAGAGGACGCTCAGTTCGGAACGATCTGGTCCGCGAATTCGTCCTTTTCAAAGTCGTATTGCGCAATATCGTTCAGCGCAATCGAAAGAAGAATTACTGGATATCTTTTACCAATTAACACAGCCTCAAAGTTGGATTTTTTTAAAATTTGTACCTACGATACAGACTTTTATTTGCGTTTCCTATACGGGTGTTCCTGAACAATGGGGCGAAGGCTTGTCCTACAAAGTCCCGCAAAAAGAAAAAAACTTTTTGCAACTAATACTGTCGGGTGATTTGCCTGAAAGTCTTAAAAAATATTTGTTATCAAAATTTGAAGTTCAGCATATTAAATGTATTCCATTAATAATTCGTGAAAATATCGAAGGTTTGTTTATTTCAACCCAGGATATTACAGCCGAAGTCGCCGAAGACTTTTCATTAATGTCATTGGTCTATTCGAACTTAATGTACGAATCGCAACCTAAGTATTTAGATGTCGAAGATGCTTTGACCGGTTTTTATAATGAATTATTTTACAAACGCATTTTAGAAAAGGAAATTGATCGTTCTAAAAGAACATTGTCTCCGTTATCTGTCATAAAAATCAAAATTGATAAATTTATCGAGCTTGAAGCGAATTATGGCAAAGCTTTTATGGACGAAGTTATTAAAAAAGTAGCAGACCAAATTAAAAAAACCAGTCGCTTGCCAGATTACATTTGTCGTACAGAAGAAAATGAATTTTCATTGGTTTTAACAAACTGTCATCGTAAAGGCGCCGCGATTCGCGCAGAACGTTTGCGCCAGTCACTCGAGATGGAAAGCTATACCAAAGCTGGATTAAAAATTACTGTCAGTCAGGGCATCAGTGAATATCCTTCGTTGACCAGTTCGAAAGAAGAATTGAATCGATCGGCCACGGATGCAATGGATTTTATTTCTTCAAAGGGTGGGGATAAGATCTGTATTTATCGTGCACAAAAAGAACATCGCCCGGATTTTACGGTGACCACATAATGGAAATGTTTCGTAGAACTTTTGCAGAGATCAATATCAATCACTTGATTCATAATTATGAACAAGTTAAGTCAGTGGCCGGTGATCAGCGTTTTATTTGTCCGATGGTCAA
>DALYIB010000029.1:0-18746 GCA_031970595.1 Pseudobdellovibrio sp.
TCTAAAAAATTACATGAAGGTATTTTATTACAACGTTATAAACGATTTTTTGCCGACGTTGAATTAGACGGTGAAAAATTAACGATCCATGTGCCGAATACCGGCAGTCTTAAAACAGTGATTGATAAAAATCCGTCGGCACCGCAAAAATGTTGGTTCAGTTTGCATGGGGACGAGACTAAAAAAACGAATGGTACACTCGAGGCCGTCCAAACAGTTGAAGGCGCTTGGGTCGGAGTGAATACTTCGAATCCAAATAAAATTGTAACCGAAGCCGCACAGGCATCCATTAAATCAGGAACGCCGTTTTTAGCGCATTGGAAAGGTTTTTCTTTTTACAAACCTGAATATAAAATCAACGAAAAGTCGCGTTTGGATGGCGCATTTTTAAAATCCGAAGCCGATTTAGAAAATCCAAAAGCTCAAAAACATTTCATCGAAATTAAAAATACGACGTATCGTTCTGTCGTTGGCAAAATTCCCCATGCCCAATTCCCAGATGCAGTGACCGAACGTGGACAAAAGCATTTGCAAGAAATGATGGCTTTGATGAAGCAAGGTCACAGTTGTGAAATTATTTTTACAGTTCAGCGCAGTGATGTAGAAGTTTTCAGTCCTTGCGAGGCAATTGATCCCGATTATGCCAAGTTGTTGTATCAAGCACAGGATCAAGGATTAATTATTTCGCCTTTGGTTTGTGATATCAGTCGCGATTCAGTTCAATTAACTCATCGACGACTTCCTCTAAAGTAATCTGGTGAATTTCCCCGACAACATCATGGGCGATCACTTTGAACCGAGTGTAGGGTTTGCAAAGAACCTCTTCTTCTTCCATTTGTGAATATCCAGACGCGTCTTTTTGTTCGACCAATGAAAAGTCAGCAATATAGTGGCAATTCTTTTTGGTTTTAATCACAAATTGATATTCGCCAGGAAAAGCATTGGCAATGGTTGTGCTGGTGTAGCCTGCCTGAGTAACGATTTGTCCTACTTTGTACTGCTTGATAAAAGCTTGGTTACGCTGATTATCTGAACTGGCTTTTTGTCCGCGTTTGACATAGCCTTGGTAAGGTTTAATTTTATCGAGTGCTGAATTTAAATGCTTTCCAATAACCGCTAATTTTTTTAGAAAATCGGTATCATTATTACGAATGGCTTTGTTCAAAATTTTATAACCTTCGCCAGTATAGTAAAACAGTGAGAAAATTTCTTTCGCGTTCAGATAGCAATTTTCTTTTTTGTCGACTCGACCAGATTGGATATAGTGTTCTGTCCAAGAAACGATGCTGCGGATCGCAGTATCTTCGTGGTCCGGTGAACTGGCTCCCGGAGTGTAAAAAAGAGAACGTTCAAGCAATCCATTTTTTTTAACTTTTTGAATGAATTCTGAGTAATTCAATGCAAAATCTTCGTCATTAGCATAATAGTTTTGTTCAAAATCAGCTAACTGACTTTCGTTTTGCAGAGCGCACTGTGGGCCGAGGTCATTTAAATTTTTAGATTGAATTTTTTCAAATTGAGTAGCTGAAAAAGCTGTTTGTGAAAATATTAAAAAAATGATCAGAATCTTTTTCATATTAAAATAATCCTTCGCAGCGCACGGTCGCTTTTTTAGCTGCATTTGGTAAAATCAATCCAAACAAACTTGTTAAACTTTTGATTTTAATTTCTTTTTCATTCATCAATAATTTTGAAACGTAAGTTTTATTTTTAAAGGCCAAACCTTTTGCTATCGATTCAAAATTCATCGTGCTGCCCGCATCAGCCAAAAGGATTTCGATCGCTTTGAGTCCACGATTCAGTTTGATAAATTCATAATCCAGTTCAATGCCTTGATCTAAGGCCCATGTTGTCCATTCGATAATCGAGGCGTCTGCTGAACCCGATTTTTTTAATTCTTTCAAACGACTTTGAACTTTTTTAGCAAAATCCTTCCGTTCTGTACGTGATTTTGAAAGCAACACAAAGTGTTTTGTGATGAGTTCTGATTGCTGTAATTTAATTCCCAAGGCCAGTAATAAGGCGCTTTGCTGAGTGACTGAATCTAATTGTCCGGTCATGCCGAAATCCAAAAGGCTCAGGCGAATCGAAGGATCGGTGACTTGCAGTAACAAATTACCTTGGTGCAAATCGGCGTGGAAAAAACCAGATCGAAAGAAAACTTCCTCAACCCAGACCTCGGCCATTTGTTCAGATATTTTTTTATATAAATCAGGATAAATTTCTTTGTATTGATTCAGTTCTTTGTATGGTTTAGATCCAAACACCAGTTCCTGGGTCATAATTTTTTTATTTTTACCGATCAGATCAGCGGCAGGAACAATCAAATCCAGAAAGTTTTTTTGCGTGTTGAATTCAATTAAAACTGAACGGCGGTAAATTGTTTCGCCGGCTTTTTGTTGTTCAACTGTTTTAGCGATATCCAATTCTTCGACGACGCTTTTGTTTAAATCATCAATCAAATCAGCTAATCGAGGCAGTCCCAGTTTTTTGATCACCGGATTGTTATCAATTTCAGATGAAATTTGTTTTAAAATTTCATAATCCATTTTTAAAGCCTCAGCAATTCCAGGTTTTAAAAAACGAATGACCATATTTTTTCTTTGGCCATTGATTTTTAATTGCGCCCTGTGAGTTTGTGCCATGGTGCCGACACCCAGTGCCTTGCGTTCGATGTATTCAAAATCTGAAGCTTTAAGACCTTCTTCAAGTAGTAATTTTTGAACCTTGCGCCAGTGAACGGGTTTGACTTGGCTTTCTAGTTTTTGAAACAACCATTTAAATTCGGCAGGGATGTCTGGGCTGCGTCCGATGATTTGTAATAATTTTTGTAGTTGCGGTCCTGAATTATTTAGCAAGGTAAAAAATAAATCCATCGGTTCAGAATTCAATGGCAATTGAAGCGTTTGATAAAAAATTTCGACTTTGTGATGGAATGGTAAATTTTTATAATACAGTTTTAGTAACAGTGATAAAACTTCGGTTTGGGCCGATTTATTTTTATTTAACTCAGAAGCAAGTCCATCGACCTTGTCTGTCACGAATTGTTCGATTGTGGAAGTCAATTCTTCGATATTTTTGCTAGGCGCATTGATGAAAACGTCTGCAGTCAAAAAACCTAATTTGACCAGGCTGTCTGCCAAAAATTTTTGTCGTTCGTCCAAGTAACGGTTTATTCGTTTTTGAATAAACTTGTTTTCTGAAACATATTTCGTTGTTTTGACTTCATCAAATAAGTCATTCGTTGAAAGGTCAGATAATTGAGTTTGTTTAAATAATGAATCGTTTTGATAAGCGATCAAAAAATCCTCGAAGGTTTTCACCGTGATGACGTGAGCTTTGCTTTTTTCACTGGCTTCTAAACGGCTGTAAATGCGATTGATTAACTGAAGTCGTTCGCTGTTAGGTAAAGTCAAAGATTTTAATACCAAGGATAAGACGGCCTTTTCCGAAGATTTCAAATAATAGTCTTCAGCAGCCTGGGTGATAAGGCTTATAAATAAGATCACAGCTGTTAAAAATAAACGTCCCACTTGAATCATCTGATTAAGGCTTAGCGAAGACCATTCCAATTTTAAAATGAATATAATTGATTACAGATAATCAAACTGACTAAGTGTTTTACATTGAGACAAAAAAATGGGGCTTACCAGAGAGGAGGTAAGCCCCAGGAAGTCATGCTCATTTAATCAAGAATTACTTAATTTTAATGGATGCTTTAACTGTTAATTTGATAGGTTGTTTAATTAAATCAGATTCACTGTTGCGCACGATTTCGACGTGCAAACGAAGCGATTTACCTGATTTCAGACTGTCTTTGGCCTTGGCACCTAATAGCTCGGCCAATTTTAAAGTTCCTTGACTGGCGTTTAATTGTTCGCGTGACAAAGTGACTTTGGCTAAGGTTTTTCGTTGGTCGTCAGCCAGCAATTCCATGATGTTGACATTATACGTTGTCGTAACATCATCGAATTCTTCTGTCGAGTCCATCAAAAGCATCGTTGCGGCTTGCCCAGTGGCGACATCAGCCTTCAGTGTTACATTGCTAGCAGCAGATAATGAAGCCACAGCTTCGGCTGGGACTGCTTTTTTGTCGTAAATGCTGATTTTTGAAAACTGCAAAGATCCTTGTTCAACCAATGTTCCTTTGCGAAGAACTTTTAAAGTCGCTTTCAATTTTGATTTCGCAGACAGCTCAGTTTGTAACACAGCCCCTTTTTTACCATTCACTAAAGTGCTGACGGGGATTTCTTCAATCAATTGTTCAGTCATCAGATCATGGAACGCAACAGTCGCTGTCGTTTCCAAACGATTCAATGTGATGTCGTCTTGGATTGAATCTTCGACAACGGCTACGAAGCGTTTTAATTGGGCCGAGTAAGACAATTTAAAACCAGTGATGGAAGCTTCACCTGCATTTTGCAAGTTGTACTTAGGAACGGTAGCTAATTTAATAAGGACACCTTGTACCGTCGCTGTTTGCGAAACTTGTCTGTATCCATAGATAGTTCTTGCAGTTTTCAAGGCGACGCTGACTGGTTTGATCGATGTTAAATCCACTTGGAATGTTTCAGTTTCACCATTGACCAAAGCGGCTTCTGTTGGAAATTCGATTTCGACAGCGACTTGTTCTTGGCGATCAAAAACTTCGCGAGTTTTAGTTTCGCAGCAACGTTGTTCGTCGCGGTATTTTGTGACCGTGCGCGTACGTGTTTCTGTTTTATAACGAGTTTCTGTACGGTAACGTGTGACTGGTTTTTGATAAGGCACGCTGACCATGCGGCATTCACGGTCTGTGTAGGGAATGCGAACGTTTTGGCATTCTTGTTCGGTGTAAGGAACATTCACGTAATTACAGTCACGATCTGTGTAAGGAACATTTTCGCAAACACGTTGTGTTTCGCAGCGTTGTTGTGGACCAGATCCCGGGGTGTCTTCACAAACTCGGCGAGTTTTACAGATTTGTTGGCCTTGAGCGTTTGTACCGCATTCAGTGACATCATGACATTGTTGCCCTCCGCCAGTGCCTGGCACGATATAACATTTTTGTTCATCCCGGCATTCTTGACGATAACGAGTGCGATCTTCGCAGCGATATTCTGAACGATATTTAGTAACAGTTTCGCAGCGATATTCATCGCGGTAACGAGTCACGGTGTCACATTGTTCTTCGTAACGATAGTCCGTTTCATAATCAGTATAAGGGACTTCAACTTCATAAGGAACTTCGACTGTATATGTTTCAGTGTCTTGATAAGGCACTTGGACTGTGTAAGGAGCCTGGTAAGTTTCCGTTTTATAAAGATTTTTTTTCAACAATCCGCTGACGATACTTTGTGAAGCTGAACGTTGAATTGTGATGGATGTGGCTTCTGATGGCGCTGATTGAGCCCAACAGGTGAGTGATATTGTGCTGATAATCGCAGCAAAAAATAGTTTCGTTTTATTTGGATGGTTCATTTTTGTCCCCTTTTTTTGAATGACGAAGGGGACAAAGCAAGACAAGTGCCGAAAATTGTCGGCACTTTTGGTATCAATAAGACTACTTAACAGTTGTTAAGTGTTGATCGATGATTTTTTTGAATTCTGGAAAAGGGTAAGCACCACGTAAAGAAACACCGTTAATGATAAAACCAGGTGTGCCAGTCATGTTAAAGCTTTTTGCTTCTTCCATATCTGCAGTAATACGAGCCATGATTTTTTCATCATTTAATGACGCTTCTACTTTTTTCATATCTGCGCCGACTTTTTTAGCGATTTCTTTGAATAAGGCTTCGCCTTTATCTTTCATTTGAGCTTGGCTTTCGAAAACCATGTCATGAAATTTTTCAGCTTTTTTAGGATCTTGCATTCCGATCGCTTCGAAATATTTCGCAGCAGGCATTGCAAGTGGGTGGAAATCTAAAGGTAAGTGCTTGAAAACAACACGTACTTTATCACCGTATTCTTTTTTAACTTGTTGGATTGTTTGGTAACCACGTGAACAGTATGGGCATTGAAAATCAGAAAATTCAACGATTGTGATCGGAGCTGATTTGTTTCCAAAGATAACGCGATTTTCATCGATCACTGGTTTCAACGGATTTTTGAATTCTTCATCACGTTGCTTTTTTTCTTCTTCTTGAGCTTTTTCAGCAGAAACTTTTTGAGCGTCTTGCTGAGCTTTCATCACCACTTCGATAAATTTATCTGGAGCTTTTTCGATAGCTACAAATACGATTGAAGGGTCTTTTTCGATGGCTTCTTTAAGTTGTTTAGCAGAAGGTGCGCAAGCAGAGATTGCTAATGCGATTGTTGCTGTAACTGCTGTTAAAAACATTTTTTTCACTGAATCCTCCATTTTGATTCTGTTATTATGTTTAATGAGGCTCAGACAGTGTGACATAACCCTTTTCAAAACGTAACCAATTTTTATACCGCAACCCCCTATGAATGTACCGCGACAGAAGTCTAGGTCAAGTTTCAATCAGCCCAAAATCAGGTATGATTTCAGTATGAAAAAAATGATTTGCACATCAATGGTAGTTTTAGGTTTGGGTTTTAACATGGTTTCATGCACGTCGTCGCCGACACAGTCACAAGCGACGGCTTCGGATAAAACATTTCCCGAAGTTCCAATGAATCATAATTTTAAACAATTAAAACTGCAGGATGTCGATCAATTGACAGAAATGATGTACGAAAAGGCCGAAGAATTTCGCCAAACCGACGATATTAACAAACTGCGTGAAGGCGTTCAGATGGCTTTTTCAAAAACCAATGAAGACGGCATCATCGACAAGGTTATTTCGATCGTCCGTGTTCCGTTGGAAGATCGCGATGAATGGGAAAACACCGTCGAAGCGCTGATCGATTCCAATACCAAAAGAATGGCTGACGAAAACCTGCGCGCTGATTTACAAGTCACAGCGGCTATCGTCCTAGAAAACATTGTCGCGGATTTAAAACCCAAATTTACCAAGCAATATCAAACCGGCGGATTTGAAACCAATATGATGGAGCGAATCGCGCAAGCGAATGTTCAATTTTCCGAAGCCGCTCAAAAAGAACGTCGTCTGAATTTGATGCGCACAACTGTTTCCCCATCTGTATTAGCGCAACGCTTGATCGAAAAAAAATTAGAATCGTTAAAGAAGAAATAATTTTTATTAACAAAATTTTAACATATTCCTAACACCACCCGGCAAATCAGAAATTGTTTGATCGGGGCGTGTTGTTTGAATCACAGTTCTATTTTGTTGGAGATTGTGATGAGGAATATTTTTTTATTAATAATTTGCATATTCGTATCAAATTCGTTGCTGGCTGATTGTATAGGGCCATTATATTCGTATTACATATGTAATTATACAGGCCAGACCAAGATAACTGATTTAAATATAAGGTCTAAAAAATGGTTTTTTTTTGATATCAATAATGGTTGGTATAAAGTTGAGTTTTCAAATTTAAATCAATTGAAAATCGATGGAACTGCTAGTGTCACTAAACCAATGAATCGCTTTGAATTCGAGTATTACAAAGAATTTGAGCCTGGTTTGCAAAGCTATAAACTGAATGTAATTTGTAACGATACTCGATTTGAAAATGGGCCAGTGATTTATTATCAAATAGAAAGTACGGATTCTGATTTCTGCAAAAAATTTCCTGAAAATTCTTTAATTGAAGTTGGCAGATAGTGAAGAAAATGAACTCATTTATATTTTGTTTCATATTAATAACAAGCCTAACAACCTCTGCGATTCAGTACCCGTCATGTATTGGAAATTTGTATTTTTACGTTTCAAGCAAGAAGAAGAATGGTTTATTTATAGCCTATTCTGGTTTTGATCAGTATAGTGGTAAAAAGTTTTATGTGTATCAGCAGCAAATTAAAAATGAAAAATTTTTAAAAAGTTTTAATTTAATTTTAGACAAAAAAAATATATTAGATGGAACATATCGCATGAACGATTTATGTGGCTGCGATGCTGACTTTACAAATGCCAACGAAGATGAAATTCGAAACAATCACTTTAAAATATGCTTATCGAAAATCAGTTTTGAAAAGTTGGGTGAAACTCGGTTTTCATATTATTATGAAAAAATAAAATGGATTTTTCTAAGTTTGATGAGTGATTATTTATAGCTTAAAGATTAAACTTAAAATTGAATTAGGTGTTATGATTTCAGAGGCAATTGAGATTTTGGATTGAATAAAGTAAAGTTCTTAGTCGCATTGTTGTTTACCATTGATGTATATGCGCAGTGTAGTGCGACCTACGAAGAACCGTTCTATATATGCAATTACAATTCGATTCCTAAAATAACTAAATTGCCTGGATACTCGAAGGGGTTCCTTTGGTTTAAAAAAGATATTAACTTTAATGAGAACTGGCATGAGATCGAATTTGATAATTTGAACATTATCAATACAGGAACACAGAATATAAAGTTTCTCAAAAATAGAAGTATTAGGTTTGCATTTTATCAGCGTACAGAGCTAAAATATCGTCATTTCAAAATAAACTATGTATGTAACGATACTCCAACTGAAAATCGTCCTGATAATTTTGTGCAGATAGTTGAAGCTGATTCGAATTTCTGCAAAGAATATCCTGATAACAGTTTAATAGATTAGGAAAATTGATGAAAATTTATTTTTTTATATATTCATTTTTTTTTAGCTACGACCTCTTTGCAGTGTGTAGTCCTTCACATAAAAACCCCTTGTATATTTGTAATTATAATGAAAAACCTAAATTGAGAAAGATTGAAGGGTATGCTCAAGGGTTTTTGTGGTTCAAAAAAGAAATAAAGTACGATGAGAATTACCGAGAAGTGGAGTTTAATAACTTAAAATTGGTAACGAGCGGTTATTCTAATAAATCATATTTTAGCGATCCGACTCAGAAGTTTATTTTTTTAATGGATAAGGAAATTAATTTCAAGAACATTAAAATTGTTTATCATTGCAATGATGTGATTTATGAGGATAGGCCGGATGTAACGGTTCAAATCACTGAAGTGGATTCTGATTTCTGCAAAAAATATCCTGAAAATTCTTTAATTGAAGTTGGCAGATAGTGAAGAAAATGAACTCATTTATATTTTATTTCATATTAATTGCAAGTTTAACTGCCTCGGCTAGTTTATACCAGTCTTGTATTGGGAATTTGTATATCTTTGTTTCAAATAAAGAAAAAGTAGGCCTATTTTTGGGGAATACTGGTTTTGGAAAAAATAGTGACAAAAGAATATATGCCTATCTGTCGCAAATTGAAAATGAAAAATTTTTAAAAAGTCTAAATTTGATTTTAGACAAAAAAATATATTAGATGGAACATATCGCATGAGCGATTTATGTGACTGCGATGCAGATTTTACGAATGCCAACGAAGATGAAGTTCTGAGTAAACAGTTTAAATCTTGTTTGTCAGATATTGATTTTGAAAAATTAGGTGAAACTCGCTTTTCGTATTATTATGAAAAAGTAAAATGGATTTTTTTAAGCCTGATAAGTGATTATTTATAACCGGATGTAACGGTTTAAATCACTGAAGTGGATTCTGGGTTTTGCAAAAAATATCCTGAGAATTCACTTATTGAACAATAAGGAGTGTTAAATGTTTCGAATTTTATTAGGCTTAGTTTTTATTTGTTATTTTGAAGCACAAGCTTCTTGTCGTTACGGATATACGGATCCAATTTATGTTTGTAATTACAAAGACCAACCCGATGTGAGAGAACTTAAGGACTATAAGGGTTGGAGTGTGATTACATTTCGAAATATAACTAAAGTTTTGACGCTAAAGAATTCACAAAAAATAATTACTGCAGGGGTTACAGAGCAATTTAATTTTGATTCAGATAAAAAAATTCCTTTGAATAACATTCAAATTGTAAGAGTTTGTAACGATGTCCGATTTAAAAATTTTCCTGACAAACATGTCATCATCAGTCCGCTTGGAAATGAATATTGTGTCAATTATCCAAATCCAACGATTATCTATCCACATGATTGGTGATCAGATTTAATTTTTCCAGTTCCGCACAAACCGATAGCCCTGCAGCGCAAAGAAAACCAAAAAAATCGATCCGTATTTGATCAGATCGGTTTTTTCGATCAGCATGACGTGGGCACAAATCAGAAAATAACAAACGTAAACCAGTCGGTGCCATCTTTTCCAAATGCGCATCGATAATTTTTTAACTGAAAAATCATTCGATGTCATTGTCAGGGATAATAAAATAATCCACGCGGTTAATCCCAGAATCAGATAGGTTTTGGTGTAGAGCTGTGTCCAGGCTTGCGGTTCAAAACTTTCCATGGCGGCGTAAAAAACAAAATGGGCGATTAAATAGAAAAAGCTGACAATTCCAATTTCTCGCCGCTGGGTTGCGATCCAACGCAGAACGGGGAATTGAGTAAATGTTTTTTTAACGATGACCAGACCCCAACCAATCGCACTATTCAAGAGTAATAGGTATAAGCCCCATTCGCCCATTTGGTGATTCAGTTTTTTTGCGGGATCAGCACCCAAATCGCCCCAAAAAATATGGGATACCCAATAGATCAGTGGGGCTAATGTGGCCAGAATTAAAAATATTTTCTTTTTCATTAGTAATTCTTTTTAAGGTCTAAATTTTTGTATAAATAGGCGACTTCTTTTTCATAGCCGTTAAATAAAAGTGTGGGTTTTCTTTTTGGGATAAATCCTTTATCTAATATTCTTTCGCTGGCTTGACTCCAGCGCGGGTGGTCGACTTGTGGATTGACGTTGGCGTAAAATCCATATTCATTCGGAGCCAATTGATTCCACAGGGTCTGTGGTTGTTGATCTGTAAATTGAATATGTGTAATGGATTTGATGCTTTTAAATCCATATTTCCAAGGAACCACCAGGCGAATAGGCGCGCCATTTTGGGCGGGTAAAGGTTTGCCATACATGCCCACAGCTAAAAAGGTCAGTGGATTTTCGGCTTCGGGCAAAGTCAGTCCTTCGGTATAAGGCCAGGGATATTGTGGCATCAGTTTGATATTTTTAGCAATTGCAGAATCTGAAAATGATTGAAATTTTAAATGAGTACATTTTTTTTGAGGCTTTAGTTTTTCGACAACTTTTTGCAGCGGAATTCCCGTCCATGGAACCACCATCGACCATCCTTCGACACAACGAAATCGGTACACACGTTCTTCAAGCCCGCCGGCCAGATCCACTAATTCTGTGACCGTCATTTTGCTTTTTGTTTCTGTGAATCCCGATATATCTACTTTCCAATCAGCGGGGATTTTCCAGTCTTTGACTTTGGTGTGAACTTCGTCTTTGTCCAAACTGAATTCATAAAAATTATTATAGGTCGTAGCCAACTCTTCAGGTGTTATTTTCAATCCTTCTGGGGTTGGGTATTTGGAATTTTTATTGGCAGGCCATTTAAAAGCCGCTTGTAACCAGTGCGGAGTCCAAAGCAGGGTGCCCCACAAAAGTCCATGTTGAATAAACAGTCGACGTTGATTGAATTTATATTCGGGTGTGATCGATTTTTTCATGTTTTTATTGTGCTCCGAATTTCTTTCAGACTCTATATGCAATTCAGCAACAGACGATCGTCTAGTTTCAATTTTTTTTCATGTTTTGTCTCATTTTGGCTCAAGTTCATTTTTGATCTGCCGATAAGAAATACAAGCAAAGGATTGCGAATTTAAAACATCAAGAGGAGGTTCAACATGTTTTTACAAGGAGATTTACAAGCTGTATTCGACGCTTTATTCAGTATCGGTGCTATCGATCCAGTTTTGGGTGCAGATTGGCAAAAAATCAATGCTGAAATGTCGAAGCATCCGCAAGTAATCAATCATGCATGTGCATCGATCAATTCTTGTGGCGGTAATCGCAATATGTTGATTCAAACTTTGATGGGAATGGATCCTAAAACTTTAGAATTTGTTGCTTTGGAGGTCGCTCGTGAGTTCAGTGAATTTCAAGACAGAAAAGAATTACACTAGTCATTTCCTCATTTTCATGAGGACGTTTTTATTTACTTTTTCATTTTTTGCACAAGTCAAAGTGCATGCCGGTGATTGGACAATTGATTTGTCTCGTCGCCAAACTGATTTTAATCGTATTCAAAATACACGCATGCCGGCTTCGAATATTCCTTTGAAATCCGCAGAAGCAGCGGCTGACAAAAATGACTCCGAATTAGTTTCGGCATTAAAAAATGCAGTGAATCCGATTGTGCCTTCGAAGGACATCGTGATTATTCAAAACGAAACTGGATTTGTACCGTCTCATCTGAGCCTGAAAAAAGGCGAAGTTTATCAAATTCATATCGTGAATTTAAACAGCAAAGAAAAAAACGTCAGTTTCTTGATGGATTCATTTTCTCAAAGTCATAATACAGTTTATGGCGTTACAAAATCTTTTACGATTCAACCGAAGGTGGAAGGTATTTTTTCTTATCAAAGTCCTGAAACGGGTTTCAGCGGTCAAGTCGTTGTTGTGCCGGATTCAGTTCGCAAGCCTGCACAAACAGAGTAAAGGAATTTTCGGTGTCTGATAATAATAATTTCAAAGAAGTCATAGCCAGAGCATTAGGACCGGTGACCGAGTTCCTGAATGATCCTGGCGTGTCTGAAATTTTAATTAACGGACCCAATCAAATTTTTGTCGAACGCAAAGGTAAATTAGAATTAACCGGTGTCACATTTCCAGATGAAGACAGTTTACTGGCTGCGATCAATACGATCGCTCAGTCAGTGGGTCGTCGGATCAATGTGGATGAGCCCCGTTTAGATGCGCGTTTGCCAATTATCGAAGGCAGTCCTGCCAGTGGTTCGCGTATCGCGGCTGTAGTTCCGCCGATTTCACGTCAAGGAACTGTGATTAGTATTCGTAAATTTACAGCCAGCAAAATTACACCCGCCGATTATATTAAATATGGAACAATCACGCCTGATGCGTGGATGTTTTTAGATCTGTGCATGTTTTTAGGAAAAAATATTATTGTCAGTGGTGGTACCGGTTCCGGTAAAACCACTTTGCTCAGTTTGATGTGTTCACGTATTCCGAAAGGACAACGCGTTCTCATCATCGAAGATTCTTCTGAATTACAAGTGGATTATGAACACGTTGTGCGTTTTGAAACTCGTCAAGCCGATCAATTAGGAAAAGGCGAAGTGACGATTAAGGATTTATTAAAAAGCGCTTTGCGTTTACGTCCGGATCGCATCATCGTCGGTGAGGTTCGCTCCAGTGAAGCTTTGGAATTGATTAATGCTATGAACACGGGTCACAAGGGAAGTATGGGAACAGTTCATGCGAACTCGCCCGAAGATGCTATTGTGCGCTTAGAGGCCCTTGCAATGGGTGGCGACGCCAAGATTTCCGAGAAAGCACTTGTGTCACAAGTCGCTTCTGCTATCGAAGTGATTGTTCAGATTTCACGCTATAGTGATGGGTCGCGTAAGATTGGCGCCATTTCCGAAGTGCGCGGAGTGGACGAAGACGGCAAGTATATCGTGGTACCTATTTTTGAAATTCGTAATTTAGTTCGTCGTCCAGATGGTAAATTAGAAGGCCACATCGAACCTACTGGCAATGTGCCCACTTTTTATCAAGAAATCATTGATAATAAGATTAATTATCCAATGACAAAGTTCCAAGCTCCGGCTAAAAAAACTGCCGCCTAAATTTCAGTCAAAAAAATATTTGATCAATATTCTGGCACTCGTTTTTCCGCTCTCAGAACGCTTGATTCACAGAGCGGGATTCACTAGACTTGGCGCGTGCATTTAAGTTGTAAAATTACCAACGCCATTCTGACTTATCTTGAATCCGAAAAAGTGGATTTGTCGGGCGTATTTTCTGAAATCGATGTGCCTTGGGAACAAATGCGCGATTCATCGAATTGGCTAAAGGCTCCGGATATGGAAGCTTTGCTAGAACGTATTATTCAAAATGAATCTTGGTTGGTTCAAGCTGGTCACCAAACTCCTAAAAACAAAGCGTGGGGAGTTCTGGACAGCGTGTTGCGGATGATGCCAAGACCCCAAGAAATTTTTCAACAGCCCGAGAAATTTTTAGGATATTTTATTTCGCCAGAGCCACCTTTGGAAAATGTAGTTCGCTTTGAAAATGGAATTTCATTTGATATTCCATTGCCAGCAGAACAGTATCCGTTGGTTTCAAAATATCTGATGTCTGCTTTTGAAGCGTTGCCATTGTATGTCGGGTTAACGCCAGGTCACTGTCAATGGCAGTTTATGCATTTCAAATTAGAATGGCCCGTAGAACAAAAATCCATTTTGCCACAAGAAGAACATCACCAAGTTTCTCCGCAGTTAATGCAAGACGTGATTCGTCAATTGCAACAAAGCAGTCGTGAATTAGAAGAAAAAAATCGCGAGCTGCAACGTCGTAACGAAGAATTGTTAAAGTTGGCCCAAGATCATTCATTCAGTAAAAAAGAACCGGCTGTTTTAACGCAGCAAAATTTTTCTGAATTTCAAAATATATCAGATTCTGAATTTTTAAAACGACCTGTCCATCAAGTGGCGCAAAATTTATCGCGACTGCATGATTATATGGTTCGTGCGCACCAGTTAGTGACTTTGTTAACAGCTGGTCAAAAACAAACACCCGGAATCAAAGAAGCTTTCCGCCGTGTGGATTGGGATATTGTCAAAGACCAATATCCACAAATTATTTTAGAAAGTATCGAGACACTTAAGAAAATTAATCGAAAGGAATAAACCATGTCAGAAATCATTAGCCTACTTTCCAGAGAAATTTTAGATAGTCGCGGAAATCCCACTGTCGAAGTCGAAGTAAGAACAGCTGATGGTAACATGGGAAGAGCCGCAGTTCCATCAGGAGCCAGCACAGGCGCGCACGAAGCGTGTGAATTACGTGATGGCGATAAAAAACGTTATCATGGTAAAGGTGTTTTCAAAGCAGTCGATCACGTTCGTGAAAAAATTGCTCCAGAAATTATCGGTCTGAATGTTTTTGAACAAGTTTATATCGATAAAGTTTTGCGTGAAATTGATGGTACTGAAAATAAATCGAATTTAGGTGCCAATGCAATTTTAGGTGTTTCATTAGCATGTGCTCATGCGGCCGCCAAAGATGCCAAGTTACCTTTGTATCGTTATGTCGGAGGATCACAGGCCTGTCGTTTGCCAGTGCCATTGATGAATGTTCTAAATGGCGGTGCGCACGCAAACAATGGTTTGGATATTCAAGAATTTATGATCGTGCCAACAGTGAATAATTCATTTGCAGAAAGTTTACGTGCAGGATCTGAAATTTTTCATACTTTAAAAAAGATTTTAAATAGCAAGGGTTTGTCGACAGCTGTTGGTGATGAAGGTGGTTTTGCGCCCACTTTGAAATCCAACGAAGAAGCGCTCGAGCTATTGATGCAAGCTATCCATGAGTCTGGTTATGAAGCCGGACAAAACGTTTTCCTAGCCTTAGATGTGGCTGCGACAGAACTTTTTAAAGACGGAACTTATACTTGGGAAAAGCAAAAAATTTCAGGATCTGAATTGCAATCCGTATATAAAAAATGGAGCGAAAAATTTCCGATGGTCAGCATCGAAGATGGCTTTGCTGAAGACGATTGGGATTCTTGGGTTTCGGCTACGCAAAACTTGGGAAATCGTATGCAATTAGTGGGTGATGATTTGTTTGTGACGAATCCAAAACGCTTAAAGCAAGGTCTAGAGAAAAAGGCTGGAAATGCGTTGCTGGTGAAAGTCAATCAAATTGGAACACTGACGGAAACGTTCGAGGCCGTGAATTTGGCTCAACGTAACAAGATGAAAACAATCATGTCACATCGTTCTGGTGAAACCGAAGACGTCACCATTGCAGACCTTGCAGTGGCATTGGGTTGTCATCAAATTAAAACGGGCAGTTTATGTCGTGGTGAGCGCACAGCAAAATACAATCAGCTTCTTCGCATCGAAGAAGATTTGGGGGGTATGGGTGTTTACTGGGACAAAGCCGGTTTTCGGTAATTTGAACTAAGGTCTAGTACTCATCATATTGAACTTTCGATAGCCTGAATCAGTAAAGAATTCGAGCGAAGGAAGTTCAATATGTCACTGATCAAAAAATCACAACTGTTCGTTTTGTTCACCTTAGGTTTTTCACAACTTTCGTCAGCGAATGTGATCGGAACCGAATATCAAAATTTTAATCCCACTTATTCAGGTTTTGATTTTACGACAGTCAGTTCTTCGCAGATTTTACGACCCTGTTTATGTAATGTGGGAATCTTTTTTAACTGGGCTAAAAATACACTGACTTATTCAGATACTTATTATGCGACTAATACAGATTTAAAAGGTGTTCGTGCCAAAGATTATTTGGTGGGAGCCGATGTATCGATGGGATTTGGTTTATCGAAAAATTGGGATTTCGGTCTGAGTTTACCCTTCGTCGTTACGGCTCATAATGAAGATCCTTATGGCGTCAGTTATTTTAATCAATTTGGTTTAACTGAAATTCGTCCTGCGACCAAATATCGTTTTATGGGTGATGACGAAGGCGGTATGGCTGTGCAGTTATCGGCCAATTTTAACACGATTGAAAACAATCCATTCTCTGGGAAAAATCCAGGAGCCACAGTCAATTTAGAAATTATCGGTGATACAACATTATCGTCGGGTACTAAATTAGGTGCTAATATTGGTTATCGTAAAAGAAACTCGGGTGCTGCGATTACAGATCCTTCAACAGGATTGCCGCCGCCATTTGTTCCTTTCAAAGACAGTTGGATCGCTTCGTTAGCAGTGGCTCATCCTATCACTGAAGCCACTGATTTATTATTAGAAATTATTGGCAGTCACTCGGGGAAATTGAATGAAGACGATTCAGCTCGTAAAGCACAGCAAGCGACCGAGGCGAATTTAGGATTCAGAAACGAATGGTCTAAAAAAATAAATATTCATGGTGGATTAGGAACCAAGTTAGCCAGTGCGCAAGCCAGTCCCGATTTGCGGGCGTATGTGGGATTAAACATGAGTTTTGGTCCGCTTTGCCAAACAGCCGCTACGAAAAAAACAGAATACCCATTCGCTGTGATCGAACAAGTTCCAGTGGGGACTTCGCCACAAACGAATTTATCAATGCCAGTGACAGCTAAAAATATCGAAGGATATCGTTGGAAAATGGGATCTTCGATGGACATCGATTGCCAAGTAGAAGCTGGATATTCAGAAGAAATTCCAGGTCACATGCCGATCGTACAAGACATCAAAGATATTCCGGATGGTGGAATTACTTTGTGTGCATTGGCTAAAAACACGGACGGTGTTTGGCAGCCCTTGTCTCGTCCAACAGTTTACAAATGGATCAAAGCAAAACCTCAAATCAAAACAGGTCAACCACCAGTGGCTGTTGTTCAAAATCATCCAGTAGGGATGTCTGATAAAACAGAATTAGAAATGCCCATCAGTGCGGTGAATCCAATGGATTATCAAGCCTATCGTTGGAAAATCGGTGCACTGTCAAATATTGATTGTTACCAAGAAGCTGGGTA
Organism: Pseudobdellovibrio sp.; assembly: GCA_031970595.1. Classification (GTDB taxonomy): domain Bacteria; phylum Bdellovibrionota; class Bdellovibrionia; order Bdellovibrionales; family Bdellovibrionaceae; genus Pseudobdellovibrio. Next base: position 17,530 of record DALYIB010000029.1, read on the forward strand.
TTCCGATGAAATTCCTGGTGAACAACCGGCGATTACATCTGTCAAAGATATTCCAGACGGCGGTATTCGCATGTGTACAGTGGCTAAAAACAATGGTGGTGCATGGCAGCCATTCACTCGTCCTACGATTGTTGAATGGATTAAGTCAACCCCGCCAGTGATTATCAAAAAAGATGGTTATGAATTGTTCCGCTTAAGCGCCGAAGTCTTATTTGATTTTGACAAAGACAATATCAGATCGTTAGCACAGCCTGAATTAGATAAAATCAATCGTTATTTAAAATTGAAACCTTATAAAAAAGTGATCATTGAAGGTCATACGGATGCGAAGGGATCGGATAGTTACAATTTAGATTTATCACAACGTCGTGCGAATCAAGTGAAGCGTTGGTTAATAGAAAAATACGGCGTCGAAGGCAATAAGTTTACTGCTGTCGGAAAAGGCGAAGCCTTCCCTGTGGATACAAACGAAACCGACGAAGGCCGTCAGCGCAACCGTCGTGTTGAATTTAAAATTTATAGATAGATCTGGCTAACTAAAAATTAACAATTAAAAACCCCTCGAAAAAAAACGAGGGGTTTTTTTATGGCGAAGGAACGACATAAGCAGCTGGCTTATAAAGCCATAACTCTTTACTGCCGTTGATCGCTTTGATATGGATATCTTTTCCTGGGTATAAATTTTTATCATTCTGAGTAAACTGATAACTAAAGCCCGACAGATTATTTCCACTGCAGACCGTGGATTTACTGGTGTTTTGAATTCCAGTATTAATTGTAGTGACAAGATTTTTTGTTCCATAAAAATCACCCACATAAATTTGCAACTGTGTGACCGTGGATCCAGGAAGGCATGCCCAACCAGTAATATTCGATCCAGACATATTTTCAACAGACCCGATCAGTGCAGCTGCGATGGTGTCTGCGGCTGGCACCGTAAAGTCAGCTGTTTTGTAAAGCCAAAGTTCTTTGCCGTCCGCAAGTGCTTTGATGTGAATGCTTTTGCCTTGGTTTGTAGTTTTGTCATTTTGATTAAACTGATAACTAAAGCCTGATAGATTATTTCCACCGCAGACGGTGGATTTACTGGTGTTTTGAATTCCAGTATTAATGGTAGTGACAAGATTTTTTGCTCCGTAAAAATCGCCCGCATAAATTTGCAATTGCGTTACAGTTGTTCCAGGAAGGCACGCCCAACCGGTGATCGTAGCGCCCGA
>DALYIB010000030.1:0-18641 GCA_031970595.1 Pseudobdellovibrio sp.
TAAAGCTTGTTGGCCGAAAACAATCGCTGATTCGATTGTTTCCCGAATCTGAAAGTCTACATCCGACAACACCAATTCACGTGCATGAATTCGATCATAGGCGCGTGCTAAAATTTTGGCTTCAGGAAATTCACTTTTTAATAATTTAACAATCTTAGTCGCAATTTTTGAATCGTCTACGCAGACTGCAATCATACAAGCTTTTTCGGCTCCGGAAGCTCGCAAAACATCCAAACGAGTGCCATCGCCGTAATAGATCTGAAATCCAAAGGCTTTGGCGTTTCGAATTCGTTCTGCATCGCTATCGATAATAGTCACAGAAATATCACGAGCTAATAATAATTGACTGACGACTTGTCCAAAACGACCAAATCCGATCAGCAATGCGCAACCTGACAGATCTTGTGGCAAATCGATTCCGTCCAAAGACACTTTTGGTTTAGGAAGCAATTTTTTAGTGATGATCACTACGATGGGAGTTAGAACCATCGAAAGAACTATCACAGTTGTCATATTGGCATTCACTTGTTCTGTGATGACACCTGCTTGTGATGCCGCTGCATAAAGAACAAAGGCAAATTCTCCTCCTTGGGCCATTAAAATAGCTCGATCCAGAGATTCGTGGTGACGGCTACCGGTCAATCGCGCGACCAAGTAAATACACAAAGCTTTTCCGATCATCATGGCAACAACGCCTGCAGCAATTAAATGAATATTTTCTCTGACGGCATCCAAATTCAAAGACATTCCTACGCCCATAAAAAATAATCCCAATAAGATTCCACGAAAGGGTTCGATATCAGCTTCGATTTGATGGCGAAACGAAGATTCAGAAAGCAATACTCCGGCCAAAAAAGCGCCCATGGCCATGGACAATCCACTGACTTGCATGAGTAGCGCGGAACCAAGAACCACAAGCAAAGCTGCCGCAGTCAAAACTTCCCGAGCTCGTGCGCGCGATAAAATCGAGAAAAGTGGATTCAACAACCAAATCCCTGCGGCAATGACGCCCGCCATGGCTCCAATAGGAATCATAAAAGAAACCCAGCTGAGTCCTGCGTTTGTTTGTTGTGGTGACAGAAATGCGACAAGTGCTAACAGAGGAACGATTAAAAGATCTTCGAACAATAAAATCGAAACCATTTTTTGACCGCTAGGTAAACCAATTTCACCTCGCTCGGTTAAAATTTGGAAAACAATTGCAGTCGAAGTCAGTACAAAACCCATCGCGCAAATAAATGAAACAGTGGGTGAAAATCCAAAAGTCATACCCAGTAATGTTAGAACAGATGTGCTGATTAAAATTTGGATGGATCCAAGGCCAAAAATATCTTTGCGCATACCCCATAAATGAGACGGCTGCATTTCCAAACCAATCACAAACAGAAACATGACGACACCCAGTTCTGCGACATGCAGTATGGCGCTGGGATTATCAAAAAGCTTGATTCCAAATGGACCAATAAATAATCCTGCAGCTAAATACCCAAGCACAGATCCTAGGCCAATTTTTTTAAATAATGGAACGGCTACTACTGCTGCACCTAACAAAGTGACAACTTGAATTAAATCATTTGAATTTGAAGTCATACCAATAGTCAGACTGTTTGAATCAATTTGGTCAAGATAAAATAATGGAACTAAGAGTGAATAAATTCGCTAAATGCGAATTTCAGTTCAGATGGGATCTCTGTTGCTTTTCCTGTTTGTAAGCTGATATACACCCATAATGTTTTGGCGTTAATAAGGACTTTGTTGTCACTTAATCTTTTGATGTGATAGACACGATGTGTTTTTGTAGCTTGCATATCCTGAATCCAAGTTTCTAAAACCAGATCTTCATTCAAATAGGCAGGAGCTAAATAGTCGACTTCGTGCCGGCGGACGACAAAGCAGGCTTGATCTGCCAAGTACTTTTCCATCGGGTAACCCAAAGCAGCTGAATGCGCCATGGCCGCTTCCATCAACCATTTGATATAAATCTCATTATTTACATGATTTAAAGAATCGATATGTTCGTGGCTGACTTTAATTGGGTATAAAAAAGTTTTCTTCATTGCAGCTGATACTAAGCTTTTTTCCGATGTCTATCAACAGACTTTCAATTGTTTCGACAGCTTTGATCCTTTTGCTTGCTATTTTTTTTCAATTGAATTCATCCAAGCATAGCGCCAAGGACGAATGGCAATCAACATTCCAAAGCCTTCAGAATTTTTTTCATCTGGAGCATGTAAGTGAAATTCACTACGTATCTCCAGCAAAAATTTATCTAACTTTCCACGAATGCGTGTCAAAGTCTCGGGTGTTAAATTACCCATCATAAAACGAACAAATTCTTCAGGCTTTTTAAAAGCGGATTGTAAAAAATCCGTTTTTGTTTGTTCAAACAACAATCTTCCCATGGCGCCCTCTTTTTTAAATCGACGCATTCCTTTCGCAGTCATTCGAATGACATTTTTTGAATGAAGTTCAATTAATTTTAGGCGGTCTAGCTGCAATAATAATTTCTGTAGTTCTGTTTCAGATATTTTATAATTTTTCAAAATTCGTTTGTAATCAAGTCCTTCTTCAATCAGCATTTGTAAATGAAACAGCCGCGGATTTTGTGAAAAGGCTTTTTCTTGTTCGTCGGTATAAATAACATCCTTTTGGGCCAAATCGAATTGGGCCAAAGATATAATTTCTGAAAAATCTGTTTGTGTGGCTTCACAAATTTGTTCAATTTTTTTCAGGGTCAAAGTTTTTGAATTAAACAGTCGTTTAATACTGGATTCAGACATATCTAATGATAAAGCCAGTTCTTTGTAAGTAATGCCTTTGCGTTTCAAGTTCAGTTTAATGGCCTCGAGTAATAATTCTAATTGTCCCATTATAAGCCTTTCGTAATACCGTCCAGAATTCAAAGAATCTTAGGATATCACTATGGTATCATATAACAGTACTTTACAAAAGGGTATTGAGTTTTAATTAAAACAGACGAAATTAGATATATCGGAGGTAGTTATGAAACAATGGCTAGTCGATACAATCAAAAAAATATTTCAAGAAAGAAAATTTTATAATCTGTCTGAGGAACTTAAGTTTAAAAATGATCTCAACAGTAAACAATCTCGTTATGATCTGATGAATCGCTTTCAGGGTTGGTTTTAATGACACAGCCGTTTTCGCTAGAGCAATTTGAAAATCATCTGGCGGCGTATTTAAAAGCCTTTGATTTCGTGCAAGTTGCATGGCTAGGCGGCTCAGCAGCGACAAAAAGACGCGATCGTTTTTCAGATACGGACTTGATGATCAAGGTTGAAAACAAATCAGATGTTCCTCAGGTTTTTGAGGCTATCGAAAAATTATTTACTCATCAAATAACACATCGATGGGAATTAGATTTTAATACAGTCATGAATTTTGATCAAAGATTCTATGTATTAAACACAGCTCATCCATATTATTATCTAGATGTCGTTATTTTTTCTGAATCAAATGTTGATTTTTACAATGAATATTTAAATTTTTTCAGACACGGTCGGCCAGTTGTATTGTTTGATAAAATAGGATTATTTTCAAATGATCAGAATCATTCACGTGATATCGATTTTGATATTAAAAATTTTTCGGCTCAAGTTGAAATTTTCTATCGCACCACTTTAAAGGAAATTGAACGTAATCATTTTGTCGATGCGTTTCATTTTTACATTAAATTTATTAATTTGTACGTCATGTTCGTACGCTTTCAAAAATCACGACAAAGATTTGATTTCGGTTTGCGCTACCTAAGCCTAGATATCAGCAAGCAATTTAGTCTGGAAATTGAATCATTGATTAAAATCAAAGATTTAGATCAGATGCGTTTTAATTTAAATACCTTGAATAATACTTTAAAACATTTGATCGGCCAGACTCAAAATTCAACTTAGTTTGACTCGATCACACAGGTCGCTGAAAATGTTATCAATGAATAACGTATCAAAAGGATGTTTATGAAAAACGAACAACGCAAGGTTTATATTCTGGGCAGTAATCGGATCCCTTTTTTCAAAAGCCAAACCGCTTATAGTGATCTAACTCGGAAAGAATTGGCTGTTGCAGCACTAAATGGTTTAGTTGAACGTTTCCATTTACAAGGACAATTAATTGGTGATGTGGCGATGGGTGCTGTTATCAATGGGGTCGGTGATTTTAATTTAACACGCGAAGCAGTTCTTAGTACGGAGTTGCATCCAGAAACGCCGGCCTACAATGTTCAGAGAGCCTGCGGTACAGGACTAGAAACGGCTTGGCAATTGGCCTTAAAAATATCCAGTGGAGCCATTGAACATGGCATTGCTGGCGGAGTAGACACCAACAGCGATTTGCCCATTGAAGTTTCGAATGAACTGCAAAAAGCTCTTTTAAACTTATACAAAGCTCGAACGTTTGGCGAAAAAATTTCCGCTTTATCAGGTTTAGGTCTCAGTTCTTTTAAGCCGAAAGTTTCCAATGTCAATGAGCCTCGAACTTTGATGTCCATGGGACAGCATTGCGAGCTGATGGTCAAAGAATGGGGTGTTGGTCGCCAAGAACAAGACGAGCTGGCATTGGCTAGTCATCTGAACGCAGCAAAAGCTTATGAACAGGGATTTTTCAAAGATTTAGTTTCGCCGTTCAACGGTTACGACAAAGATGGAACTGTACGTGGTGATACGACTTTGGAAAAATTGGCAAAATTAAAACCGGCATTTGATTTTACTGGTGCGGGAACACTGACAGCGGGCAACTCGTCGCCACTGACAGATGGTGCAGCCTGTGTATTACTAGCCAGCGAATCAGGTGCACAAAAACTAAATGTGAAACCACTTGCTCAATTGGTGGATGTTCAGGCCACAGCAGTTAATTTTGTCAAAGGGGCTGGGTTATTAATGGCACCGACTCAGGCAGTAGCCAATTTGCTAGTACGTAATAATCTGACTTTTCAAGATTTTGATTTTATTGAAATTCATGAAGCTTTTGCTGGACAAGTTTTGTGTAACATGAAGGCCTGGGAAAACTCTGAATATTGTCAAAAGACGCTGGGTTTAAAATCAGCTTTGGGTTCTGTTCCAAGGCAACGATTAAATGTTGTTGGCAGTTCATTATCAGTCGGTCATCCGTTTGCTGCGACAGGTGCGCGTATTACGGGAACATTGGCCAAGTTACTAGCGCAAAGTGGAAAAAAACGTGGATTAATATCGATCTGTACTGCCGGCGGGATGGGTATCGCCGCCATTTTAGAATCAGTTTAATTTGTTTTTTTCTCGACCCAAAATTGGCCAATTGCGAGGGCGTCCAATTGAGTATTTAAAAAACAATCTACGGCGTTCTCGGGTTTACAGACCACGGGTTCGCCGTTTCTATTAAAAGATGTGTTTAACAAGACTGGAACTCCAGACAGCTTTTCAAACTCTAGAATCAGTTTTCTTAAAATTGGATTTTCATTTTGTCCAACTGTTTGAACACGAGCCGTTCCATCAGAGTGAGTAATTGCTGGTAAAACAGATTTTTTGTTTTCGCGAACTTGGGGGGCCAGTAACATATAAGGTGAATCAATATTCAAATTGAAATATTCTGAACATTTCTCCTTTAAAACCATCGGCGCAAAAGGTCTAAATCCTTCTCGTTTTTTAATGCGACTATTTAAAATATCTTTCATGTCCGGCGAGCAAGGATTGGCTAATATAGATCGGCCACCCAATGCGCGCGGACCGAACTCCATACGACCTTGAAACCAGCCGAGCGTTTTATTTTCAAATATAGCCTGCGCCGATTTTTTTGCGATTTCGTCGTCAGTCATTTTTTGATAGTTTGTCACGCCATATTTTTTCAAAGCTTTCACGATTTCGTATTCAGTAAACTCGGGCCCTAAAAAGCTATGATCTAAATAGTGTCTTGGTTCGCCCAATAATGAATTTGAAATATACAAAGCAGATCCTACAGATCCACCCGCATCGCCGGCCGCAGGCTGTACGAAAATATTTTCAAAATCGGTATGCTCTAATATTTTAGCATTGGCGACACAATTCAAAGTTACTCCGCCAGCCAAACACAGATTTTTAGCTTTTGTCTTTTTTCTTAATTCGCGAGCCGCATGAATGAATATTTTTTCGACGACTGCTTGTAAAGTCGCAGCAATATCATAATGCCTTTGTTCCCATGGCTCGTTGGGCTGTCGTGGCTTTCCAAATAGCTTTTCAAAATTTGAATTCCACATTTTTTGACCGTATCGATAAGAAAAATATTTTTGATTCAATCGAAAACTGCCATCGTTAAAAACTTGAATAATTTGCTCGAATTCCTTCATAAAGCGAGGCTCACCATAGCCAGCTAACCCCATCGTTTTACCTTCTCCGCCATGGGCATGAAAACCTAAATAAACTGTGATAGTCGTGTAAAGTAAGCCGACAGAATCTGGATAGTTAATTTCCTGGTCCAATATAATTTGCGATCCTTTTCCAACACCTAATGACATCGTTGACCACTCACCCACGCCATCGCAGGTCATGATCGCAGCTTCTTCAAAAGGGGATGGCAAAAAAGCACTGGCCGCATGTGATAAGTGGTGCTTTAAAAAATGAATTGGGGTCTGTGTGGAAAGCTCCTCTTGAATAATGAGTGGTAGAATCAAACGATTATCCATCCATTGAGGCATAGTTCTTAAAAAACTTTTTAATGAAAACGGAAATAAATTAAGGTGCTCCAACAGAACGCGACTGAATTTTAAATAAGGCTTTTCAAAATAACCAATGGCTTTCACATCTTCGAACAGAACATTGCCGAATTGCGAACAAAAATTCAAAGCCTGAATTGGAAATGCATCTGTATTTTTCTCTCGAGAAAACCGTTCCTCCTGGGCGGCAGCAACTAATTTTCCATCGCGTACCAAACAGGCTGAAGAATCATGATAAAAACAAGATACACCGATCACATCCATTATACACCTGCGTAGATAAAAGTCATAATGATACTAGCACCCATTTTAACAAACAATAAGGCAACAACTGCGAGTGCAATGATTAAGGGTGCTAAAAAATACAATTTGTGTTGGACAATTAAATTTTTCATTTCTTTATAGATATACACTAATTTTTTCATATAATTCCTAGGATTGCTTTCGGCTGGATTCCAAAGTTGTTTCGAAGCTGTTATTCATCAGCCAATTTGAATCTGTATTTTTAGGTGATTTTGAAAGGGAGGATCTGAAAAAAATTCTAGCAACAATACTGGTTGGCCCTAAGATAAAATAATAAACCAGCACTAGTACGACAGGGGTTAAAAATTTTTTCAAAAAAACTTGAGTCACCCAAGTTTTAACGGCTTCGTGTATTTTTTTAAGTCTGTCTTTCATTTAAGATGCCTTCACTATCAAAATCCAGTGCCCATTTTGATCTCGATTTTTACTAATCACTTTGTGCCCCTCCAAAGTTAAAGACTCTGGTACATTATCGATAGGTTCTCCATCATCCAACCAAATTTCGACAGATTCTCCAGATTCCAACGTGGAAAGGAAAATAAGAGCTTTAGAAGTATTTTTAGGACAAGGAATACGCCTTAGGTCTAGTTTTTCCAAAAAATTCTCTCTTTGAAACAGTGTAATTACGACTAATTATTACCTATTTCTCAAGTATACTTTTAGTCGAAAGTTTGTAAAGATAAAATTTAATCATGATTCAACTCGGAGGAATCGTATGTCGCAAAATAATTTACAGCAACAAGTTGATGAAAATGTTCATTTTAGTCCGGACAACTTATGTAAACGTTGTGTTTTGCCTGAAGTAAAACCAAATATTTTTTTTAATGCTGAAGGCGTTTGTAATCTTTGTCTTGAATACGATCAAAACCGAGAGCTTGAGGAAGAAGCTAAGCTTCACGAGACTGATTTGTTAAAAATTTTGAAAAAACATCAAACTAAAGGTAAATATGATGTTTTAGCGATGTGCAGCGGTGGAAAAGATTCCACATCCGCCCTTTATTATATGAAAACACGATATAAACTAAATCCTTTGGCATTTATGTTTGATAATGGATTTGAAACTCAAGACGCCATTCGAAATGTAGAACGTGCCGCAGAAAAATTAGGTGTCGATTTCATGTTCTATAAATCCAACTACATGAAAGACATGTATGGAAAAATTCTAGAAACAAAATCAAAAGCTGTCATTTGCCATCCATGTTCTTTGTGGTACATGGACTTAGCCTATGAAATTGCAGATCGTCATGAGATTCCAATCATCATTGCGGGCTGGACTAAAGGTCAGTCAACGAATCAAAAGGTGATGAGCAAATGTGGATGTAATGCGGCGTCTCCTGAATTCAAAGAAATGAGCGAGGAAACAAAGAATTTTTTGGATACCTACGTTCGTAATGATCCCAAGTACAAAGATTTTCCGGCGACGATGGAAGAGGTTATGAAAAAAGCCTCAGAAAGAAAAAACAAAGCACTTGTTATTTCGCCACACTGGTTCTTACCTTTCGGTCCTGAAGTATATGTTCCAACAATTCAAAAAGAAGTCGGCTGGGAATATCCAAAATTAAGTTATCCAGGACGATCTACGAATTGTATGCTGAATTTTATCGCTGTTTACAATTCAATGAAAAACTATGGTTATACACATTATCACGTTGAAATGAGCAAATTAATTCGTCAAAACGTGATCAGCCGCGATGAAGCGTTAAGAGATTTAGAATTCAATATTAAAAAATCTCAGCTCAACGCGATTGCGAAAAAATTGAATCATCAATATGAGTAATGACGAGGTTTATTTAGATTGCGCCGCTAGTGCACCGGTCACTGATGAAGTCCTACAGTTTCTAACCCAGCAATATAAAAAAAAGTTGGGAAATTCTTCATCCATACATCGCGCTGGCGTTCAGGCGACAGTAGAGCTTGAAAAAGCACGTCAAAAAATTGCAAATATCATTCATTGCCAGCCGGACGAGATCTATTTTACTTCGGGTGCAACGGAATCCAATAACTTGGCTTTAAAGGGTTTGTTAAATAATCAATTGCAGACCAACGATGAAATTATTATTTCAAACTTTGAACACTCCAGTATTTTGCAAGTCGCCTTATCACTGGCGAAACAAGGAATTGTAATCAAAAAAGCACCTGTTAATTCCGAAGGTTTAATTTTAATTGATCAACTAGAAAAATTAATGACGGATCGGACTAAATTAGTTTCGATTGTTCATGCTAACAGTGAAATTGGTGTTATTCAAAATTTGGCTGAAATAGGTTGGCTTTGCCAAAAAAGGAATATTATTTTTCATTCAGATGGAGCGCAGGCTTTTTGTAAAACATCTATTGATGTGCAAAAAATGAATTTAGATATGTATTCAATCAGTGGTCACAAAATTCACGCTCCTAAAGGAGTCGGTGCAATTTATATTCGAAATGGCTTGCAAGTATATCCTCAGCTGGAAGGCGGCGGTCACGAATCGGGTATGAGATCAGGTACAGTCGCTGTCGAAACGATCACTAGATTGGCTTATGCGGCTGACTTATATTCTGCAGAAAAAATACAAAAACTAAAATCACTGCAAAATTTTTTAGTTCAGGAATTAAAAGATAATTTTCCCAGCTTACGAATTCATGGTTCTTTGGAGTTTCGTATTTGTTCGCAGCTGAATTTCGCAATTCCGGGGCTGAATGGCAAAACTCTGCTCAAGGCTCTTGATGCTGAGGGGATCCGAGTTTCAGTCGGTTCTGCGTGCCAGTCTGGAAAAAAATCAGCCAGTGCAACTTTGAAGGCTATCGGTCTGACAGATGACCAGGCCTTCGAAGCTTTACGAGTCAGCTGGGGGCTTGAATCCACCGAAAATGATATCATCAAATTAATTCAATGCTTAAAAAAAGCTAATGAATCAAACTCATAGTTTTCCAGCGTCCTTGTTTGAATCTCCAAGTTAATAAAACTGCCGTTAAAAAAATATAAAAAGCGACAAATAGCCAAGAATAAATCAGAGCATTATCATGAGATCTTAATAAATAAGCAGGCAACACCATCAAGGGCCAAGGCATCGTCAAGGCGACCAAAGAAACAAATCGTGTGTCCCCAGCGCCTTTCAATGCAAATGAAATATTTAAATAAAAGCTATCAAAAATAGTAAAAACAGAAACTATTTGTAAAAGCACTGGAACAATCGTGCTGACTTGAGTCCATAAATTCATATTTTCTTCGTTTTTGAACCAGGATAAATAAAATTGTGGAACGAACCAAAAGCTTGCAGCTACGAACAATATATAGATAAAAGTAATTTTGATTCCATCCCAAGTAATTCTTTCGGCCTCATCCGGATTTTTTTTTCCGAGCTTTTGTCCAACCAGTGTTAATATAGCCTGAGCTATTCCCATACTTGGTAAAACCGACAGCATCATAATCGTGACAGCTATGCTTGAACTTGAAAGAGCTGCTTCGCCATTTTTAAAATGACCAATTAAAATCAGAAATGTTGTAAAAGCTAATCCTTCAAAAGCCCACTGTAATCCACTAGGTATACCAAATTTTAAAAATTGTTTAATCAGAGCAAGTTTTAATTGCCACTGGCTTTTTATCTTATAAAGCGTTTCATTTTCTGTGTTGAATAAAATAAATAATCCCCACACAGCTGATCCGTAAGAAGCTAATGCAGTCGCATAACCAGCTCCGGCCACACCCATTTCCGGAAATCCCCATTTTCCAAAAATCATGACGTAATCAAGTATTATATTTAATATTAATCCGACCAAATTAATTCCTAACACAGTTTTTGTTTTACCAATTCCGGTAAAAAATCCACTGATCGCTGCCGTCAATGCTGTCGGCAAGGCACAATACGCAAGAGTATTAAAATATTCGACTTCATATTTTTGCATAGACTCAGAGTGACCAACGAATGCGAAAAAATCTTTGGATAAAAAATTAAACCCTAAAAATAAAATCCCACCAATAACGCTGACATAAAAAGATTGCCAAAGACAGCCACCAATTTTTTCATGTTCGCCAGCTCCTGTATATTGCGCTATGAAACTTGTTACGTAACCAGCTGTTTGTTGCAATAAAGCCATGGGAACCCAAAATACACCCATGACAGCCATAGCTGCACCCAAAGCCTCGGTTGAATACATTCCCAAGAAAACACGATCAATCGTCAGCTGCAGATTCCAAAAACTATTTGCTATAATTAAAGGCCAAGCGATTTTTAAAATAAATTGTGAACGTTGAATAAAATTTCTCATACTTGTCCTTTAAATACTTTTAATTGTTTCGAAATATTTTTCGATCGAATTGTAAAGAGCTTGAAATGCTTTGGGATCATTCAATCCCTTGAGCATCCCATAAAATCCTTCATGGGCCATCACAACAAAATGGGCGACTTGGCGCGTATCAACTTCAGGTCGGATAAATCCATTCTGCTTTCCGCGATTTAACTCTTTTTCTATGCCCTCGATCCAGTTATGTAAAGCCGTCGCTAGTTTTTCCTTAAAAATTGAATCTTGGGGGGCCATTTCTTGAACCAGATTATTCAGAGGACAGCCATACTGTAAATGGACCGGGTGCGCTTTTCCGATCAATTGTTTCAATTGATCGAGGATACCTTGAAGGGGATTTTCATATTTCTTAAGTGGCTCTATCCAACGACTGTAAGTCATCGGTTGGATGACTTCTTCGACCAGAGCGTAACCCAAATCCAACTTAGTAGGGAACTGATGATAAAAAGCCCCTTTGGTTAAATTTGTTTTTGCGACAATTTCATCAACGCTGACTCCTTGAAAGCCACGGGTAAAAACTTCCCCAAAAGCCGCTTCTAAGATCTCGGCTCTGGTTTTTTGTAAGTTCCTGTTTTTCTTTGGCTTTTCAGCTTTAATAGCCATATACCAAGACTAGCATACTGCCATAAAATTGACAACATACTATTTAGTATGTAAATTGTGCTTATACAAAAAAGTTACGTAATGCTAAAAAAAGAATCTCTGCAAGGATTTTAAAATTTAAATAATCTGATAGAAAGAAAATAATTTATGATCATCAACCCCAAATTAGACTTAGTTCTTGAGCTAGAAATCGATTTGACCCCTGAAGAAATTTGGAAAGGTTGGACGACACCAGATTTACTTTGTAAATGGTTTTGTCCGGCACCGTGGAAAGTCACAGAGGCTGAAGTGGATCTAAAACCAGGCGGGATTTTCAGATTTGTAATGCAATCACCTGAAGGACAACAGTTCCCGAATGAAGGTTGTATTTTAGTAGCAGAAACTTACAAAAAATTTGTATGGACAAGTGCTCTGCTTTCAAATTTCAGGCCGCTGCCACCGGATTCACAGGCTATGCTATTTACCGGAGAAATTTATTTACAGGCGGATGGCAAAAAAACCAAGTATACAGCTATTGCTCGTCACGGTAATGAAGATGATTTTAACAAGCACGCGCAGATGGGTTTCAAAGAAGGTTGGACAGCTTGCGCTCGACAACTGGAAACTTTGATGAAATCATTACGATAATCAATTTATTAAAAACCTTGCGAGGGTTAAATGGATCTTAGCGAACTGATAGCTGCCGAGGAATTGCAATTAAAAAAGCTCAATGACCTGGTTGTTGCCGCCGTTGACGAAGAACAGTTTCTATCCCATAAAATTTTAGAGATCGAAGAAGATAAAAATATAAAGTGGTCGCAAAAACTGGCTGATAATGTCGCAGAATTTGGTGGAAGCTGGACATTTATTTTGTCTTTTGGTTTTTTCATAGCAATCTGGATTGCAATAAATACTTATTTTTTAACGAGCAATAGCGCTTTTGATCCTTATCCATTTATTTTATTGAATCTAATTTTGTCTTGTATCGCGGCATTGCAAGCGCCAGTTATTATGATGAGCCAAAACCGCCAAGAAGAAAAAGATCGTCGAAGGTCACGCAGCGATTATATGGTGAATATGAAAGCGGAAATGGAAGTGCGAGCACTTCATAAAAAAATTGATTTACTTATGGTAGAACAAATGCAGCATTTATTTAAAATTCAACAGGCTCAATTAGATATATTGGCTAAATTAAAAGAACATATTATTGAAGGCAAAAACAAATAAGTTTGGCGGGGATCTTTTATGAATGATTGGAAAGTTTTTGCTTTGGGTTCAGCATTTTTTGCAGCTTTAACGGCTGTCTTTGCCAAAGTGGGTGTTGCACAGATCAATTCCAATTTCGCGACCTTAATAAGAACATTATTAATTTCATTGTTAGTCGCAGTGATTATGACCTATAGACAAGAATGGGCTTCGCCAAGTTCAATTGATCGAAAAACTTGGATTTTTTTAATTCTATCTGCTTTAGCTACGGGACTTTCCTGGCTTTGCTACTACAGGGCATTGCAGATTGGTGCCGTATCAAAAGTAGCTCCAATTGATAAAATGAGTTTAGCTTTGACGATTATTCTATCGGTTGTTTTTCTAGGTGAAAAATTGGATATTAAAACATTCTTGGCAACAGCTCTTATTTTTTCAGGAACTTTGATTTTGGTGCTATGAAATAAAAAAGGGCTGATTGTTCAGCCCTTTTTATTTTAAATTTTCTTAATTAATTACTTTTTAGCAACTAATTTTAAAGTTAATTCAAATTCATCATTGATGATTTTATCGCCAGCAAGTTCTTTAAAGAAATTACCAGAACCGTATTTTAAACCCCATTTTGTACGATCAATTTTAACAGTCGCTTGACCAGTCGCTGTTCCGTTTTCAATTTTAACTGTTGCAGGGAATTCGATTGGATTTGTTTGGCCAATCATAGTTAATTCGCCTTTAACTGTAACTTCGTCTTTATTTTTACCAGCAGTTACTGAAGTTAATTTAAAAGTCGATGTAGGGAACTTTGTAACGTTAAAGAAATCTTCGTTTGATAAATGACCCACTAATTTTTTATTGTAATCAGCATCAGTTAAGTCTTTGTTTGTGATTGTTTTCATATCGACAGTGAATTGACCTGATTTAATTTGGTTTTTTTCTACGACGATATCGCCACCTTGAACTTTGATGTCGCCAGTGTGGAAGCTTCCTACTTTTTTAGTGCCTTTCCACTCGATTACGCTGGCAGTTGTATCTACTTTATAAGTTTCTGCAGTTGCCGTCGCTTTTTTGTCAGCTTTTTTACCAGCTGCAGATACGTTGATTGATAAGGCTAAAACGCCAAGAGCAATTTTTAATGAATGTTTCATAACATCTCCTTTTTTGTTTTTGTTTAAAAAATTAATACTAGGATATGTTGATGAAACACTTTTTTATCGTCAATAAATAAACGGCTTAACCCGGCTCGACTTCGGTCCAGCAGGGGTAAATTGCTTAAAATGTAACTATAATTATGACATTTAACAGTTTTTATTTTTGCCAACGCAGGACTTTTGCAATCTTTTTGCTGCAGAACTCAGGCTTCCAATATTTTCTACGTTTTTAAACCCAAGGGCTTTCATTAATGTCTCGGCTTGGCCGGATCGATTTCCGCTACGGCAATAGACTTTATAAATTTTGGTTTTATCTAGTTTTTGAATTTCTGTTTGAAAGCTCGAATTCAAAAAATCGATATTTGTTGCACCCTCGACGTGACTGAAGGAAAACTCTTCGGGCGTTCGGACATCCAAAATTTGAAAATTTGTAGTGTCTTGAAAAACTTGTGCGTTTGATCCGAATCCTAACATAAATGATAATAGCCCCATAAATGACCTCATATGTTTTCCTTAATCCAATTCGTAAAATAATCACTGGGTAAAGCGCCCGATTGGCGAGCGATTTCTTGTCCTTGTTTATAAATGACCAAGCTCGGAATTCCGCGAACATTTAATTGTATAGCGGATTTGGGATTGATATCCGAATTCACTTTGGCAAACACAACTTGTCCTGCAAACCTTTGACTGGCCTCATTAAAAGTAGGTGCAAATTGGCGGCAAGGTCCGCACCAAGGGGCCCATACATCAATAACGACGGGGAGGGGGCTTTTTTTAATTAATAGTTCCAAAGTAGAATCAGTGGCTTCGACCACAGCACCCTGAAGCTTAAGTTCTGATTTGCAGGAACCGCAAACTGCAGTCTTGTCGCTGTTGATTTGAACACGATTCGTTTTTAAACAGTTTTCGCAAACAATATAGGTTGAACTCATAATCGACTCCTTAAGTTCAAAATACCACTATTCGTCAAAATAATTTATGTTCGTGAACATACTTTAAATTAATATGGCCTCGAGTTTATCAAATGATCCGCCCCAGCCTTGGGCCATGCCGGTTTTTTCATTGATAAAAGCTTTTAATTCCGATTCGGTATAATGTCCACTGACTGTGGATTTGACTGTGACGCGGGCTTCGCCAGAGACATCTTGATCAAAAATGGCAGTCGTTGTCATTTCAGCCGGCCATTGATCTGTGTGACGAACCAAATTTCCATTCGTATCCAAAAAGTGCTGTTTGTAGATAATTTTTTGACCGGGACTAACTTCTAGATATTCAAATTTCACGTATTGTGTGGATTCAGTATTAAACATTTTAAAATGCAAGCTGCCACCGGTTTGAATATTCGCAGAGATCAATTCCATTTGATAACCACCGGGTGGTAACCATCGTTTTAAATGTTCTGGTTGTGTCCACATTTCAAAAAGTTTTTCAACCGACGTTTCAAAAGATCTGTTGATGACAAAACTTTTTTCATCAAACTGTGATTGATCCAGATATTCTGCCAGGCGATCCCAAGTTGAATTGCCGCCTACTTGTTTGATAAATTTTTTTGTTTGTTGTGCGGCTTCGGCAGTCGGTAATCCCATCGTCATGACCATTTTTGTTTGGCCATTGATTTCTGTAAACGTGACATCCACAGTAAATAATTTTTCTTGCTGGGCATTTCCGCCGTGATCATAAACTAATCGCGAATAGGGTTCCACGATATGATAAGTTGTTCTATTTTCGTAATCGACGCCATCAGGACCATGCATTGTATAAATCCATTTCCCGCCGGGGCGTAAATCTTTACTATGCGTTGTGATCGTGAATCCACGAGGTCCCCACCAATGAGCCGCGTGTTTGGGGTCGGTGTAAGCTTCCCAGACAAGTTTAACCGGAGCCTTATAAATTCGAGTCAGTTGAAGTTCATTTGGTTTTGGCTTTGCGGACATGTTTCGCTCCTTTTTTCTTTTGTTTTTTAATTGGTTTTTTTTGCAATTCTTGTAAATACAAATCCAATCGATCGAAACTTTCTTCCCAAAAAGTTCTATATTGTTCAATCCAATCTGTAGCTTCTTTTAAAGGGGCTGCATTGATTTCACAAGTTCTCCACTGGGCATCTTTGGTTTTTGAAATAAGACCGGCCTTTTCCAGAACTTTTAAATGCTTGGTCACAGCCGGCAAACTCATTTCCTTCAAGAAAGGCTCGGCCAATTCGGTTACATTGGTTTTTCCTTGGCTTAATTTATTTAAAATAGCACGTCGGGTAGGATCGGCCAGGGCTTGAAAGGTCGGAGTTAAAAAATCTTTGTTCATATTAAACCTTTTGGTTAATTAACTATTTAGTTAAATATAAAGCAAAGGCCTCCGTTTGTCAAATTGACCAAAAAATCACTGTGCTATCAATAGTTTAGCTTTGATGCTTAATCCAGTGACCTTCAAATAAAAATACGGTAAAACAGATAGATGCCAGTTGTTCAAATTTCGGAATTTACGAAAACAGTCCTTAAAAATATTCAAAGCATTCCTGTGGGCCGGGTTGCGACCTATAAACAGATCGCAAAATTATCTGGCAAACCACAAGCTTCGCGGGGAGTCGCTTGGATTCTAAATTCTTGTTCTACAAAATATAAACTGCCGTGGCACCGCGTTTTAAGTTCACAAGGAAAAATTTCATTTGAAAAGGGAACTCATAATTTCAAAAAGCAATTGGCTCTTTTAAAAAAAGAAGGCGTCGAGCTGGATACGACCGGAAAATTAAGTCTGAAGAAGTTTCAATGGAATAAAAAGACAATACGTACTAAATCAAAAAAAATGCCGACCCTATTTACGAATTAGAACGCCATTTATTGGCATATTTGACATTATTTATATAAAAATACTAGCTAAGTCGAATCTGTTAGCTTTAGCTTGGTCTCTTTATTGCTGGCTATCGAATCAGGAGAAATATATGAAAAAACTATTGTTTATGACTTTTATGGTCGCTTTTACCCAGAATTCAATAGCGCAAATGAATTTAAACTGCGTTAACTCAAAGGTTGCTCACTCAAGCCTAAGACTAGAACTGACTGACGATGGCCTTATTTATATTCAAAAATTTCAAGATGGAAAAGCCTTAACACAGCCACAGATTGCGCGACATTTAGGGGCAGATTCAGATGTAAAAGCTCAATATGTTATAGTTGGTAAAGGTCAAATTGAA
Source organism: Pseudobdellovibrio sp. (assembly GCA_031970595.1). Classification (GTDB taxonomy): domain Bacteria; phylum Bdellovibrionota; class Bdellovibrionia; order Bdellovibrionales; family Bdellovibrionaceae; genus Pseudobdellovibrio. Next base: position 17,375 of record DALYIB010000030.1, read on the forward strand.
TATATGAACTTAGCACCAGGAGCTTTGAATCCCAAGTTACCATCAAAGAAGACGGGTTTAGTTTTGGGAGCTCAATTAGAAAACTTTTATCATTGCATTAAAAATTAATTTTTCCAAAACTCCAAAATTTTTGTTAAGATATTAATTTTGGAGTTATTATGATTCTATTTAACGTAGCGCTCTTGTTTTCAGCATTAAGTTTTGGAATGCCTTCTAGTTTTCAAGAAATTCAGTATGGTTCGCAAGGATCATGCGAGCAGAACAATTTGTTATTTAATGCAGCACGATTTACAAAAATAGATCTGAATAAAAAATCGGAACATGACTTGCCGATGTATTTGCAGGTGATTCTTTTTCTGAATGAAAATGGTCAAGCCCGAATTCGTTCTCAGGAAATGGGACTGGTTCAATGCCAAACTCATCCAACACAAGGCGAGACTTGCAGTTTTCGCCCTTATCCCGAAACAAAAAAATTGCAGACGTCAGCCTGGACCTATCAAGACAATCAAATTCAAATCGATCAATTAGGATCAATCAGCAGGATCAGACCCGACCAGCCTTGGATTGGTTTTGAACTGACATTATCAAATGTGATATCTTATCCTCAGTTAACAGACTTCAAAGTTATCGGAGGACAAGTGCTGGTCAATTTTAATCAAGATGATCAAAATGTTGCTCGCTTGTGTAAAAAATAAGAAATAGTTAGCGATCGGACCCTTCGATCGAATCCATTTTGCCCATCAAACCATTTTCAAAATCTTGAAAAGCTTGAACGATTTCTTCTTTGGTGGTCATCACAAATGGACCATAACCAATCATCGGTTCATTCAAAGGTTCACCGCCCATAAATAACAATTTTGAATTTTTATGCACTTTAAAATTTAAAGTATCGCCTTCATTATCAAAAATAAGAAGTTGGGCATTTGAAAAATGCTCACTTTGCTCTGTCAAACTGACTTCACCATCTAGAATAAAAAGCATCGCTGTATGACCGATCTTCATTGGTAAACTGACTTCCGTGTCTGCGTCGATTTGTAAATCCCATAAATCAATCGGTGAAAAAGTTTTTGCGGCTCCTGTTTGTTTCTGGAATTCACCAGAAATCAGTCTTAAATGACCTTTGCCATCTGCAATTGAAATATTGGGAATTTGCTGGCTTAAAATCCCTTGATAGCGGGGCTTGGTCATTTTAAATTTTTTAGGTAAATTCACCCAAAGCTGAACCATTTCGAATAATCCACCACTGGCAGAAAACTCTTTGCCATGA
>DALYIB010000031.1:0-18376 GCA_031970595.1 Pseudobdellovibrio sp.
AGGTGTTCCAAACAAAGCCACATCATAATCATCGTCGATCTTTACATGGGGCAATCTGAAAAAAGTTTTGATTGATGAAAATCTAGGAAATTCTCTGCCACTCAGTGGCTGGTATTTGTGTGTGCTCATGCAATTATTCTGAGCTTTTGACAATCAGATTCAAGGTCGATAGTGTCAAAAAATATGGAAAAAATTGCCGAAGACCGTTCGAATTTACTGAAGTGGTATCATAAAAACAAACGAGTCCTTCCTTGGAGATCATCTAAAAATCCTTACCTGGTTTGGATTTCTGAAGTCATGCTTCAACAGACCACTGTCAAAGCAGTCGTTCCCTATTATGAAAGGTTCACGACCCGTTTCCCGACACTGGAGTCTTTGGCGACGGCCCCTATCGAAGACGTTTTAGCTAACTGGGCAGGGCTTGGATATTACTCTCGCGCTCGAAATTTACACAAAGCCGCTCAGAAACTGCACCAAATCGTCACTCAAACTGGGCAGTTTCCACAAAGTTATACCGAACTGATTGAACTACCTGGCTTCGGCCCGTATACGGCTCGCGCTGTTTCTAGCATTTGCTTTTCAGAAAAAACAGGTGTCCTTGATGGAAATGTCATTCGAGTCCTTTGCCGAAAATATGGTTATGACTTTGATTGGTGGAAAACCGAAAATAAAAATTTTTTACAAAACTTATCCGACCAATTGGCTCAAACAAAAGAGGTCAGTGATTTGAATCAGGCTCTTATGGAGCTGGGGGCGACCGTTTGCACACCCCAGAAAACACTTTGCCCACTTTGTCCCTGGGTTAAAACCTGCGTCAGCGTTAAGAAGAAAATGGTTCAAGAAATTCCTAAAAAAAAGACTCCACCTAAAAAAGAAATTTGGTTTTGGAATTTTGATGTTTATGTCAGTCAGAAAAGTCAAAAAGAGTCGATTTATTTAGTCCCTAACACTGAAACTCCTTTTTTATCAAATAATTGGCTTCCGCCTTCGAAAGCCGTCCAAAAAAAAGACAAACCCAAAAAATTTCAATTTCGACATGCTGTCACCAAGTACGATATTTTCGTTCAACTGAATGTCATAAGACAAAAGTCGAGTCCCTCGTTAGATGGAAAATGGGTCGATTTAAAGGAAATCAAAAAAGTGAATCCAACCAGCTTAATTGATAAAATTATTAAGCATATTTAGTAAAAATCAGTTAAAATAGGACATGGTTCGTACAATTGCTTTTTTAATATTTTTCAGCTCTTACGGTTACTCAATGCCTCATCCCGGGAACTCGTTGGCACTCAGCCAGCCTCAGTTGGGATCTATTTTTTCTGGAATGGGCTTTAAAATTAAAAACTTTCCGTCCGACTGGACAACGACTAAAATCGCTCATAATTCCAATAGTCAGCAAATTGATTTGGTCAAAACTGTTACAACAAATCAAAGTCAGCCTCGAATCAGTTTTAAACTTGATACCATTTCTAAACAAGCCGATTTAAACTTGTACCTTAAAAAATATATCAAAGACTATAACCAGTACGGTCTAGAAGTTTCGAACATTCAAACTCGCAAAGGCTCAGTCGCTAACTTGGACAATATCAGTATTGATATTACTTCTAAAAATAAAAAGGCGCGTTCTCGTCAGTATTTTCTAAAAAACAATGAAAAAATAGTCATTGCATCCTGTTCCAGCGATTTCGAAGAACTTGATGCCACCTTAGTGGACTGTGAAAAAGTCATCGAGAATTTTCAATGGACACAAATTTAATACTTGCCAATGCGAAATACTTGATCGCTTTTGCTGTACTTGTTTCAATTATTGAAACATTTTTCAATAACCATCCGGACAAAAAGAAAAATATTCGCTATTTCGTATCTGATTATATTTTATTCGGAATCGAATATTTTTTCTTAAACTTGATCACAATTGGAAGTATTTTAAACTTTGCCAACTTCAAAAATCTGCAATTCGTAAATTGGACAGATTCGCTGGGCACTTTTGTCATTGCATTATTGGCTTATGATGCTTTTTTTTACCTAGAACACTACTTGATGCATCGAACACGATTTTTATGGGCTTTCCACTATGTTCACCACAGCAGTGAATACTTTGGAATGTCTTTAGGCTTTCGGCTATCCTGGTTCCGACATTTACGCCGCATCTTTTTTGCATTTCCTTTATTTTTACTTGGTTTTTCTGAAGGTATTCTTTTAAGTGCTATGATGTTTTTAAATCTTTATGCTCTTTTCGTACATTCCAACTTGAAATTCAAGTTTCCGCGACTGTTAAGCTGGCTGATGTCACCTTATTTACACAGCATTCATCATGAAAAACAAAACATCAAAGGCTATAATTTAGGTGGTATGACAACAATTTGGGATCGAGTCTTTAAAACCTACAAAGATAGCACGACTGCCAATGCCGAATATGGCGTTCATGGATATCAGTTCACTATGAATCCGATCTTGAACCAAACCAAAACAGTTTTTGAATATTTCGCTAAAAAACTAAAAATTACTTAGTCTGCCAAGCTGTTCTGTTGTATTTTGTACCTATGGCAAATATCAAAATTCGTTTTAATACCAAGTACCTTGAAGGAAATCCCGATCTTAAATGGCGTGTCCTTATTAACAACAAAGAAATATTAGCTCGAAATGTTCATATCGAAGTTCCTTCATTTACCTCCGAAGACACCATTGAAGGTGGTGAAATCAAGTGGCATATTTCTTGTGAAGGACAAGTTCACTGGCAAGAAGACATCGCCATTATTAAAAAATCTTAGAAATTTTTTGATAAATCAAACTTACAGCCTTTTCAATGTCGATTTGACTTGTATCTATTTGCAAATCACTCGTATTAGAATCTTCGAAAGGACTTGAAATACCCGTCATATGAGGAATCAATCCTGCGCGCGCCTTTTGATATAATCCCTTGATATCGCGCTTTTCACAAACGCTGAGAGGTGTTGTTAGGTGAATATGAAAAAGTGTATCCCCTAATGTTTTCTTGATTAGTTCACGCTGTGACTCCAAAGGTGTAATAGCTGTCACGATAGTAATCTGACCAGAGTCAGATAAAATTTTAGCGACTTCAGCCATTCTTCGAATATTTTCATTGCGTGCTTCAATTGAAAAATCGAGATCTTTATTTAAACCTGAACGAACTTGATCTGCGTCTAACAAATAGGCCTGCATATTGTTAGAAAATAATTCTTTCTCGAGCCTTTGTGCTAGTGTAGTTTTACCTGCCCCCGAAAGTCCGCTGAACCAAATCACAAAAGATTTATGTCCATTTTTTTGCTGACGATGACTACGTTGAACAGATTCAAATTTTGCATTCCGATTTGATGACGAAATGCTGCGAACGAAACCTACTGCGACTGTTTGGTAATTGATTCGATCGATCAATACGAACTGGGATAAAACCCCAGCTGTTTGAACTATTTGCTTTTGGTGAAAAAAACCGGTCGCGTCGCAAATTAAATTCAAAGAAGCCTCTTGAGGAATAAGATTTTCAAATGTGGCTTCGGTCTGTTGAAACCCCAGTTTTATTATATAATTCTTTCCCACTTCTATTTTTTGTAAACAAACTATTTGTGCGGCAAAAGATTGAGCAACATTGATCTGATTTTGTTGTTCGACCAAAACATCACCACGGCTCATTTCAACGTCAGACCTAAGTAACATCGTCAAAATATTCGAATCTGAAGAAAAAGAGCTTTGCGCTTCCAAATCAATTTTTTGACCTATTTGGGATCCTGCCTTTTCTAGCTGCAAGAATGGCTTTAGTTTCCCTGAAACCCTCTGCAACTGCAAGTAGCGCTTTCCTTCGTATAAATGGATACCTTGCACTAATAAAACAGTTCCAATATCTGCTCTTGTCGGATTTATTGGCTGAAAAATGACATCAGATAAACTTTTCTGAGAAATATTTTTCATTTTGAGCGATTTCGAACAAAGACCTTCCCCCGTAACAGCAGAAACTGGTAAATAATCAATTTGTCCAAAATCGCTAGATGAAATGCATTTTTTCAGCTCGTTGACGATTCGATTGAACGATTCTTCATCGTAGTTAACCAAATCCATTTTATTGATAGCGACAACTAATTTGGAAATTTGAAAAAATTTTAATATTTGCAGATGTCTGACAGTCTGATCTGTTATCCCTTTCGTAACATCAATCACTAATACAGCCGTATCAGAATTAGATGCGGCTGTTGCCATATTACGAATGAATTCAATATGTCCGGGACAATCTGCGATAATTATTTTTTGTTCATTTAAATAAAAATATTTGTAAAAGTGTTCTTTTTTCCTTCAAACTTTTTGTAGGAAACATCAATTGTAATATTTTGTTCTTGCTCGGCTGATAATCCATCAAACAAAAGTGAGTAATCGGTTTCACCACGGCTATTTACAGCATGTGCAGATTGATCTTTTAAAATCAACCCCGCATCAAACAGCAATCGCCCCATCAGGGTGCTTTTACCGTCGTCAACATTACCACATGTCATCACTTTTAAAATTTTTTTCACAGATTAAAAATACCCTTCTTTCTTTTTGGCTTCCATAGCGAACTTAGAATCCTGATCAATTAATCTGTTCGTTCGTTCAGATGTTTTAAGTTGAATAATTTCATTGATAATATCTTTAACTGTCACAGCTTCAGACTCAATCGCTCCGGACAATGGATAGCAACCTAATGTTCTAAAGCGTACTTGCTTTTCGACAATCGTTTCATTGGGATTGAGTTGAAATCTCTGATCATCCACTTTGATCAAGGTACCGGCGCGATTCACTAATTGCATTTTTCGTGCAAAATATAAAGGAACGACTTCCAATTGCTGTTGATCAATGTATTTCCAGACATCCAGTTCGGTCCAATTGGATAATGGAAAAACACGGAAGCTTTCTTTTTTATTTTTATAAGTATTAAACAATTTCCAGAACTCGGGTCTTTGATTTTTGTAATCCCATTGATGATGTTGATTTCGAAATGAAAAGATACGCTCTTTAGCGCGTGATTTTTCTTCGTCGCGGCGGGCTCCCCCAAAAACAATATCAAATTGATAGTGATCGAGTGCTTGTTTCAGAGCCACAGTTTTTGCTATGTGCGTATAAACTTCTGAGCTGTGATTAAAAGGAGTTACTTTTCCCGACAACACGTCCGGATGAGTATAACGCAATAATTGAAATTGATAGCGTTGTTCCATCTTTCGAGAGAACGCATACATTTCTTGAAACTTGTATAATGTATCAATGTGTAAAAACCGAATCGGCATAGGCGCCGGATGAAATGCCCTTCGAATCAGCTCTAGCAAAACGGTGCTGTCTTTGCCGATGGAATAAAGTAAAACTGGATTTTCAGCGTTACTAATCGCTTCACGGATAATGTAAATACTTTCTTCTTCTAGTTCATTCAGATAGGACATTACTTAACACTCATTAAATGAATTAATGAATCGTGTGCTTTTTGATTTTTAACTGCATTAAAGACAACAAATTCAGAACCATAAAAGGAAAAAACAGAATGAATCATTTTTGTATTAATGTAATACCATTTGTGATTTTGTAATCGCAAAATTTGTCCGTTTAAAATCCAAACTAAATTATGTTCCTCGCAACCTGAAATTGTATAAATAATCCGAAAAGTCGCAGGGTCAAAATCTCGATGAGGAGGAAAAAAACCACCTTGTCCCAACTTTAAAAAATGACTTCGCCCTAGGTCAAAATGCTGAATCAAAAAATCAAAGTACTTAAAATTTTCAGTGGGATGATTAAAGCTAGATTCCGTGTAATTCGTATTATGAATTTTATTGTATTCATAAATGCTGTCTAAGTCTGGAATACCCGACAGTTTCCCATCCAACGATGTAATGCTGGCTCCCCAGCGTGCGATATTTTTACGAGGATTGTACTGTTTCCAATCCAGTTTCTGAGTATCCAAATTCACAGTGGGCAGATTCAACTGAATAATATTTTCATAATACTCAAACATTAAACCCTCACCCATTCTATGATCTTTGCGACTGGATCTAGCTCGTACTTTCCATGTCCGCAGCGATGATCGCTGGGATGCGCGTGATGGTAGTTATGCCAACCTTCACCGAACGACAGAATACCAATCAAAAAATTATTCGTGCTTTTGTCGTTTGTATCACAAACACGGTATCCATATTTATGACAAAAAATATTAATGAATGCACTCATCGACCAATTCATAGCTGCAGGGACTAGATACATGGTGACTATTCCTGGTTTGTAAAAATAATATAAACCCATAAAATAGATTATATGAATTGGCCAATAAAACTTATGAAAAAAAATTAATACAGAGTCTGTCAGTAAACGAGTGACCATTCGAATGTTCACAGGCTCGAACATTGAAAAAAATTGAATCCTCCATGCGCTTTTGTGGTGCGGAGAATGCGGATCATTTTCCGTATCTACATAGCGATGGTGTGCGCGGTGGTTGGCGGCCCAAGCAATTCCGGACCCAGCCCCCCCCAAGGTGGCAAATAAATTTCCTAAAATATAAAACAACTTTGATGGCTTGTAACTGCCGTGTGCCAGCAAGCGGTGATAGATGGCATCAGATCCAATTCCTGTAAAAAGAAAATAAAAAATCAAAATTTGCACTAGCCCAAGCCAGCTAAATGAGAAAAACAAAAAGTAAATAACTGATGCATGAGCAATCAGTTGGAATAAAAAAAGTAAACTCGCTTGGGCATAAAAAATAATCATATTTACTGTCGAAATTTAGATACAAACCCCTCTCTAGATTGTACGGCGGAAAAAGCACAATAGGCAACTAATTGCTGGCAGTTATTTAAGAAAAATGTCTGATCTTTTATAAAATGAAAGGGGTAATACTGAATCCCATTGTGCCGCAACACTTTTCCAGCAGTCCACTTGTCTCGTTTTGAGAAGGCTTCCATCACTCGGCGCGAGTAATCATCGGTATTAAAACTCACACAGCCAAATAAATACTTATTATAAAAATACTTTTGCTGGTACGGAATCAAATAAGTACTGATGATGTGGTCAGATTCATAGGCTGGCAAAACACAAGCCCTCGCGGCTAAATAAACAATATCACTGTTGATCTCGTAACTTCCGGCAAAAGCAATGACATTTTGCTGCGAGTCGACTGCAATTGTGACAATCCCTTTATCAAAACGCTTTTCTAAATACATGACCTTAAGCAATGAAGACTGTGATTTTTCCCAATCTTCGGTTTGATAATTTTTCAATTGCGCTTGGGGGCAGGTTTTTGAATATTCTTCTAAAAAATTTTTAATTTTTTCAAACCAAGTCTGATAATCTGCAGGCATCAAGACTTTGATTTTATACAAATTATTTGCGGCCATATTGATTCAAAACATCCTGATATGTCATTGCATTCGATTTTGTCAGATTTGACCAATCTGACAATAAACCAGAAGTCATTTTTTTAGCAAATACTGAAATTATAAAATCACTTGCTTGATGAGAATTGTAATTAAACTGATAACCCAGATTTTCAGCTAAAACAATCGGTCTGTTTCCGGCATAACTTAAAACATATTCCACCCAACGACGCATCCAGTCCGCATAGATCCATATATTTTCCTGTGGCTGAGACGATCTGCGAATCAATTCATTCATTGAAACCAAGCAGCCCAAAAGATCTTTTCTGGAAAAAAATAAGTCCGCTTTTTCAAACCACGGAATGTCGTAGTTATGATTATTTAAAACATAGCCAGAATGATCGTGCCAAAGTCTCATTTTGAAATCTAAAGAATTTTTTTTGGGTAGCTCTCGTAAAATTTCAGAAAACTCGTGATTCAATCGTTTCATTCTAAGAATATCATCGTTCAAAGGATCAAAAACTTCGTCGACAAAAGACAAACCCAAGTCATTTGCTAGCTTATAACAATACTGAGTTGATGCTGATCTAAAAATGGCTGATACGATCATATTTGTCCTTACCCATTCATATTGACATTGCATTTTCGTAAAGTCTACACTTGATATATGAAGACCCAGAACGCTCCTCAGTTCGGAATTTCAAATTACTTTCTCTTAATTGTTATTCCTATCCACATCGCTATTTTAGGCGCTTTCTTCTTTTACCAAGAATACACTTGGATGCATTTAGCCGGCACATTGTTAATTTACACAGCCTTTGGTGGCTTTGGTCTTGAGCTCACTTTTCATAGGATGATTTCGCATCATAATTTCAGCTATAAATACTCTTGGATGAAGAATTTATTTGTGCTTTGGGGATCACTAGCCTGCCAGGGATCATTGATTGCATGGACCGCACTCCACCGAAATCACCACGTTCATGTAGACACTGATTTAGACCACCAAGCTCCCAAGCACGGCCTCTGGTCATCCTACATAGGCTGGACAGTCAACCCGAGTTTAACGCAAAAAATTAAAATCAGTTTGGTTCGTGATTTATTAAGAAACCCTTATTATCTATTTTTAGATAAGTATTATTACGTACTGATTTATGCAACCCACCTAGCGATCGCAATTATATCACCCTCATTTTATTTTTTGGCTTTTTTACCAGGCACACTTTTGTCGTTTCATGTTTCAAGTATTAATAACTTAATTGGCCACAATTTAAAAATTGGCCAAAGACCTTTCAAGGTTGATGACTGGTCAACAGATGTTTGGTGGGCGGCTTTATTTTCCTGGGGCATCAGTTTTCAAAACACTCACCATTTTGACCCAATGGAAATCAATTATGGAAAACACAGTGGAATCGATCCAGGGTTTTATCTTTATCAGTTAATAGCCTCTATGGGATGGGTCAAACGCAATGCCTGAACTGAATATACAGTCGGCACTGATTTGTCCATTTGAAAACCAAGAGTTCAGCCCCGCAGAAATCAAAAGTAAAATTCAAAAAAAACAACAGCTGATCAAAGACTTGAATATTCCCAAACTTTCAAATGTCTTGATTAATAATATTAATAGCTCGGATTTTTTGATAACGCTGATCGCCTGTATTTATGAAAAGCTTGTGATTTATCCATCGGATCTTAAAAAAGCAGGCCCCTATTTGGATCAAACCATTCACGATTACCAGATACATTATATCTATGACGGCCAATTTCAACGCACAACTGTTGCTGAGCAATCTCATTGGGCAAAAAAATCACATCTAGTCATGTTCAGTTCCGGAACAACAGGACTCCCAAAAGGAATCCCTTTGGGCCTAGAACATATTCAAAATCGCATTCACGCTTTCCAAAATAAATATTCTGAACATGTGCAACACGCACTTAACTTTTTACCAACCAGCTTTGGACATGGTCTCATCGCTAATACTTTATTTCCTTTAGCGTCGAGTCGAACACTGGTTCTGACTCAAAAATTTGATATTACTGTGGCCTTGCAATTAGCCGATCTGATAGATCGACATAAAATTACTTATTTCAGCTCAGTGCCATCAGTTTGGAATCTTTTGGATAAAACCAAAGCCCCAGCTCCGCAAAATAGATCACTCAAACAAGTTCACTGTGCATCTGCTTTTTTGCACGAAGGTACATTTCAGTTTGCCTGTCAGTGGATTAGTCCAAGCGCTGAATTCATTATCAACTACGGATTGACTGAATGTGGAAGCTGGGTCACCAGTACTGGTAATTTGAATGGATGCAAATCTTATAAATCTGGATATGTCGGATCAGCAATCGATTGTGAAATTACAGTAGATTCTACTGAAGCTGATGGCTCAGGTGAGGTCATGATTAAAAGCTCTTCAATCCCTGAGCACTATATCAATCCCGGGTTAGCTCAAAATCCAATTATGACGCAAGGTTATTTAAAAACTGGCGACATAGGATATTCTGTAAATGATCAAATCTACTTGGTTGGTCGCAAATCTGAATTTATTAATGTCGGAGGTTATAAGGTTTCACCTCATATTATTGAAAGTACGGCCTTACGATTTAAAGGAATTTTGGCTGCTGCAGCTATATCCAGGCCACATCCTATTTTAGGAGAGCAAATTGCTTTAATTATCGAAACAAGCAATTCTGTTTTCAATATTGATGAGCTCAGGACCTTTCTGTCGTCAGAATTAACTGAGCATTTAGTGCCTAAAATAATTGAAACTATTCATCAAATGCCACTATTAAGTAACGGCAAAATAAATCGAAAAGTTCTATTTTAATTTGGGTTCATATTTGAAAAAAGGTGAGCCAGCTAAAAATAGCGCTGTCAAAAGCAAATGCTCGTTGAAAGCAAAATTAAACAACATAACAAAACCTAAATGCAAACATACTAACTCTAGCCCCAGTATTCGATAAAATTTTGGCTTGAATAAAAAATACAATAAGACAAGTTCAAATAGTGTCGCAAAAATAAGCCCAGCGCCCGAAAAAAATGGAATGCTTAAAATTTTTTGTGATAACGGTCCCGCTGAGCCTGTCATATAGTGCATTGCCCTGATTGCCCGACCTAAACCATCCCAATCCAAGACTGCCTGATTACCAGCGATCCAATCATGAACAGAAATCCGAATTCGCCATATAGCCGCATGAATATAAGATAAAAGCATCAGAATCTGACATAGACTGACAATATAAGAAAAATTCCAATTACGACGTCGCGCTCGGTCTGCGTTATAATCTAGAAAAATAAATATAAATGAAAACAAGTTATAATTAAAACTTTCTGTCATTTTCTCCCAGCCAGAAATATCGCTGTTAAAGGCTGCTGATAACATAAAAACAGATAAAAAATTAATTATACGTAGCCATCGATACTCGGTTTTTAAAACAACTAAAATGGCACAAACTAAATTAAATGCAAACAGCCATTGCATCAGCACGCCTGAACTATCACCCTCCTTCAGCCAGAATAAAGGCCAAGCCGGATCAAGCACTATTGATGCCTTAAACTCCTCCCAGTTGCGCAGCTGAATAATCCAAATAAATAAATTGATAATATAATAAAACTTTACAAGATACTCAGACCTGAGACCTGCTTCAGTTAAAGATCTAAAAACTATTCCTTCTGTTTGCTGAATAGGTTGCCAAAATTTTCTTCTCAGAGAAATGAGTAAATTAGTTATATTGAAATTTTGTTTCATTAATTAAAACCCAATTTTTTTCTGTTTCAGTCCAGCGCTTGGACTCGTCTTTTTTAGTTCCACGAAAAATACCCATTTCGCAGCCACGATAATTTAATTGCGAATTTGTCGCAATATCGATAATCATTTTGCGTACTAAATCATAGCGATGCTCATCCAAAAGTGGATACAAGGCCTCAAATCTTCTGAAATATCGATATTTTTTTTCTCCTGTCGCAAAATTTCCTTCTACAAAAATATCGTGAGGATAAATTAATTTTCTTTCTGAATTGCAATTCAAAACTCTCAAGCTGTAAATTTGAACTAATGGCTTATACTCCGCGGCGAAAAGCTTAAAGTTAAAAAAAGGATGTAAAGTACGATAGTACTGATTGAAAGGAATGTGGGGCAACACAGTTGCTAAAATCAAAAAAGCAATTAAAAAAGATTCTTTTTTTCTATTCATTTCACCTTTCAACATTCGCTATTTCCCATATGCGATCAAATCCAAGGCTCATAAGATCTGATCTAATTTTTTGGATGACAGTACTAGTTCCAGCTATGACAAGTGGCCCATTTGTACTTGAAGTATGATTTTTTCTAAAATGATAAAGACTTTGTGGAAAAAGAAAAATGGGAGGATTCATTTTCAATTGAATTTGGCTCAGAGCTGCCGCTTCAAAGATGACATCGACACCAGGACCGCTGATATCTGAAGAAAAAGAAATATGTTTATTTGAATCAAAGTCTTCAGCAATCCGAGGTAAGTATTGATTAATTACCTTAGCGATTAAATAATTGGATATTGTCATTTGTTGCAATACTAAGTATCTGTTTTCATCTGTGTTGACAGATACTTTATTCCCAAAGTAGCTTTTTCTGAATAAATTCAAGTAACCTAAGTCGCCTAGGTGTTTAGTTAAAATCAAATGATCCCCTTTGGAAATTTGATCAAATTTTCTTTTCATTTTATTTGATCGTCCTACGACTGTTGCTCCGATCAAACGAATTCCTTTGTTCAGGGGGCCTTGGTCATGAAGCTTGATATTAACGCCGCGTTGTTGATAAAACTGGACAAAAGAGCGCATGTTATTTTGAATGTTTAAAATCTCATCAGGGTAGCCATCATAAACTGGAAATATTTCAAGTCCTTGATAGACACCATTAGAAAACAAGTCATTCAATGCATTATTAAAAGAAACAAAAGTCGTTATCATTGATGAATGCTTTAAAACAGAATCTGCAGTAATAATGGTATCGTGGTTAAATGCTGAGTAAATTCCTGACGGCCCATCGGATTTAATTTTGACAAGATCAAACATAATAAAATCGCCACCCGCTCTGATGCTGTGGCCTTTTCCAAACTGAGCCGAATAAGTAACTTGATTATGACTATATATCAGTTGAACTTGATCCAACAAATCGCATTTCAATTTATAAATACTCTCAAATTTTCTTTTTTTGTCGAAATCCGATTCTATAGCCTCAAAATCGACTGTAATTAATTCTAATAAAACATCTGGCCTATAATTAAATATTTCATTCGCAAAAAACTGAATCTGATCTACTGTGCTATTTAAAGGAATAACTATGCGCTTAATAGATTCCAACTCGCCTTCTGCAAAGAAAGCATCGAGTCTTTCATTATTATAAAGCGAGTGGCTAGTGCTGAATGACTGAATAGTTGGATAAACAATATCAGCCAAATCAACCTTAACGCCACACCCGCAAGGAACTATTTTGGATTGTGGAGACACTGTATTATCTTTTTCGAATTTTTTTAAATCCTCTAAACTAATCATCCAATCTTTTAATGTTTGCTCCATAACAATTTCCTTATTTAATATATTTAAAAGGATTGTTTTGTATTCTATTTTTTACGTAATCGGTTTCAAATAATTGATTTGAATTGACTGCAATCCAAAAATACATAATTTTATCAAATTCATTTTTATTCGCATAATCAGATAAGTCATCTAGATTCTTTAAAGCATTTTCAATTGAAGTCGTTTGCGATTCCAGCTTGTTTTTTTTCTTGTATGTCAGCATTTGTTCTTTGATTTCCTTGAGCAACTTAATAAACTGTTCTTTTTTATTGAATCTTAATGATTCTCCAAGTCGATTCATTATATAATATAAATCTAATGAAACAGGTCGACTAATGTTATTTTGGTTTTCAATTTTATTTTTTTTCAATTTTTCAATATTTTGTTTAATTTCGGAAATTTCAGCCTGATGGTATTCATTAATTTTATCTACTAAACGACCCACTGATTTTTCCGACAAATCTGGTGACCACTTTTCTCCACGCATTTCTTTCAGGTCCTTAAAAAAGTTCATATAGTCGTTAAACAAGGACTCCTTTCGTGCTAATAGCATATCTAAAAATTTGGATTTATCTCCGTATTTTATAAAATTAGCAGGAGTCAACCACGCGGATGCAATGGCTTCGTTATTACTAGTAAAAAATAGATTATTTTGAATGCAAATGTTGAAAAATTCTTTATAAAATTCATTCGGTAACAACGAAATGTAATAAGCTAATCTGACTGCTTCTTCTAAATTCAAATCATAATTAACTGAAAAAGTATCTTTCACTTTTTCACGTTCATTTAGTAATTTTTTAAATTTTTCGCCCGAATATAAATATTGATTCCAAAAATCTGCATAGCCCGCAAATGGCGTTTGCGACATCATTGGCGATCTGTATTCTACATCCAAACGGTCAGAACCTAAAAGCATCCAGTTAATTGAATTATCGATCCTAACAAGCTCGTTTTCAGATTTGGCATTTTTTTTCATTAAAAACTGTTCCGGATGCATATGGTGATTTGCAAGCAACCAGCTCAGAATGTGATTTTTGAGCACATAGTTACGACTATTTTCATTTAAGAAGGCCCAATTGCCACTGAAGCCTCTTACATTTGGGATCAACTCTTGCAAACTACCTGTAACCTGCTGGCCATTGATCTCAAGCTTGCGATAATGTGTTCGCGGACTTTCAATACCAAGTAGTACACTAATTCTATGGACTGCAATTGCTCCGTCCATGGATGATGAAACACCTGCTTTAAAAAGCCAATCACGGCCTAATTGGTCACGCACAACGAACTTAAATGCACGAGAAGAGTTGCTTTTGATAGGAGAATTTTCAAATCTCAACATTGCCATTTCTTCTTTTCGTAAGTTTTCTAGCTCATTAAAAACTTCGATACTTTTTGCAATGTCTTTTGTCAGTTTTTCTGAAGTTGCTGAATATGACTTCGGCGAGTAACTTAAAGAAAAAACAAATAATAATAATAAATAAAGTATAGAATAGTGTTTCATATATTGAATACTAAAAGAATCAGGTCTCTTTTTCTACCTTTAAAGGATTACTTTGTCTCATACCTAGACTCGACCCGTGCTTTGATTGACTCTGATTTCCGAGCCCAGATAAAATAGTTATATGAAAAAATATATTCAATACCCTATCGTATTCCTTTTCATGTTCTGTCACTCTTTTGCATTTTCTCAAACTGAGACAACGCCACAACCGCAGCAACCGAGTGTTCCAGCAACAAATAGCCAAACCCCTTCAACGACGGTAGCCCCAGTCACTTCATCTGCGAAATCAAGCTCGGAAGCGACACCTGCCGTGGTCGCTCCTAAATTGAAAGCTCCTCCAAGTCATTTTAAAATCACTGACACAACGCAAAGTACAAAGGATTTACAGGAAAAATCAAAAGAGCGCTACGATGTCTGGTTTAGCCCTAATACGAAGCTGGCAATTGATTATCCCTACAAAAAATCTTTCATGTCTTGGCCACGTATTTACGATATCGACCGCGCACAAATGCCCACTTGTAAAAAGAAATTTAACACATTGTGTGGTGCCGAGGACTTTCCGCTTGCAGAAAAATTTATATTTTGTCTTCAAGATAAATTCGATCAATACAGAAGTAATCCAAGTTGCGCAACGATGGGTCATTACTTAGTACATATCAATTTCTACCGACATCTGGCTTACAATACCGAGCCTTGCAAAACAATTTTAGACAAATGTGCAAAAACCCCTCCTAATCCTGGCATGCTTCCGTGGCAATGTGCTCTAGCTGACAAGAAAACACCTCCATTGTGTAACAAACTGATTAATGATTTTCTACGAATGAGAGTATTTGCGGCTAAAATGTACGATGATAAATTGATCTGCCCTCCAGGAGGATGTAATTAATATGAAAAAATTTATATTACCAACATTGTTTGTAATGTTAATGGAAGTATCTTTGGCTCAAACAAACCAGCCAACTACAGGAACACCGGCGACCCCTCCAAAATCAATCGCATCAGCTGACGCCACTAAAGCTACATCTGCGGATACAACAAAAACTAAAGGTGAATACGATGATTTATTTCCATTGAATAATTATTTCATGAAAGCAGTCGATGTATTTACAATTGATACAAAATCCGTTCCATCTTGTAAGCAAACGTTTACTCAGCTATGTGGTACTGCAAAATTTCCTCTTAGCAGCACATTTACAACTTGTTTACAAAATAAATATAATCAGTATAAAGAAACTGCCAGCTGTGAAAACTTAGGAACAGCGCTTGTTGCCAATAATTACCTAGTTTGGCTTGTTCGAACAACCAAACCTTGTGATAAATACTTTGACAAGTGCTTTACTAATTTAAATCCAAAAACACAAAAAGGTTTTAATACGTGTTTAGCTGAAGATGCGAATGTACCTCCTCTTTGTATTAAACTCGTACAAGATGCCGTTCTTAATTCTTATGTTTTATCTGAGATTTATGACAGACTTAAGTCTTCTTGGTAAGATATGAATTATGAAATTGAAAAGCCAGCTTAATAGTCAAATATTTACCCAGGACAGCCAGGAACTGGCTTTTAGGAAAAAGTTTGAACGCTGGCTCGAGAAAAATTTTTCTCAGTTTAAAAATAAATCAGATTGGTATTCTACAGATTTTGAAAAAAAAACTAAATCTATCGAAAAATGGCAGCTAAAATTATATCAAGCTGGTTGGATGTGTGTGTCTTGGCCCAAAAAATATGGAGGACAAAGCCTCCCGCTTCACTACGAGCAAATCGTTGCCGACCTACTCGCTCAATACAACGCGCCATATTGCTGTAATTATCCAGCTATTCAAGCTGTTGGTAAAATGATCTTGGATTATGGCAGCGATGAACAGAAAGAAAAGTATATTCGACCAATTATTTCAGGACAATTACAATCCTGCATTTGTTTCACCGAATCAAAACATGGTGTGAATTTTGTAAATAATGAAACTCAAGCTGCATTTAAAAATGGTCGTTATATTTTAGCGGGAACAAAAATATGGTCTAGCCACTCACCTATCTCAAAACTGGCCGTTGTCATGGCTCAAACGAATCAAAACGGTTCTGCAGAGTTTTCTACTACTATGTTCTTAGTCGACTTAAATAAAAAAGGTATTCAAATTAATCCATTTAAAATTACAAATGATGAGTTATTTTATGGTGAAATTATTTTTGATCAAGTCGAACTTGAGGAAAAAGATATTCTAGGACATTTAAATTCAGGATGGCTTATTTTATCAACCACTTGGATGAACGAAGCCCATACTCCATTTGACGTGCCTTTGCGATTAAATTATAAAAAATTATTGCAAGCGGGTAAAAAGCGTAAATACTTCAGTGATGATGCTATTGATGCAATGGTGCATGCTGAAGCAATTAGGTTAATGTCTTACCAGGCACTCAAAGATCCAACTTCTCAGGATACTTACAGATTAAACTCGCCTATTTTGAAAATTGCTTATACTGAATGTTTACAAAAAATCGCTGAATCTGGTAAGGACTATTCCGATCCAGAAACTAGTCTTAGAACAATTCAAGATTCAAACCAATGGGATTATCAATATCTTTCTTCCAAAGCCGAAAGTATCGCGCGCGCTCCCAATGAAATTCATCGTAATTACTTAATTAAAATGTTTTTAAAGGCGAAATCATGACTCGGGCAAATCACCCAGCTTTATTAGCAGAATATATTCAAATTTTAAATCAAGAGGGCGAGAAACTTCAATCGACAGATTTATATATTCCTTATTTACAAAGATTTTTGAAACACCAGTACAGTCAGATCTTCTCAACCTCGAACGAAGTACAGCCATTGATTTTTGTATCCAGCACCATATCACCTGTTTTAGGACAATCGCGCGGTCAAATTGTTTTTGGAACACCTACTGATAATTTAGTTCAATATTTTGAATTAAAAAAGAATGAATATTACTTAACAAGTTGCCCCCATAATCTATTAAGTGGTCAATTATTGAAATCTAAAGATCCGAATATACCTATTTACATGCTAAATATAAAATCTGGTAAAGAGATATCAAGAAAAAAAGTATCCATCAAATTGATCAACAAAATAAAATTGCAAATGAAAATTTTAACAATCAGTTAT
The DNA here is from genome assembly GCA_031970595.1 of Pseudobdellovibrio sp. Classification (GTDB taxonomy): domain Bacteria; phylum Bdellovibrionota; class Bdellovibrionia; order Bdellovibrionales; family Bdellovibrionaceae; genus Pseudobdellovibrio. The sequence continues at coordinate 17,500 of DALYIB010000031.1, forward strand.
GGTATTGGCGTTTTAGAAGGATTACAAACAGCCACCGTAAATCATGCTCATATTCGAAAATCAAATGATGTGTCATTAATAAGCCATAATAACATTTCTTATCAACTAGCAAATAATTTGATACAGCTATCCAAGCTGAAAGCTGTTTTTAGAAATTGCCTCGAACGTTTGCAGGCTGGAGATCTGAATTCAATGACTGAAAATGTTTTGATGTATTTAAATGATCAAACTCATCAAATTGTAATTGACTCTGCTATGCAAATTTTTGGCGCCCAATCAATGAAGGCGGATACTTTACCAGCCCTTGCTATTAAGCGATCCTTTTCCTTAAGATCCTTGACTGAAAACAAAACCACAGTCACCCATAAAATTAAGTCAGTTCTTTTAAAAAAGTCACAATCTAAAAATAGCAAAAAAAATATCTATTCGATAGAGGGGTTGTGAAATGAGTGAATCTTATGCAATAATTTTACAAAAGGTCACAGTCATTATTAAAGAGGTTTCTCAGTCACCTAATGAATTAGTTATCACTCCAGATACCAACTTATTTTCAGAAAGAATTCTAGATTCTGTCATGTTGATTGATTTATTAAATAAAATTGAAACAGAATTTTCAGTCAAGGTGACAACAAAAGAATTTATTCCAGAAAATTTTTCAACTATTGAAAGATTAGCACAGGCTATTATTAGAATCAAAGATGAGAAAAAATAATTTTAACTGGATTTACTTTTGCGAATCGACTTTGTTAATAGCCATGATGTTTTTCTTTGGATTCAGCTTTATTCAACAATCCGACTCGTCTCGAATAATAAACTATCCAAGCTACTTGTCTCTTGATTTATCAAGAGACAAGTAGCTTGGATAGTTTATTATTCG
>DALYIB010000032.1:0-18116 GCA_031970595.1 Pseudobdellovibrio sp.
ATAAGGGCTTAGGCTGATAAAAAAATCCCCCAGGGACAACCTAGGGGATCAGTTTTAAGCCTTTAATGGAAATGGCCTCAGTTATAGAGACTGAGGCCGCAGATTTATTACGGAGTAATGGGGCCAATACCCACATTTAAAACGCGATAGGGATTGTCCGCGTAATCTAACAAGTAAAACATCGGTTCTAAGTTTTTCTGAAAAGAAGGTTCGATCTGAGCCGCACCAGGATAAAATCCTTGGCTGCCGCCAAATCCACCGCCATCTGGGTCTAATTCAAATGTAAAAGAAATAATTTTGTGGACGCCATAAGACCAATCCGTTGTATCGCCACTAGCGATATACAGTTCAGAACTTTGTTGAGGCGTATATCCATTCCATGTCGACATTTTTTCAGCCATTTTTTTATGAACGGCAAAGTCTTTCGAATCTTCGATGGAATCGTATTTATGTCCCCAAGGATATAAAATCAGTTTTGAAAACGAATGGAACGTTAATAAAATGGTAATATTCGGGCGATTATCCACAAAGTTTTTAATTGTTTGTGATTCAATCTCGGAAAAAGCTTTTGGTCCCATATAGGTTTCACTATTCGGATTCGAAGACGATCCGCCTGTGCCCCATTGGAAACCATAGTTTCGATTTAAATCAACACCGAAAGTGCCATCCGAATTTTTAGATCTGTTTTTGCGCCATAATTTATAATTCGTTCCTGATGAAATATCGTATTCTTTGCCATCCGGATTCACAGCTGGAATCACATAAATTGTTCTGGAGTTTAAATATTGAACGACGCGGGCATTTTGATTGCGATATTCTTTGGCCAAATGCTGAATCCACATTAAAGGCATTTCCACTGATAAATGTTCACGGGCATGATGTCCGCCCATGTAGGCCACCGCGGGCTTGTCTTGAGCTTGGCCTCCAGCTGTCATTTCAACCATCCAAATATCACGTCCTTCAGGTGTTTTTGCCAATGAAGTCAGTTTGATAATATCTGAATTTTGTTGCGCTAAATTTTTCAGTTCATTCGTCAATTCGACATAATTATGATAAGGAGCATCTTTGGAAGGAAAATCCAAGGGACGCATTTTTTCTTCGACAGCTAAGTCTGAAGCCGCAATTAACTTTTTTGTTTTTTTGATTTGTGCTAATTCGGTTTCATCGCCGTAACCAATGACATAATCGTCCTGAACGATATCGATGGAAATACCCATATTTGCGATCGCGGATCTTTCGAATTTGTTGGTGGCTTTGATTTTCATCCAGTAATAGCTGTCGCTATTTGCGAAAACAGACGTCGCTATGAATGTCGAGACAAGTGTCCCTAAAAATATTTTTTGCATTGTGACCCCTTCCTTGGGTTTGCAATAACGATAGCAATGTCTTTTTAGAGGCACAATGAATGAACCTGTGCTTCAGAAAATAAAAATGCAGCAGTAACTAGACTTTAGTTTGTAAATGAATTTGTGTTTTGAAAGTAAAAATAGATCCGTTATGTCTTAATGGATTCGGCAGCTGTTTTTTCGCTGAGACGTTTACGAAATTGTTCCGGAGTTAAAAATTGAATCCCCAAGCCAAGGCCTTTGCACCAAATAACTTCAGCATCCAGCACATGAACTTTTTTGATCGAACGAAGATTAATAGTCAGTCGAACAAGATCACCCATTCGTGGCATATAATTAGAACTGATAATTTCGAAAAAAGCTCCTGAGGTTGAAAGGTTCCCCATTTTAGTAAAGACCTTGCCGATGCGTCCATAGACTTCGATTTGTGCAAGCTCTTGAGTCAGAAAGCGCTTGGCTTTAGTCGCCGAATTTTCTGTGTTTGTCGTACTAGATGTATTCGGTGTATCTGTCGTGCTCATGCTGATGCCCCCTGGAACATAATATCAATTAATATAATTTTATATCGGTTTACAGAGGTGCGAAATTAAAAAAAAATGTTCAAAAATGTTGTCAAAAAGTTAGACGATAATTTGATTTTTGGACCAAACTTCGAATGTCAAATTTGGATTTTCGATTCCTGGCTTAGAAAGAACTTTGCTGAATTTATTCAACGATGTTTCGTCATAAAAAGCGTCGGCAGGGTAGTTGCCGGGGATGCGTGTAATATACAAGTGTTGGCAGTCAGATTGGGTTTGACGATAAATCTCGGCGCCACCACAGATCATAACTTCTTCCGGCCACTGACCAGATGCGGTCAATTGCGCCGCTAATTCGTAAGCGGCTTCAATCGTATTTACAAAGCTAACCATCTCGTGTTCGAAGGCCGCTGGATGGCGTGAAATAACGATATGAAATCTTTTGGGTAAAGGACGTCCCAAAGATTCAAAAGTTTTTCGCCCCATGATTAAAATTTTTCCAGAGGTCTGTTGTTTAAAGTATTTTAAATCTTCAGAGTGATGCCAAAGAAGTTGATTGTCTTTGCCAATGGCTTTGTTTTCACTGGTGGCAACAATCTGAGATAAAATCATTAAACAGCCACCTCGGCTTTGATGCCAGGGTGTGGATCATAACCAATGACTTCGATATCATCAAAAGTGAAATCAAAAATATTTTTAACGTTCGGATTTAATTTCAATTTTGGCAGTGGACGTGGTTCGCGAGTTAATAATAATTGAACCTGATCCATGTGATTCGAGTAAATATGGGCATCACCTAAAGTGTGAATGAATTCACCCACTTTTAAATGACAAACTTGTGCAATCATATGAGTCAGTAATGCATAACTTGCGATATTGAAGGGAACACCCAAGAAAATATCGGCGCTTCGCTGGTACAGCTGGCAAGACAATTTACCATCAGCTACATAAAATTGAAAAAAAGCATGACACGGAGGTAAAGCCATCTTATCGACTTCGCCCGGGTTGAAAGCTACGACAAGTAAACGACGAGAGTCTGGATTTTTTTTGATTTGCTCAATCACGTTCGTAATTTGATCGACAGTTCTTCCATCGGCTGTTTCCCAAGAACGCCATTGCTTACCATAGACAGGTCCAAGCTCGCCGTTTTCGTCCGCCCATTCATCCCAAATAGTCACTTTGTTGTCTTTTAAATATTTAATATTTGTTTCGCCTTTTAGGAACCAAAGCAGTTCATGAAAAATCGAACGTGTGTGAAGTTTTTTAGTAGTTAAAAGTGGAAAACCTTCTTCAAGGTTGAAACGCATTTGGTATCCAAAGACGCTCTGAGTGCCGGTTCCAGTGCGGTCAGATTTGTGAGAACCCGTGGCTAGTACATGTTTTAATAGATCGTGAAACTGCTTCATAATAACCCCTCATTTCCATTTTCTTAAATTTTAAGTCCATGTCGAGTAAATTGCTTTGTGAAGCAGATCGTCGCTATCAATTAGGTATTAATGCGATTTTTTATGCTTAGATTTGTGCTTTTTATGCTTCTTTTTTTTGGCTTTAATGACTTTATGGGCTTCTTTTTGCTCAGCATCAGTGGTTTTTTTAATAGTGCCAATGACTTCAGCCTTCTCAGCCGTATCGGTTGGGGCAGTGACGTCTGTTTGAGCAGTTGCTGTAATAAATGAAAATAAAATAATAAGGCTTAATAAGTGCTTCATGTTTCCTCTGGATTATTGAAAATTTTGAACTTGAGCAATGTAAGGTAAATTACGGTAATAGCCTTGGTAGTCTAAACCATATCCGACAACGAATTCATTGGTGATTTGAAAGCCCACATAATCTAACTTACATGGAACTTTCAGTGCCTCTGGTTTTTCCAGCAAAGCCACTGTTGTAATCGAAGCTGGTTTTCTAGATTCCAAAGACTTGATCAAATAATTCATTGTTAAACCTGTATCAACGATATCTTCGACCAAAATCACATGTTGGCCTTCAATCGGGCTTGATAAATCGAGTGTGACTTTAACTTCGCCTGATGAAGAAGTTCCGCCATGATAACTAGAAACTCCAAAGAATTCGCAAGTGATATCGGCATCGATTTGACGAATTAAATCCGAGTAAAATAAAAAAGAACCTTTTAAAACACAAACGGCAACGACTTTTTGGCCTTTGAGTTTTTTTGTTAAATCAGCACCAATGGCTTTGATTTTTTCTTGGATTTTTTCTTCAGTGATATAGGGTTTTAAATCTAAACTTTTTGCGTTCATAATGACCTCGTCTTAGACAAAAGAATTATTAAGTAGTTCTCCAAGGCCACCAGCCCCAGGAATAATATATTGTTTTTCATTCAACCCCTTTTCTTGGTCCCAGTAAAGTCCTAAAGGTGATTTTAGGACATGGTCGGGGGATAGGCCTCGGTCGACTCGCAGAGCAAAAACTTTAATTTGGGCGGGGTGGGCTAAAACTTTTTTCAAATACTCAGGAGTTACAATCAGGTGAAGTGCGATATATTCACGCGCAGGGCCTGGAATTTCTTTTTGATAGTAATCAATGGCCGATAGGATCGTGCCACCAGTGGCCCCCATGGGGTCTGGAAATAAAACCACCGAATTTGTGACGTCGCCGCCAATTTTAAAACCGCCCCATTCAGTGCCAGTGACTTGTTGGGTTGTATTCGTTGTACGAGCTGCAAAAATATGATCTTGGCGAACATTTTCTGGATTTAGAAACCAGTGTAAAAATTCGTAGCAAATATGGCTGGGGTATGTACCTGCTCGAGCTAAATTGACTGTGACTGCTTTTGTTGATGAATCATATATAGCCGCTGTCAGGGGCTGTCCCATTCGAGTCGTGACGGTTTTTTCAGAAACTGGGAAGTACTTTTGTGCAACAGTTTGAACTAATCCAGAATAAAGTTGTTGAACAAGGTGATTGATCAGTGGTTGTTTAGTTTCTTGAATGCAAAGCTGGGTTAACAAAGTTTGCAAATAGGTGTTTTGGACCAAATGAAAATGAGGTCCATAGTGATGCACGACGTTTGAATCCATATTGAATCCTTTTTATTGAGGTTCAATTAATATGACAAATTCGGTGCGTTGATTCAAGTATTCTGGTGATTGTATGACTTGAAATGGCGGAATTTTTGATAAATTCACATCGTCTTCGAATCCTTGTAGGGCTGATTTCCAAAGAATAAAGAAAACGTGGCCTTTTTGCAGTTCAAATTCGGCAGGAATGCTTTCTTTAGAGTTTTTAATCGATTTTGTAATTGAAAAATGCCCTTTCAAAAGATTATTCTCTTTGGCTTTAATCTCGATTTGAGTTTGTAGACCGTTAAACTCATTGGTGTCTTCGTTAGCCTTTCCAAATACATGAGCAAACATTTTACTGTTTCCCAGCGCGATGGATTCTGTTTTCAAATATTTGATTTGTTGATCAAACTGTGGATTTTTTTGTAACAAAATACCCGCCGAAAAATCTGTATAATTTTGAAATAAGCCGCGGGTTTGAGCTTCGGACATCCAGCTGATTAAAATTGTTTTCGGAACTTCGATAAAGGAAAGCTTTAAAGAATTCTGCGCATTTGTTTTGTCGCCAGAAAGTTCACGCGCTTCGATAGAAGCTGTCGCGGCGGTTCCGTCCGGATTCATTGCGCGTGCCTGCGGAGCCTGGGGTTGTGCCAATGAATCCAAGTTGGTATTGGGATCGACTTCGACCTGAACTTTGGGTTCGGAATCGCTATGTGAACTAGAATCATTGACCGTCGTGCTTTGTGAATCGTGATTTTGCAATCGAGTTGATTTTGAAATCACATTGAACTTTTGCACCCATTGCTGCGAAGATTTATTTTTGCCAATCCACCATGAAACGCCTGCGAGCACTGCGAGGAAAATAATAATTTGAAAAACTCCGGTCTTTTGAAATAATTTTTTAGATTGATTCAATTGACTGGGGCGATAGGATTTCATATCGACGCCACAGCGTGCGCAATATTGATCATCAGGCTGTTGAAATCCACACTTCGGGCAATGAACGAGCATGTGTTTACTTTAGTTGATATAAGCTTTACACTCAAATTAAGGTCGTCTAAGATCTAACTTTAGTCGAGGAACCAAGTGCATATACCTGTTTTGTTAAATGAAGTCATAGAGGCCTTTTCGCTTTTTAAAGAAAAAAAGGCCCTATCCTATTTTGACGGAACATTTGGCCGTGGCGGTCATTATTCGGCTTTAAAGCAAAAATATGATATCCAGAAAGCTTTTGCCACAGACCAAGACTTGCAAGCTATTGAATACGCGCATACCCATTTTCCAGAAGTTCAAATTTTTCATCAAAATTTCTATCAATACGCTCAGAGCACCTCAGAAAAATTTGATATGGTTTTGATTGATTTAGGTGTCAGTTCTCCTCAATTAGATCAATCGGAACGCGGATTCAGCTTTTTGCGTGAAGGTCCGCTTGATATGCGAATGAATCAACAGCAAACAACAACAGCTGCCGATTTAGTGAATCAATCTTCCGAAGCTGATTTGATGCGGATTTTCAAAGAATACGGCGAAGTAGATCAGCCTTTGCGAGTCATCAAGGCCATTTTGAATGATCGAGTTCAAAAGCCTTTTCAAACGACGACTCAGTTATCAGGCCTAATCGAAAGGGTTGATGGCTGGAGAAAAAAAGGCTTTCACCCTGCAACTCAGTACTTTATGGGCCTAAGACTGGTTTTAAATCAAGAGCTTGAGGTCACAGAGAAAGCAATTCCACTTTTCATGAATCATTTGAAGGATCATGGACGTTTGGCTGTGATTACTTTTCATTCGTTGGAAGATCGGATTGTTAAAAATTTATTCAAGGAATCAGACCTGGGTTTTCCTGTCAGTAAAAAAGTCATTGTGCCGACTGACGAAGAATGTAAAAATAATCCTAGGGCGCGCAGTGCAAAATTACGTATTTTTCAAAGGGGACAACCGGATGAAAAACCAGATAAGTTTGCAGCTCGCAGAGCTCTTTTGGAAAAAAAATAACAAGAGGTCAATGAATGGACTCGTATTTTAATCAGGATGATGTCAGGCAGTTTCGCCCGTTTCTGAGTGTTTTATTTGTGATTTTAACTTTATTTGGTTTGGTTTTTCTAAAAATGGAAGAACGACGTATTTCTTATGAAGTTTTGAAGTTGACACGGGAATATAAAAAAACATCAGAAACTAAAAAACAAAAAGAAATTCAATTAGCGCGTTTGATTAAGCCTCAGTTTATTGAAAGTGTGGCTAAAGAAAAACTCACTTTAAAAAGAATCGCGCCATCGCAAATCATTCACTTAAATCCACAATCTGCTATTTCATATACGAAACCTGAGGGGATCCGTTGAAATCGAAAACGATTACATTATTTATTTTTATATCCTTTTTATGGGGCATCTTGATTTTAAGAGCGGCCTATTTACAGTTTTTACCACATGAGAAATTAAATACTTTACAAGCACGTCAATTTCAGACGGTTGTAACGCTGCCATCCAAGCGCGGGAATATTCTGGATACGAATGGCAAAGAATTAGCGATGTCTGCACCGGCGTATTCAATTTATGCCGATCCAAAAATTATCGAAAATCGCAAACAATTTGCGAAAACTGTTTCGCAATTTACGGGTGAGCCTATTTCAGCAATCATGAAAAAAATTTCTGATCCTAAAAAACGATTCGTTTGGTTAGATCGACTGATTCCTGCGATGACGGCCGAAGCTTTGCGCGATAAAAATTTACGCGGTTTAGGATTTGTCGAAGAATGGAAACGCATTTATCCGAATGATCAATTGTTGTCTTCAACTTTAGGTTTTGTCGGTAAAGAGGGCCAAGGCTTAGAAGGGCTTGAGCTGATTTACAACAAAGAATTACAAGGCGAAAACAAAAAAGTTTCGATGCGCCGAGATGCCCGCGGACGTCCACTGATTCAGGATGGAACTGTCTTTACTGAAACTCCTCAAGGCAAAGAAATCCGCTTAACGATTGATTCGGATTTGCAGTACTTTGTTGAAACAGAATTGAATCAAGCACTTAAAAAACACGAAGCTGATGCGGCTTATGCTGTTGTATTGGATGCCAAAACATCGGCCATTCGAGCCATTGCAAGCTTACCGAATTTTGATTTAAATAATCCACAGAAATCGAACAGTCTTTTTCGCAGAAACCGTTCGGTGACTGATACTTTTGAGCCAGGCAGTACTTTGAAAACATTTATTTTGGCCGAAGCTCTGGATCAAAAAGCGGTGCAAGCGAATACAAAAATATTTTGTGAAAACGGTCACTTTAAAATTGGAAAACGTGTCATTCGCGAAGCTGAAAAAGATCACGCTAAAGGATTGATTACTGTCAGCGAAGTTTTAGCTTATTCGTCAAATATCGGAACCAGTAAAATCGCACTTAAGATGGGTGATGAAAAATTGCGTGAATCTTTGATCAAGTTTGGATTTGGACAGCGCAGTGGTGTGGATTTACCCGGTGAGGCGAAAGGGATTATTTTGGGTCTGCCTTGGAAAGACCATTTATTGGCAAATATTTCTTTTGGTCAGGGAATGACAACAAGTCCGTTGCAAATGGCCAATGCTTATGCGGCTATTGCGAATGGTGGAATTTTAAATAAACCCTACATTGTTCAATCGATTCACGATTTGGAATTAGATCAGAAAATTGAAAACAAGCCCCAAGAAATTCGTCGTGTGATCAGCGAAGAAACAGCTCAGCAAATGCGTTTAATGTTGGCTGGTGTAACGACAGGTAAAGGAACCGGTCTTGCGGCTCAGGTTTCGGGTTATATTGTCGGCGGAAAAACAGGAACAGCCCAAAAAGTGAAAACCAATGGTCGTGGATATATTCCGGGTGGCTATATTGGAAGTTTTGCAGGATTTATTCCGGCGAACGATCCTCAGTATGTGATTTACGTCGCGTTAGATCATCCTAAAAAAGGTTACTATGGATCCCAGGTAGCGGCACCGTTATTTGCAACGATTGCCTCTTATGCTGTTCGCAAAGAAGGGGTGGCTCCAGAAGTGATTGCAGAAAAAAATATTTCGATTATTCCAAAAGCTCAAGAACGAGCGGGGACAGAAACTGAAATATTATCTGTCGAAGATTTAAAAAATGAAAAACAAATTTTAACAGCGGCACCGGAATTAAATAATTTATCCGTGCGCGAAGTTTTAGAAAAAGTTCAACAGCAAGAAATCAAAGTCAAATTTTTAGGAACGGGCAAGGTCGAAAAAACTTGGCCAGCCGCGGGCGAGGCTTTGGGGCCTGACCGCGAAATGACCGTTATTTTAAAGTAGTAATTATTGAATCTGGCAGCTGTCAAAGCTGTATTGCATGTATGCCTGTGCTGTTTCGTCCGCGAACAACAACGGATTGTCGTTTTTAAGCTGAGCATGGCTGAGTCGCATTGAGTAATGTGATTTAAATAAAACTTCGCCATTCCAGCTCAGTTCAGAAGTCACAGATTTTTTAATCGTAAACTCTGAATAATCTGTTTTGCTAAAGCATTTAACAAGTCCCTGGCTGGCATTAGTGACGCAAGAACTGAATGTATAGTTAGCGCTTTGGGCTTCTTTGCTTTCAATAAATTCTTCTCGGGTGGGGCACGAGCCCGGAGTATCGCAATAAGTACTGTATAAATCGAGTTTACGGAAAATACTCAGATTAGATTCACCTTGCGGTTTAGGATCCAGATTGAAAGTCATCGTGTTATCCCAATCAACGTCAGAGCCTTCGCACGTTATTTGAAATCCATAGGTTAAAGTTGAAGTGATTATGCTCACTAAAAATAAAAAGACTTTCATAAAGGCTCCTTTGGGTTTTATTCGTTGTGATTGCGTTATTAGATAGATTACCTGTAAAGACAAGTTAGGAATTTATTAGATTCAAGCACCTTGAAATTACTACAGGATGGGTTTCAAAACAGAACCAAAAAAGCTATAGACAGAGGCATGCAGGCATTGATTTTCACTGTTTTAATCAGTTTTATAAGTTCTTTAGCTTTGGCCCAGAATCAAAGTATCAAGAACTTTCAGGTTGTATCGCAGCTTGAAAATGGCGAACCTTTTATTTTTCGAGGATCGCAACCATTCAAAGATAGCCACTATGAACAGTTAAAAAAAATGAAAATTCAAAATGTGATTATTTTCAAAATAGAAAAAGATCAAGAAGTTCTGAATGAAAAAATAAAGCTCGTCCAATTCGGAATAGAGCCACAAAATATTTATCATATACCGATGAAGTGGAAGGATTTTTCTGATTACACAGAAGCCTGCGAATGGACTAAAAAAGCGTTGATGATTTTAGCGCGCAGTTATCAAAATCGCGAGCGAACGTATTTTCATTGCACAGCAGGTCAGGATCGCACGGGTTATTTGGATGGATTGTTTCAATTATGGTTGAATCCACAGGTTCCACTGAATGATGTTTTTCAAAAACGTCTTTGCCAGTTCGGTTACGCCGGAGCTGAGCCTAAAAAGCCGAAGGCTATTTCAAATGCGATTGATCAAGAACTGACTATTTACTTTGAAAAGATCGCCCGTCAGATTCAACGACTGAATGAAAACGGGCAGTCGATCGAACAATTAAACTGTCAGCAAGATATCGGCTTTATCAATAATATTCAGCCAATGAGTTGTCTGGATTTAAAGTCCGTTATTCAATAATCAAATTACATTCTGGAGTGGAGCTTGCATTTGGGTGGCAGCACTGGAAAGCCATCGTTCCCATTTTCATGTTCAAAGCGCAGCTGTCGTTTCTTTGGATGTGGCAATCGGCTTTCGGCATGCAAGCGTCGCTTTCAGCTGGACAGGATTTACAATGAACGCCTCCTGCAAATAGATTGAAAGAGCAAAAAGTTGTGATGATCAGTAATGTTTTTTTCATAAGGTTTCCTTTCATGCAATGATAGATATTAATGATATCTTTTTTTGACAATAACTGATTTAAAAGTACCTATTTTGGGTACTTTGTTGTAAACAACCCGTATGAAAAAATATGACGGCACATTCTTAGTTCGCAGTTTGCAAAAACAAATCAAACAATCAGGTATGACTTATTCGGTTTTGGCGAAAAAAATGGAAATGTCCGAGGCAGGCATTAAAAAAATTTTTGCTAAGTCGGATATTTCACTAGCTCGAGCCTTACAAATTTGCGATTTGTTAGGTGTTGAATTGACGGAATTGATTCAAGACTCAGCGGCCGAGATGTCTGTCGTTACAAAGTTGAATGAAAAGCAGCAACAGTTTTTTTTGAATCATCCACATTATTTTCATTTTTTTATGCAATTGTCCTACGAACAAAAATCTGTCGAAGGAATCCAAAAGCAATATCAACTCAGTGATCGGACTGTATTTAAATATTTAAAAAAATTGGATGATTTAGGTTTAATTGAACTGGGAGCTAAAAATAAAATTCATTTTATCGAAGGGCAAGTTTATCGGATTCAAACAGCAGGAACGGTTCTGGAAAAAATCAAATTTCAATCAAGTCATCGTTTTTTGAATATCTTAGAAAATAAAAAGCACGGCTTTTTAGGGGCAGGCATATTTGAACTGTCGGATTCAGAAATAGAAAATATGAAATCAGATATTATGCACATACATGACACGTACCTTAAAAAAGCTCAGTTGAACAGAGCCCGACGTAAGCGAAACGATCAACGAATCGCTTCACAAACATACAGTTTTATGTTCGCTTACGGTCCAGAAACACTTTTTAACGACATTCAACCACTGGATTAATTGCTCTAGTTATTTTTTTTTAAATCCATTGAGGAGTCATGAATGATTCATATATAATGTGAATTATGTATTACGGTGAAAGATTTAATTCTATTTCCCACCTTGTTGGAGTTTTTCTATCGGTTGCTGGAGTCAGCGTGATGATGACATTGGCAGCTTTGACCAAAGACCCTTGGAAAATTGTAGGTTGTGCTATTTTTGGTGCGACATTAATTTTTTTGTATGGCTTCTCGACGATGTATCATTCTTTAAAAGGCCGCGGAAAAGAGTTTTTTAAAACCTTGGATTATATCGCTATTTATTTGATGATTGCCGGGACGTATACGCCGTTTACTTTGATACCACTTCGCCCGACGCATGGTTGGATTGTTTTTTCGGTGATTTGGGGCTTGGCGATTTTTGGAATTCTGCAGGAAATATTTCGCAAACCTTCTCCGCGTAAAAAACTGAGTTTGTTTTTATACCTGGTCATGGGTTGGCTCGTCGTCACGGTATCTAAAACGTTGTTTCCACTGTTATCCGAAGTCGCTTTATGGTTTTTAGTTTTGGGTGGGATATTTTATACAACGGGTGTGATCTTTTTTGTGAATGACGAAAAGTGGAAACATGCTCATGGTATTTGGCACCTGTTTGTGATTGCAGGTTCAACTTGTCACTTTGCCTGTGTACTCAATTTCGTTATTTAGTTCTGCTTTTGGCTTAACTGCTGGCGCTGGTATAATTGCGTAGGCAGTATTTCCAATATTTATTCAATGCAAAGATAAAAATAAAAGGCATCGCAATCGCCCAAGCAAACAGATACGGGTTAAAGGGTTCCATTAAAAAACGAGCTGGTATAGAAGCGATCATAGCAAATGGCAATATAAAAATAAGAACATATCTGAGAAACCCGTTCGCAATTTGCGAATAGATTCCATCCGGCCGAAGTCCCAGTCGAAATAAAGAATACCAAACGTATTGCAAAAAATCAGCTCGCGTAAAAAGTAAAGCGGTCGCATTCAAGGCAAAGCGTCCGCAAAAAATAACACTCAGTCCAGATGGAACCATCACCAATAAGCTAAGCAGTCGCCACCAACTGAATTCAGGTAATTGTGCCAACGACCAAATCAAGCCACCGCCGGTAATAAAAAAACAAGGAATATGTGAAATCGACATTTTTTGCGAACTGAGCATAAACATCGAGTTAATCGGTTTCGTCAGTAACAGATCCAAACTGCCTTTGCGAACTTCGTCATGAAATTTGGTAAAATTCGAATCCCACAAAATCATATAAATTGAATCAACAAATAAGGCCAGAAACATGAATACGCGCATATGTGCAATCGACCACCCAGCCATAATTTGTGTATGACGATAAATCACTTCGTATAAAATCAACTGAGTCGCATACCAGACAAATTCAGCAATGATGAGCAAAATGAAATTCAAACGAAATTCTAAATCAGCGACTAAGCTGGCTTTAAAAAATCCATAGTAAATTTCCAAGTACCTAAGCAGTTTTTGGATCATTAGGCACCTGTTCCTGTGTATTCGCGCAGGCCTTTTTTCCACATCCAGTTGGCCATCAACGACATTACGAATAAACCCACTGTGACTGAAATGAATCCTTGGCCAACGATTTGAATATCAATTCGTTCTGTGATGTAGGCAATCGGAATATAAACGCCCGAAGCAAATGGTAAAGCTGTTAAAATTTTGGCCAGCAGGGGCGGCATCAGATCAATCGGAACAAGTTCACCAGCAAGTAAGAATAAAGATAAGTTTTTAACTAATGTCAGCGAACGAACGCGAGTTAAAAAGAAAGCAAACGTACTTATAATAAAGCTCATGGTATGGACTAAAAATAAATAATAAAATACCAGCAACAATGCTAGCGGCAGTCGATCATAACGAATTGGCAAATCAAAATAGATTGAAACAAATAACGGGACTAAAATAGATAAAAAAGTTGTCACGACTTTATAACCCATCAGCTGACTGAGATAATATTCGAAAAAACTAATAGGTCTGGTCAGGATGACGTTGATGTTACCGCTGGCGACGTCTTCGACCATCATCGATTCGTACATCCAACTGATCGCAACGCGACCCAAGAACGGAGCCCAAACGGCATAAGCCAGATACGCTTGTTTTGAAAAACCTGCCAATGACTGCATTTCTTGCGAAGCAAAAATCGCTGTCCACAACAGCAATTCAATGCCGACAGTAATCATCGGCTGCAAATAAGCATCGATAAAAAAATTAAATCTGTATTCTAGATTTGAAACGACTGCCAGTTCGCTAAATGCCAGATTCTTTCGCCAGAAAGCGATGAATGACTTCCTCAAAATCGACCTCTTCAATTTTTAAATCAGAAACAGTACCTTCTTTTAGGATTAAATTCAGTTGTTCGCTCAGTTCACTATTTTGAGCGACAAGACTGCGTTCAATATTATCTGAATGGTAACGATAAATTATTTTTTTAGTTAAATCGGATTCTTGCATGAAATGTTCGACGGTTCCATTATAGACAAGCTCGCCTTTGGAAATCAGCAATAACTGATCCGCTAACTGGGCAATATCATCCATGTAATGAGATGTTAAAATCACGACGGGGCGGAATTCTTTGACATAACCTTCTAGGAATTGGCGAATGGCATTTTGTGCGACAATATCCAGTCCAATTGTGGGCTCGTCTAAAAATAGAACTTTGGGTTGGTGTAACAACGCTCCGATCAGCTCCATCTTCATTCGCTCGCCCAAGCTCAGGCGACGCAATTGTGTGTCCAACACATGAGTGCAATCCAACATGTGAGCTAAATCGTTCACACGTTTCTTGGCAGCGACTAAATCCAATTCATAAATCTTGGCCAGCAATGAATAGCTGTCTCGAGCGGAAATATCCCACCACAGTTGATTTTTTTGTCCAAGCAATAAACTCATTTGTTTTAAAAAATCAGTATCTCGTTCCCAAGGTTTATAGCCCAATACAGAAACGGTTCCCGATGTGGGATAGATCAGCCCCGCCAGTATTTTTAAAAGTGTCGTTTTACCAGCTCCATTAGAACCAACAAGTCCAATAATACGTCCAGATTCAATTTGCAAATTAGCATTTTTCAATGCGATTTTTTCAGTGTACTCGCGATTCCAAAGTCCTTTAATGGATTCGACTAAACCTTCTTTTTTAGAGTAGGTCTTGTACGAGCGACACAGGTTTTCGGTTTCAATCACCAGACTCATAAATTTTTCACTTTTTCTGCGATATATTTCTGAGCGCGCTCGCAGACGTTCATTGGGATTTCATGTTGACCACGAAACGGAACAAAATCTGTTGTCAGTTGATTTTTTTTCATCAGCTCCATCAACGCTTGAGTACCGCGAATCGGCAGAACGGGATCTTGTTCTCCATGAGAAAGAAATACTTTTTCGTTCGCGCGATTTTTAATTTTTTCTGTCCAGATATTTTTTCGAATCAAGCTGCCCGAGAAGCTGATTAATCCCAAAGGTGTTTCTGGGGCATTTAAATAAAGATCTGTGGCTAGCATAGCCCCCTGAGAAAAGCCTCCCAAGATGATTTTATTCCAAGGACGATTCAAAGATTTAAAAAAATCATCCAATAAAGGTTGAATCACAGGAAGTTCGGCCGGAGTAATATCCGACCAGTCAGTAGGAAGTTTTGATAATTGCAAAGGCCACCATGCGCGACCATCCCAATCTGGACCGGTTGGGACCGAGTACGGACCATTTGGGAAAATCCAATTCAATTGTTTTCCTTCTGGAGTCAGGATGTCCTGCAATCCTGCAAGGTCATGCATGTTGGCACCAAAGCCATGAAACAAAATAACTGTCGGAGCTTCGGGCGAACTGAAGCTTTCTTGAAACTGTATTCTCTTATTCATTTTTAATTACCTAATATCTGGAATTTAGTTTATTATTTTGTTCGTGAAACTTCAGCAGTTATTTTCTTTATTTGAGGTCGCAGCGAACAAAGAGTTCGCTTTGAATGACATGGATTTGCAAAACAACATGGATTCAGCCCATTTTGATCAAGAAATCAGCTCTATTTGCTTTGATACGCGGCAAGTAGCCCCTGGCTCTGTTTATGTCGCCATTCGAGGTGTCAAATCCGACGGACATGAATATATTCCCGAGGCCATCAAGAATGGAGCGATTGCTCTGGTTGTCGAATCGGCCGACCGAATTCCACATGACTTTAAAGGCTATGTCTTGGCGGTTCCAGATTCCCGAAAAATGTTAGACACTTTAGCTTCGCGATTTTACCATTTTCCATCTGAAAATCTGTTTTGTCTGGGAGTCACAGGTACTAACGGCAAAACATCGATTACGTATTTGTTGGAACATTTTTTAAACAGTCATCAAAAAACAACAGGTGTTATGGGGACTGTGAATCACCGAGTGCAAGATCATATCTGGAATTCAGAAATGACGACTCCGGATCCGGTCACCTTACAAAAACGTTTGCGTGAATTTATTGAAAAAGGCGCTTTGTATTGCGCGATGGAAGTTTCCTCGCACGCCTTGGATCAAAATCGTGCCGACAGTGTTCATTTTAACACGGTGATTTTTACGAATTTAACTTTGGATCATTTAGATTACCACAAAGATATGAACAGTTATTTTCAAGCCAAACAAAGACTGTTTACCGATTTGATGTGGTCATCCCATAAAAAGCCCTTGTTTGCTATTGTGAATGTGGATGATTCTTATGGGCGTCGATTAAAGCTAGCAGAACCTGTAGTGGGTTGGACTTACGGGCAAACGGATTCGGATTTTCAGTTTAAAATTTTGGAAATGAATTTTTCAGGAACGACTTTTGAATTGAAAACACCCATCGAAGTTTTAAAGATCAAATCACCCCTGGCGGGCGTTCATAATGTTTACAATGTCGTTGCTTGTATGGCTGCGTGTTTGACGGCGGGGCTTTCTTTGGAACAAAGTCATCGAGCTTTGCAGACATTCAAAGGCATCCCTGGACGTTTACAAAAAGTTTTAGCAAATACAGAAAAAACTGTTTTCATTGACTATGCACATACGCCAGATGCCTTAGAAAATACTTTAAAGTCCTTACAAAAAATTAAGCAAGAAACTCAATCAAAAGGAAAAATTATAACTGTCTTTGGTTGTGGTGGTGATCGTGATAAATCTAAACGTCCTTTGATGGCAGCTATTGCCGAAAAACAAAGTGATTTTGTGTTTATCACTTCGGACAATCCGCGGACTGAAGATCCTCAGGCGATATTAAATGATATTGAAAAAGGCTTCCAGGCTGGATTTAAAAACTATGTTCGTCAATCCGACCGAGAATTAGCAATTGCTTTAGCCGTTGCTCAGGCTCAGGACGGAGATGTAGTTTTGATTGCAGGCAAAGGTCACGAGGATTACCAAATTATTGGGACAACTAAAAATCATTTCAGCGATTACGAAGTGGCTGAAAAATATCTTAATCAGAAATAGAAGGTCAATTATGAGTTCAGTGAATTCCGATTCAAAACCATTATGGACATTAGATTTAATTGCGAAATGGACGGGTGGTCAAATTCTGTCCCGACATCAAACGCATTTTTCGCAAGTTGGGACCGATACTCGGGCGAACCTCGAAGGCCAAGTTTTTATTGCCTTAAAAGGTGATCAATTCGATGCTCACAACTATTTAGATCAAGCTGTGATTAAAAAAGCAGGTCTTTTAATCGTTCATGAAAATTCGGATCATTTAAAAACCTTGTCTGAAAAAGTCAGTGTCATTTTAGTTGATGATACATTAAAAGCTTTGCAAAATTTTGCTCACGAATATCGAAAATCATTATCCACGCAGATTATAGGGATTACTGGATCGAATGGTAAAACAACGACCAAGGAATACACCGCAGCTATTTTAGGCCAATTTCAAAAAACACATTTCAATCAAGGCAGTTTTAACAATCATTGGGGCGTGCCACTGACTTTGTTGCAAATTCCGACTGATGCCAAGTTTGCGGTGATTGAAATGGGAATGAATCATTCAGGCGAAATCACACAGTTGGTTAAAATTGCAGATCCTGACTTTGTTGTGTGTACGATGGTGGGACGTGCTCATATTGAAAATTTTGGAACGATTCAAGGAATTGCCAAAGCGAAAGCGGAAATTTACCAAGAAAGTCGTGAAAATACAGTGCGTGTTTTTAATCAGGATCAGGATTTAACATTTGATATGATGTATCCTGTAGCTAAAAAATTTCCAGCGTCTAGGATGTTATCTTTTTCGGAAAAAAATAATGAGGCCGATGTTTATTTTAAGGTGATGCAGCAGAATTCAAAAGGTCTGACTTTGTCAGGAAGTATTGCTGGTTTTAAATCAGAAATCACTGTTCCGTTGTTTGGACGTCATAATGTGACTAATTTGATGGCTGCAGCCTGCATCAGTTACGCCTGTGGGATGAAGGCTGAAGACATTTGGAAGGCCTTGCCATTGTGTAAATCAACTTGGGGTCGTAACGAATTCATCGAAACCAAAATAGGCGTTGAT
>DALYIB010000033.1:0-17711 GCA_031970595.1 Pseudobdellovibrio sp.
GGTAGTTGGGGTTTCCATTTTGAAATGTAAAGATTCGATGAATATTTTTATCAAATAGTTTCCAAGATAATCCATTGCGAATGTATTCGGCCTTTGCCTCAGTGGCCTCCATGCTGATCAAAATTTCGAATCGAAAGTATTCAGTCAGTTTGTCCAGTTGTTGTAAAAACAATTCAAACTGCGGTTCTGGGATGTTCAAATTGGTCACAATTTGAATAACGATTTTTTTAGAACGGCTGAGATGAACAGCATCCTCTTGAAAAAGTTCGTAAAACTTATTCAAGATATCAAATAGTTCAGGAGTAATTATTGTTTCACCGCCGATAAAGCAGATGCATTTCAGCTGACGGGCTCCTTCGATGCGCATCCAATCCCAAAAGGCTTCAATCATGATGTCTTTTGTTGGAAAAGTTTTCTTACGCATGAATTTTTCATTCACGTCGCCTACAGAAATTTTTTCTTGTGCCCATCGAGAGCTGAAATCTTCGTTGCAATATATGCAGCTGAGGTTACATAAGTTTCCTAACGAAATTTCCAACATAAAAGGAGAGTGTGCTAGGTGGAGCTCAGGATCATTTGTTGCAAGTTTTTTTAGGAGTTCTGTTTTGTTGTATCCAGCCGTATATTGATAATACTTTAAAAATTCATCTAATCCTTTGCGCGGACTTGTGATGCCTTGTTCTTCAAGCTTCCAGCACTGATTGCAGTCTTGGTCGCGAATTCCGTTCAGCATTTCACGACGTCGATCGATATCGAATTGGCTGTTCATAAAAATTTCAGATTTTTTTTGGTGAATTTCAGTTTCGGAAGAATTTTCACCAAAGGTGCGGCAGCACATTCGTGCATGTCCGGTATCCATTTGAATACAAGGCTGCGTCCAGCGATGTAAACAAATCGATTTTTTCATGTCTTCGATTCGTTGGACTTCGTCGGAAGTGAGTTCCGTATTTGTTGCAGAAGAGAGTTGAGTCATTCATTGATTGAAGTCTATCTCGCCAACAAAGTCATGTTTATTTTTTGATTTTAGTTCAAGAAAATGTATTTAAGTAGGACTGTGCCTGTTTTTGACAATAATTTTTCCCATATTTATTCAAAATCATGATGTGAATCTGTTGTTTTTTGTTTTTCCAATTCATTAAGCCACTACAAGTGTAATCTGAAAAGGTGTCATTCGATTTTGCGCATTTAAAATTGCTAAATTTTTGAATATCATTTGTTTTCATAAATAAACCTTAAAAAAATATTCTCAGTAATCAAAAATAACATAGATCTAATCAAGAATATTAGATTAAGTCCAGGTTCGGTTGGGTTTGAGCGTTATCACTTTTCAAGTTTTAGTAGAGTGTTATGCTGTGTTGCATGAAACATCAAATTCAAAATCTGGCGGATTTCAAAAAACGACTATTGCAGTTGATCATTCAAGAATGGTCTGTGGAAGCTGATATTTTAAAACAACAAACCGATTTAGAAATTCAATCAGCCAGTGATCAAACTACAGGTGAATACGGGCTTAGTAAAAAAGAGCAACTTGAGGAAAAAGCTCGTTTAGATATCAGCTTAATTCGCTCGGCCGTGATGGATTTGAAAAATGTTGTCGATCAGCCACAAAGTTATATCCAAAAAGAAGTCGTTCACAATATGACATTGTTTGATCTTGAAATTTCTCAGCCGGGATCAACAAAAGTGATCACTTACTTTGTAGTTCCGTTGCAAAAAGTTCCTCCAATGAAGTTTGTATTTAATCTGGATGGAATTTCTGTCACGTTAGTGAATAAAGAAGGTATTTTTAGTTATTATGGTCAGCCAGAAGGGTTGCGTTTAAAGTCCAAAGGCGGCGAAGTTTTTGTCGAACCTCATATGGGACATTATGTGTCTACGGGACGTTTTGAACCAGATCGAGTGTATAAAATAACTCATATTTATCGCTAGTTTTTAAAATCAAAAAGTCCTGGCCGGCAAATCATTTTTGATGTTAGCATTTGTTTATGGCGCAAAAGAAAAGTTTACAGCAGTGGTTGTCCGAGTATGGAGAGAGTCATCAAAATCCTTACAATCGAATTTTGCATAAAATCTGTGTCCCAGTCATTTTTTGGACGATTGTTTCGTTTTTATACTTGCTAGAAATTCAAAATTTCCCTTTTGGATTATTGTTGTCTATTGTCGCTCTGGGTTTTTATTTTCGTTTATCTGTCCAAATCGGATTGATCATGATGGTGGTTCTAGCGGGCTGTTTTTATTCCAGCTATTGGGTGCAAAACCAAACGGGGCAGTTATTGGGGATATCGGCCTTTTTATTTGTGGTGGCGTGGATCGGGCAATTTGTTGGCCATCATATCGAAGGTCGCAAGCCATCTTTTTTGCAGGATCTGCAGTTTTTATTAATTGGTCCATTATGGGTTTTCAAAAGCAGTCAGGAGTAAATTTTGATTATTTTGGTTTTGTCGTTTGTGTTTTTAGTATCCTTGTTGGTTTGTTCCATTTTTTTAGGGAAGACGATTGTCCGCCGAAAAAAAAGTGCGCAATCGGTGTGGTTCCTAGTGATACCATTTTCATTGATCATTATCCTCAGTCTGGTTGTGGGTTTAGGATTTGTTGGTAACCAGTTTTTTCTGCAGCAGGTCATTGATCGGGCTCAGTTATCTGAACAAAAGATGGCCGAGAGTCAAATTCAGACAGAAGAGTTAGCGAATTATGCCGATTGTATCTTGTCCGCAGAGAATGAAGAATCTATGAAAAAATGTGAAGAAGGAATGGATCCAGAATTACTGGAACGATTAAAAAATAAGTCGCAATTGCCAATGACAACTGAATACGAAAATCCATTGGGTGGAGAAAAAGTCCAACAAAGTGAATGTGTTCAAAAATTCAATGCTTGTTCAGATGAGTGTTACAAGTTGTCTGCCGAAGAGCAACATGCTTGCTATGCGAAATGCGAAGAAAAATACAGTTGCCGCTAGTTCGATTGACTATGCGTTTTACGAAAATCTAAGACCTGTTTTAAATTTTTCTCGACCCAAAAAGTTAACTCGCTGACTCGAGCTGCGACTTCTTTACCCAGAGGGCTTAGGCTGTATTCGACCTTGGGTGGAATTACTGGATAGGCCTTGCGATTAACAAATCCATCTTTTTCAAGTGTTTGCAGTGTTTGTGCCAGCATTTTTTCGCTGATTCCGCCAATTTCTTTACGAAGTTCACTGAAGCGATATATTTTTTTACTGAGTAAAACTAATATTAAAGATCCCCAAGTTGAAGTCACATGATCTAACACTTCGCGTGAAGGACATTCGGCGGCATATAAATTTGCTGTTAAAACTTTTTTACGAGCCATACAGACCTCATTTTGTAAAAATACGATAGTTACTTACTTTTAAGTAAGTCCATAACCAAATTGTGCGTACTTACTAAAAGTAAGTATACATGTTAATCTGCTTGAAAACAACAACCATTTGCCTGCATTTGGTATGACATTAAAAGGAGATCACATGATCGCAGTTACGGGTTCCAGTGGAAAATTAGGTCAATTAGTTATTGCACAGCTTTTAAAAAAAGTTCCAGCTCAGCAAATTATTGCATTGGTTCGCAATCCTGAAAAAGTGCCTGATTTAATTCGACAAGGTATTCAAGTTCGCCAAGCTGATTATTCCCAGCCGCAAACATTATCGGTCGCACTGAAAGGTGTTACTGATTTATTATTGATTTCATCCAGCGAAATTGGACAGCGTGTTCAGCAACATCAAGCTGTGATCCAAGCAGCTGTACAAACCGGTGTGCAGAAAATTGTTTATACCAGTATTTTAAAAGCTGATACTTCAACTCTGGGTTTAGCCGCTGAACATTTACAAACAGAAAAACTGATTTTAGCCAGTGGTTTAAAATATACCATTTTACGAAATGGTTGGTATTTGGAAAATCATACGGAAAATATGGCAGCAGCACTTCAGCATTTGGCGGTGCTTGGATCTGCTCAAGACGGACGTTTTGCATCGGCTTCACGTTTAGATTATGCCCAGGCCGCGGCAGCTGTATTAACACAGCCCGGTCATGAACAAAAAATTTATGAATTGGCAGGGGATCAGTCTTTTACTTTGGCAGATTATGCCGCAACATTGGGAAAACTGTCAGGGCGTTCGATTGTTTACCAAGATTTACCAGCTGCTGAATTTGAAAAAATACTTTTGGGTTTTGGGTTACCAGCAGGAATGGCTAATCTATTAGCGGATTCGGACGTGGGGGCAGCTGCGGGTGGATTAAATAGCAACAGCAACGACCTATCACGATTGATAGGCCGTGCAACAACGACGCTGGCTGATTCAATAAAAAATCATCTGTGATTTTTTTATGTAGTCACCTGAATATTGACTTCGATGTTACCACGTGTGGCGTTCGAGTAAGGGCAGACTTGATGAGCTTTTTGCACCAACATATTGGCTGTGTTGGTGTCCATTTCTTTGAGTTGAACATTCAGTCCTACTTGAATGCCAAATCCCTGTGGAATCGGACCGATACCCACGGATGCGGTAATAGCTGTGCTGGCGGGAAGGGTGATTTTCTGTTGCATGGCTACGAATTTCAAGGCGCCAATAAAACAAGCCGAGTAGCCAGCGGCAAATAATTGTTCAGGATTAGTCCCAGGGCCGTCATTGCCACCAAGGGCTTTGGGTGTGGATAACGTGACATTCAAACGACCATCATCAGTTTGCGAAGTACCTTCGCGTCCGCCGGTTGAAGTCGCTTGAGCTGTGTAGATAACTGTTTCTAATTTATTCATATAAGGTCTCCTATGGTTAATATCTTGTATGCAAGATAATTAATACTAGGATATTTTTCAGTCTATTGCAAATACTTTGTATGCAAGATATAATCATTTATATGCGATATGACGGCTTATTACTTAAAAATCAATTGTGCCACCCTCTGTACAGCGCCAGCAATGCCCTGCAAAGGGCTTATAAGCGAGTTTTGAAAAAGTGGGGGATTTCCTATCCACAATATTTAATCTTGCTGACGCTTTGGGAGATGGACGAGCAAACAGTGACCCAGATTTGTGAAAAAACTTTTTTTGATTCGGGCACGGCAACGCCCTTGCTGCAAAAACTGAGTCAAAAAGGTTTGATTCAAATTAAAAATTTACCTACAGATAAAAGAAGCAAAGTGGTGTCGTTATCAAAAAAGGGTCTGGCGTTGAAAGATAAAATGATCACAGTACCAGAAGAAATGATGTGTTTAGTCAGTATGAATCCGCAAGAATTAGAGCTCTTGACCAAAATGATTCAAGAGCTTTATCAGAATTTATTAAAATCAGAGAACTAGTATTTTTCGTAAACGAAAACTGTTTTTTGGGGTTTTGAGTGACACGTATCGTTGGTCATTTCTTGTTCTACGGTGACAGTTAAATTCTGTGGGTCCATCACGCCCCAGTTATCTGATAAACCATTGACTTTGACTGTCAAAGTCAGGCCATCGCCACAACCTGAATTCCAATTTTTATAAAATTCACTGCTAGTGCGCACAGAAAAATAGTCCTCGTTTTTGCGGGCTAAGTAATCGACTTTAATGTTTTCAAAAAGTGATCTTTGGAAATAGCTGTAAATTGAAACAGTTTCGGTTGATAAATCCATTGAAATTTCTTCGATACAAACTTGCAAAGGCAATTCAGCAGAGGCTTGTGTTTGGCCAGGCTTGAGGTTGTAACAAATTTGATTTTGAATGTGATCTTCAGGTCCCGCCCAGGCGAATTGTGCAGCCGTTAAAGCGATAGTCAATAAAGTTTTTTTCAACATAAAGAGCTCCTTTGTTTTTTTCGAATGAATAGCACACAAAGGAGCTTTTAAGTATTAAGATTCCGTCAAGATTAGTTATAATAGCACAAAGTTTCAATCCCAGTCAGTTGAAGGGCTTCGTTAGGAATAATAAACTGGTGCTGAATGTATTGATCTGGACGGATCAACTCATATTGTGCACTGGAATTAACCTGCAATTTTTCATTGTAAAAACTAATGACAGCAAAACGTCGTCCTGCGCGTTCCATCACAGCCACAAACCCAGAAACTTCAGGGAATAATTGGCTTTTGACTTGTGCAAAAGCACCATGAGGTTCATTAAAGTTTTCCAAAGAAACTTGTGTTGTGATTTTTTGTTCGACGCCGAATTCGTTAATTTGGCAGTCAATTTTTTCGGCTTGAGCCGAAAGACCTAATAAAAGAGCTGTAGTAAATAAAAGTTTTTTCATAGTAAATTCCTATTTTTTTGGATTAAAGGGCCATTAATGTTTTCTTAAGATCTCCCAATTTCGGATCGGAAGGTGTTCCAAACCAAATTGAAAAAATTTGATTCACGAAAATCGTTGAACCTGTCCATGATTTGATAGATCCATCCGGTTTTTGCACATGGAGAGTCGCTTTCCCATCCTTGAAAGTGGCGATTAAAGAAAAGACATCTTTGTTTTTAAATTCAGGGATGGCTTTGCCTTCGTCCAAAATTTCTTTTAATTCGGGCGCCATTTTTTCAGAAGTGATTTTGTTGGCTTCCAGAGATTCTTGAAAGGCTTTTGAAATATCGCTGCCTTTTAAATCGCGGACCATTGTTAATTTTAATTGCACGGGTTGAGCGTCTGCAAAACTGTTGATAAAGTTTTCTTCTGTTTTTGCTAAACGAGTCGGCTGAGCGGCTAAAAATTCAGCTACGTAAACGCTGACATTGACCAATCCAAAAACTTTCTTTTTGCGAAGGCCATGAGACACAGTTGATAAATTTGTTGTGGTACCACCGTCTTCCAGGTGAGTGGTTTGAGTAAGGGTGACTTCTTCGAATTTTTTTTCAGAGGCAGTGGATTTTATAGACGCTGCATGTGTGGTCATTGTTACCAAAAGTGCGGACAAAAATGCACAAAAAATATTCTGCTTTTTCATAGGTTAAACTCCTTTTTTGAGGGCACAGTGTCAACCAAGACCAAAGGCTTGTAAACAAAAAAAGGGGTGTCAGAATATTGAGAGCGAGGTGTTATGAATAAGTTCTTAATTATTGCGATGATTTATATTGCAGCATTTGCGGTTTCATCTGTTTCATTTGGTAAGGAAATGACTCATCGTTTAGGTGTGGGTATCAAAGACAACACGTCTGAAAGCATTCCCTCTTTGGCGGTTGTCTATCACGCGGGTCCTGGAATGGCCTTTACGGGGGGGTTTGGGATTGATACCAAGAAAAATTATTCGACGTCACAGTTGAATGCAGGTTTGCGATATGTCATTTTTCACGAGCCGAATTTGCATTTTTTTACAGGCGGTCAAGCGGCCTTGGTCACGGCTGAAAATCCAGTGGATGGAAAAAATACGGGATTTGATGTTCAGTTAATATTAGGAACGGAATTTTTCTTTGCTCAGCTTGAAAACGTGGGTTTTACGTTTGAAGGTGGATTGGGTTTATCAACGATTAAGGATTCTCGCGTTCGTACAATTGCGGATCATCCGTTAAAAGCAGGCATCATTTTTTATTTTTAGTTTTAATCTTAAGCGAGGTATTTATGTCTAAAAAAATTATTCACACAGATCATGCACCGAAAGCGGTGGGTCCTTATTCACAAGCCGTTCAATTAGGTGATTTTTTATTTTGTTCCGGTCAAATTGCCATCGACCCAAGAACTCAGGAAGTTTTTACCGGCGATATTAAAAAACAAACTGAAATGGTTTTAGCAAATATCGAAGCCGTTTTAGCACAAGCGGGTTTGAACTTTGGTCACATCGTTAAAACAACAATCTTTTTAACTTCGATGAATGATTTTGCGACCGTCAATGAAGTTTATGCGCAAAAATTTACCAGTGCTCCGCCGGCGCGTTCGACTGTGGCCGTCGCTGGTTTACCTAAAGGTGTGAACGTTGAAATTGAAGTTTTAGCTCATAAGAATGCGATTTAAAATAAAATGGATTTGGGTCATTCTGGGATTGCTATTCAGTCTTGGAATGTACTCTGTCATTGTGATCGTTCAAGACATTCAAAACGAACCGAATCAGGTTTGGTTAGGCCCCTGGCCAGAAGCAGATTGCGGAGTTGTGTTAACAGGAGCTCCTGGTCGAATTCGAGATGGTTTTGAATATTTAGCTCAGAAAAAAATTAAAAAACTGATTGTATCAGGTGTTTACAAAGAGGCTCAGTTCAATGAGTTATTTCCCTATTTGCCATTTTATCCTGAAGTAAATCCAAAGGATATTTACCTGGAAAAAAGATCAGAAACTACTTTTGGAAATGCTCAGCAAAGTTTGACGTTTGTAGAAGCTTTGAATTGTTCAGATATTGTTTTGATGACTTCACAAATACATATGCCTCGATCCTATAAAGTTTTTCGGACCGCTTTTCCTCAAACTATTTTAATCAAAAAATTGTCTTTACCCAATGCAAAAAATGAGAAAACTGTTTGGGGTTTGACATTGGAAGTTTTTAAATCGTTTTTCTATCTTGTCTTTAGTCTAGTTTAGTGAATTTATTTTTATCTTGGTTTCGATTTTTCCGATATGTTTTTCATGGAAAACGATCAACAAAATAATCAACCTTATAGTCCCAGTTTAAATGATATCGTCTTTGAAAATGTGACTTTACAAGAACCAGGTAAGGATCCGGTGTTACAAGCCGTGGATTTTACTTTACCGATGGATCAAACGATCGTGATCGAATCCTCAAGACCACAGAATGCTGTGCAATTATTAAGATTGATCAGTGGGCGAGAGCAATTAGATTCAGGTCGTATTTTGTTAAATAATCAGGAAATGACTTTTGAAGATTTATTCGAGGATCAACCTCATTGTATTGGCTATTTTTTCGAGTCGGATTTGATTTTGTCAAAAATGACATTTGAAAAAATTTTTAATCTTTCAAAAGATTCGTCCGTGTTTTTAGATCTGGTTGAGCGTTTTGATCTGCAAGAAGTGATCGATCAAGATTTTCAAAAATTATCTTTCGGTTGGCAGAAATTGGCTTGGTTAGTGAAATCCGTTTTAATGAATCCAGAGTTACTGGTCCTAGAGGATCCTGCAGGGGGACTCAGCGAAAAGCAGTGGTTGGATTTTTTAGATTACTTGCAATACAAACAGCGCAGAGGTTTTGCTCGCCATGTGTTCATGACTAACCATCATCCTACAGCAATGCGTCACGTAGCCTACAATAAAATTTATGTCGAAGATGGCTTGATCTATTTTGATGAAGAAGCTGGCTATAAAAAAGCTAGTCATTTTTAGTCAATCTGTTTCATAATAATCAGGTGTTTAAAAATCGCCTGAGTTATTTCTTTTTACAAAAACTGATTTTATCATCGCGTTCGCAGTCTTTGATTCGACGAATTGCGATTTTGTCTTTTGTGGCAATCACTTTAAGTATTGCCGTTTTTTTTATTGTTTTATTTGTCATGAACGGAATGAATCGCAATATTCAAAGGCGAATTTTAGCAATAGATCCTAATATCACTTTGTACAATACAGCTCAGACTCCAGTGGCCTCAGGGCCAGATTATCAATTCCCTCAAACGGAAACAATTCCATTTGAGTCCTATGATTTGATTTTAAGAACAGTCGACGGACAGTTTAAAGGG
Organism: Pseudobdellovibrio sp.; assembly: GCA_031970595.1. Taxonomy (GTDB): domain Bacteria; phylum Bdellovibrionota; class Bdellovibrionia; order Bdellovibrionales; family Bdellovibrionaceae; genus Pseudobdellovibrio. Next base: position 9,575 of record DALYIB010000033.1, read on the forward strand.
GCACAGGTCGTTGGATATTCGCAACCGGGATTGACCTTTTGGAATAATCAATTGCAAAAATTAAAAGACAGCGAAAAAAATCATGCCGTTTATGATTACCATCAAGATCTGAATTTAGAAAAAAATGAGATAGCTATCGGAATTGACTTGGCCAGGTCTCTGCAGTTATTGGAAGGCGATCAAGTGACTTTGATTCCGGCAGAAACATTATTACTCAGTCAGTTAGAAACTCCAGTCTATGAAAAAGCCACTGTCCGAAAAATCATTTCAACCGAATTGTATGATCTGGATTCTAAGTTAGTCTTGTTTAATTCAAGTACCAGTTTTGACAGTCTAAAAAATGGCTTATCCAAAGTTTCGGGATATCATTTGTGGGTGAATGATCCCAAAAGAATTGATGATTTGGTTCAAAATATTAAAAATAAAAACAATTCAGCAAATAATTTAGCTGTCCGTGTGGAAACATGGAAAGAAAAAAATTCGGATTTGTTTTTTGCTCTGATGATGGAAAAAACCATTATCGGTGTATTTCTGGCGTTGGCGGGATTGATAGCCTCTTCGTCTATACTGACTGTTCTAGCAATGATCATGTCTCAGAAAAAATCAGATATCGCGATGTTAAAAACGTTAGGTTATTCGCGCAAAAAAACTTTGTGGTTAATGGCTAAGATGGGTTTATGGATTTCTGTATCAGGACTGCTTTTGGGAACTGTGATCGGATTAGCTGTCAGTTACTATTTACAGTTTTATCCATTGAAAGTTTTGCCAGATGTTTATTATGATTCCACATTGCCAGCACTTGTTGATCTGGGATTTACAGTTTGGGTGATTTTAGCTGTGGTCGTACTGGCTATCGTCGGATGTTATTTTCCAGCCAGATCGACTTTGAAAATCGAGCCGGCTGTTCTGTTACGTCGTCAGTAATTAAACACTGACATTAAAATCACGCAAAGCTGCGTTCAAAGAAACTTTTTTGTCTGTCGATTCAGTGCGCTTACCAATGATCAAGGCCGCAGGAACTCCGAATTGTCCTGCTGGGAATGTTTTGTTTTCCATTCCGGGAATGACGACGGATCGCGCAGGGACACGGCCTTTGTAAACAACGACTTCGGGGCCTGTCACATCGTAAATTTTGGTCGACGCTGTCAAAGTCACGCCGGCTCCTAAAACCACGCCTTCTTCCAGATGAACACCTTCAACGACAATACAACGGCTGCCAATAAAGCAATCGTCTTCAACAATCACAGGTTGGGCTTGGGCCGGTTCTAAAACTCCACCGATACCCACGCCACCAGATAAGTGAACGTTTTTACCGATTTGAGCACAGGAGCCCACTGTGGCCCAAGTATCTACCATGGTCCCTTGTCCGACATAGGCGCCAATATTGACGTATCCAGGCATTAAAATACAACCAGGCTCTACAAAAGATCCATAGCGGGCCACCGCAGGGGGAACCACTCGAACGCCTTCAGCGCCAGTCCATTTTTTGACGGGGACTTTGTCGAAAAAATTCATCACCGGAGCTTCTAAAACAACATTTCCAGTCGATCTGAAAAATAATAAAATCGATTTTTTAACCCATTGATGAGTCGTCCATTGACCGTTGATTTTTTCACAAACGCGAATTTTTCCCTGATCGAGGTCATTTAAAACAGATGTAATCAGTTCTTTGTCTGTGGGTTGAAATTGAAAACCGGCTTGGCTGCTGGCTTCGAATAATTTTTCAATTTTTTCTGAACGTAAATCTGTCGACATATTATTTATTTCCTTTTGTGCGTTGGGCGCTGATTTTTAAACCAGCCAGTACTGCAGGTGTGTGAATTCGCAAGATGTGATCAAAAGAAAGGTCTCTTTCGATTTCGTAAGTTAAAGTGGGGATATTTCTTTCCAGCCCCGCATAGGTGCCTAATGAGCCCGGAGTGGGGTAACCAATATCGGGTTCAATGACATAACCGGTTTTATCGGCGATGACTTGGGCTTCGGGTAAATTTCCATTCACATTCAGCATGGGTTTCCATGAATGCAATGAATAAATCACATCAGGTTTTTCATTTTCAATAAATTGCACTAAGAACTGATTTTCTTTTTCGCTCATGGCGCTGGGGCCTGGAAAATACCGAACTGTAGCGGCGACGGGGGACCAATCTTTCGTAGGCAGATTGCGATTGAGATCGACTTTGTTCGAATTCCCACGAGTTTTTAAAAGTACACCTTCGGGGTTGAATTCCGGGATTAAAGTTAAATTTAAATTCAGATTGTAGTTTTCGCGCAGAGCTTCAAAAAGACCGCGTGCGCAAACGACGCCTTCTGGTTCGTCTCCATGAACGCCGCCGATCACAACCGCATGAGGTTTTTTAGGGTCAATCATCCATTGAAATCCGTGGATAGGTAAACCAAGAGCCGTTTCTGCAAATTTAATGATTTTCATGGGAACTATAATTGTGTACAGTCATGAAAATGTCAAAATTACTTTTAGCCTATCAGCAGAATCATCTTATTTTTGGTGGAAAACCCCTTCAGGAATTGGATCTTGTCAAAAACTATCGCCAGCCGGTCATGGTTTATGATCTGCAAGGACTCAGTCAGCGCTTGCAGCTGATGACATCGTGGAAGCGCCTTAAGAAATTGCATTTTGCGATGAAGGCAAATTATAACCTTGAGGTTTTAAAAACCATTCAGCAGCACGGTGTTGGTTTGGACGTCGTCAGTTGGGGTGAAATCGAATTAGGTTTTCGTGCAGGATTTAAACCCGAAGATATTATTTTTTCGGGCGTTGGTAAAACGAAGTACGAATTAGAACAAGCGATTCGAAATCAAATTTTTCAAATCAACGTGGAAAGTTTAGCTGAGTTACAGCGAATTGATCAAATTTGTCGAAACTTGAATCAAAGTGTGAACATTGGTTTGCGAGTCAATCCTGAAGTCGATGCTAAAACTCATCCGAATATTGCAACAGCATTGAAAGATTCCAAGTTTGGTTTGAATATTCAGGATTTACCGGCCTGTTTAGATTATTTCAAAAGTCATCCGCTGTTAAAATTAAAGGCGATCAGTTATCACCTGGGATCGCAAATTATGGACCAGTCGACTTTTGCCGAAGCTTTGCGAAAAATACGACCGCTTTTTGAAAAATTACAAAATGAATTTTTAACATTAGATCGTTTGGACCTGGGCGGTGGTTTGGGAATTGATTACCGCGAACATGATTTATCGCACGATGAACAACGCTGGCAGCAAATGACCGGTGTTTACGAAGAAGGTTTGCAAGGCTTGAATGCCGATATTTATTTGGAAATGGGTCGGTTTGTCATTGCACGTTTTGCGGTTTTAATTGGACAAGTTCAATATATTAAAAAAACCGAATCTTTGCCGATTATGATTTTAGATGTGGGAATGAATAATCTGTTAAGGCCCAGTCTTTATCAAGCCTACCATCATGTTTATTCATTGAAGCAAAAAGCAAATTTCCAAAAATATATGATTGTGGGACCAATCTGTGAATCTTCGGATGTGTTTCATAAATCCTTTGAAATGACGAATGTTGAACAAGATGATTTAGTGGTTTTTTCAGATGTAGGAGCTTACGTTCAGTCAATGGCATCGGATTATAATCAACAACCCAAAGCCATCGAAATATTTATTTAATTATTTTTTAACATAGGCTTCGCAACCTGGGTAAGCCTTGTAAACTTTCGAACGACATGCCGGTTGGTATTTCGTACATTTCACACGAATGTGAAAGTGGTTCCCATGTCCGTCGACGTGATTAATATTCTTAAACATATTTTGAACTAGTTCTTTGTCAGTACTGTTAAAATCGTTGGCCTGAGCCGCGTATTTGCAAAGATCTTTGATGATCAAGCGATCTGCAAAGATCTTTTCGGTCTGAATGTCTTTTTGTTTGAAAGCTTGTTTAAAAAGTTCATACGTTTTTTTCACTGAATAAGCAGACGAGTTCAGTGAGTTATTTCTGACAACTGTGGGAAATGTGACTTTACCATCGGCGGTCGGGTAACCTAAATCCGCATCCATTCCGATTTGGTGGGATTTATGCGGCGAAATCGGTCCACCTTTGACGGCTGAAATATTACCAACATAAATTTTTTGAATATCACCTAGCTGTGCAAATTGACCCAAACGAGCAATCATTGTGGCCATTTCATGAGTCGCGTAAAAGCGGGCTCTTTCCGGAGCGACAATCACAAATAAATCACCGTTTCCTTTGAAATCTTTTAAGATAGTCGCATTTCTTAACTTACCATCATCAGGGTAACCAATGGCTTGGTTATGCTGACGAATTTCTCCGTTAGCTAATTGAATAAAATTTGAATTGATGATTTTCTCGATCAAGTTCGGCTGAGTCGCATCTTTTGAGGAGGTACCCGAAGCTGGCGGTTTTATCACCGGGGGCTGTTGTTGTTGCGGTTGCTTTGGACTTGGTGTCAGCGCTGGAGGAGTGCTGTCATCTTCTTCCTCTTTTTCAGATGTTTTGGGCTGTGGAGCTGACGGAGTCACAACGGGTGGTGGCTGAGCTGTGTCTTCGTCGTCTTCGTCACTGTCAGCAGCAGGTTTCGTTTTAGACATAAATGAAACGATGTCTGTTTCTTGGACCTGTCCTTGGTAACGATCGTTAATACTGTCTTCGTCGCCTTCGGCAGCTTCCAGAGCATCCGGTTGAACCGCATTCGAAGAATCAGTTGAAACTGCTTTTGAAGGGTCGGGCTTTGTCGGTTGAAGAGTTGGTTCAGAACCTGCTGGAATAGTTGGAGTCGCAGGAATTGTATTGTATCCATCATGAGGAGCTGTTGGAGCTGCGGGTTGCGTTTGTTTTTTGGGAGAGATTTCTTTTTTACTAACGGTTTCAAACTGCTCTGTAAAGTACTGGTTTTTATAAGAGATGAAAAAATCAATAATTGCTTTTTCACAAGTGATCATATCGTTGTCATCAGTGGATAAACACGTTGTTTTAGCGCGTACCAGGGGTGTTTCGTCGGAATGAGATTCTTCATACAGATTGACGACTTGTTTTTTAAGGTTGTGCTTACCATTTAAAGTAAATGTTGTTTCTGATAAGACGGTGTTGTCTTCTTTCGAGCGAATTTTTAAATGCCCCTTGAGTTGAAGCAAGTTATTTTTGGAATCGTAGTAGTATTCAATTTTTTCAATATCAGTTAAACCCAATTTGACGATGGCCGTTTTTGATTGGACTTCTGTTTTAGGTTTTTCATACTTTTGTTGGACTTCTTCTGGTAATTTTTGGAAAGCCTGATCTGTGGAAACTAAAAAAATGTCATTATCCGGATTGTCGTCGATTTTTTGAATTTCTGGCCAGTTATCAATAGTACCTGCAGGCTTCTGCTGTTTTTTGAACTGAGAAGCGTTCTGGGGGCCACAGGCACTCAGAAGGACGATAGAAGTTAACAACGTTCGGTTGATCCAGTTTTTCATCAAACTGATTTAAAGCAGAATAGGTGCCGTTATTCAGAGGTTTTAGGTAGTCTCAGAATGAATCAGGTTCGATTTGGCTGGATTACAGGTGTCAAAAAAATGATCAGATGACAGAAACTGTTTCAAAGATCAACTTGCGATCACTGACTTCGGAAATTAACTGCAAAGTCAGTTGTTCAAATTGAACACCAAAATCAGTTAAGCAAATCAGTAATTCTTTTTTGGGTTCTGGTGTATTTTGACCAATTCGACCGGATTGCAGATCGGTTTTCATTAACTCGCAAATGGCTTCGCCGGAATCCACCAAATGAACATGATTTCCGAAAACTTTGCGAATGGCTAATTTTAAAAGCGGGTAATGCGTGCAACCTAAAACAACGGTATCGACTTCGGCTTGTTTCAGATTTTGCAAATATCGAAATGCCACCAAGTTTGTGATGGGGTCGTCATGCCAGCCTTCTTCGGCCAGCGGAACAAACAAGGGACAAGCTGTACTGAAAACTTCGATGGATGAATCGATGTTTTGGATTTTATTTTTATAAGCCTCTGCTTTGACCGTAGCCCGAGTTCCCAAAACACCGATTTTTTTATTTTCAGTTTTCCGAGAAGCGATCAAGGACCCAGGGTCGATGACATTGAACACGGGGCGCCCCATAAATTCGTTTTCAAAAATTTGCGTCGAAGCTGTGTTGCAGGCGACCACGATGGCTTTGACATCGCGATCAATTAAAAATTTCATATTCTGTTCAGAATACTTTCGAACAGTTTGAGCCGATTTAGATCCGTACGGAAGGCGAGCTGTGTCGCCCAGGTAAATAAAGTTTTCTTCGGGAAAGGCTTGAAGCAGTTCACGCAGAACTGTCAGTCCACCAATTCCTGAATCAAAAACTCCGATCGGACGTAAATCTGTTGTGGACATTAGCTGCGAACACCGTGTGCGCGTGATTCGCTGATCCCGTTTGAAGACATTTCCATAAAGTGGGCTTTTTGGCGGATTTCAGCAATCGTCGTTGCGTTCACATAGGACATTCCTGAACGAATTCCGCCCATCAGTTCGTGCAACACATCTGAAACGTGGCCTTTGACGGGTACGTATGTCGATTCTCCTTCAGGAGCCATGCCCTGAGGCATATCACCGCGCCAAGAAATTTGGGCTTTTTTCGAAGCCATACCACGATATTGTTTTTTTCCATTGACGATATCGCCCGGAGTTTCGATCGTACCCGACAACATCGATCCCAACATGATCGTGTCTGCTCCTGCGGCAAAAGCTTTGACCATATCGCCACTGGTACGAATACCCCCATCGGCAATCACAGGAACACCATAAGGTTCAGCCGCTTCAGCACAAAGAGCAATCGCTGTTAATTGGGGAACGCCACAACCTGTGATGATTCGAGTTGTGCACATTGAGCCAGGTCCAATTCCCACTTTGATCGCGTCGGCACCGGCCTCGATTAAATCAACAGCGGCATCAGGCGTTGCCAAATTACCAGCAATCACTTCGACCTGAGGATAAGTATCCTTCAACCATTTTAAGGTATCCATCATTTGAATGGAATGTCCGTGAGCAATATCAATCGTAACTAGGTTCACACCCGCTTTAATTAGGGCCTCCGCGCGCTCTTTGAAATCATTGTTCACGCCAATGCTGGCTGAAATCACTGGGGCTCCAGCGGCTTTAACGGCTTGGACTTCGGCGATTTGTTGTTCTGTATTCATAAAGCGGTGTAAAATACCCAAGGCTCCTAACTGGTGCATAGCAATCGCCATTTTGCTTTCAGTCACCGTGTCCATATTGGCTGCGATAATCGGAGTATCAATAAATAATTTTTTTGTTAACTTGGATTTCAAACTGGGATCACGACGTGAACGGACTTCTGATTTTTTAGGAGTGATCAGCACATCATCAAAGGTCAAAGCATGATCGCGATTTTTAATATCTTTCCAGTTAAACATAAGAGGCATATTTGTAGTCCTTTTCTTGAATCAATTGATCAATTAATTTATTAATCATCAAATATTGAAAACATATAAATAAAAGAGTTTCCAAGGCAATGCAACCCAAAGCCCAACCGGGATGCAGCGAAAACAATCGATATTCGTCAAATACTGAAGTCATAATCATAGGCAGAATAAAATAAAATATAAAAGTAACAACAGAATAAAAAAACCAATTTTTTTTGACGTATTTTTCAGATTCAGCCAAAGCATCAATTTCGCCGGATTGATATTTATTCGAAAAATAAACAATCTGCGGAGATAAGCTGTAATAGAAAAAATAAATAAATCCAGGAATAACCAGGACGAAAAACCATAAAAAGGATTTACCCCACGAACGCAAAGATTCGATCAGTCCTAATTCGAAGTGTTTTTCGATAAATTGAACGGGGCGGGGTTCTTGGTTTTGAATTAAAAAATAACTGGTCAACAAAGATAATAACAGGGGGAAGATCAAAGCGGATAACAAAGAAAAAAATCCCCATACCCAGATCATGGATGTCAGTCCTTCAGTGGATCGCAGAATGAGCTCGATTTTTTTATCCAAAAACTGTTGAGTCAACGTTGAGATAATCGTCGCTGAAAAAATCAGCAAAAAGCCCGAGCGAACTGCCGCAAAAAGAGTATTTGTCTGTTGAGGATTCACAATTCATAATTCAGAGGAAAAAAATTTTTCCTTCCTAGCTGT
>DALYIB010000034.1:0-16691 GCA_031970595.1 Pseudobdellovibrio sp.
AGACTTATATATACACTGATGATGCGGGAAATAGCTTCTTTTTGGGGGCCGTCATGAATTCCCTGAGGGTGAAATGTCATCATCCCTTCTCGAATTCCAGATCGACTAAAAAATTGTCCACGGTGATAAAACAAAACTTCATCAAAATCGATATTCGAATGGTAAAATGGAATCTTCATCGCTTGGGGGTCCCCATTTTCAAGAGGTCGCGGTAAAAAAGTGCAAATCACAAAATTCTGAGCCACGAATGTGGTATGTGCCGAAGGGGGCAGGTGATATCTGTCCGATAAAACGGGTCTGATATCTTTCACAAACTGTCAGCGTGCCTTTCCACCCAACGGTGTTCAAAGGATTAAATCCATATTTGATCGTGCTGATTTGTCCGCATCGTTGGACTTTCAGCAAATAGGTGTCTGATTTAAAAGAGCTGGCCTGCGGTTCGGGAGTTTTTAAAACGGCAGGATCAAATAGTGCATGTTGCCCCAGCATACCTTTTTCAGGAAATCGGACTTCGCTAAAGCTTTCGATGACTAATATCTGAGTTTTTTGTTCTGGAGCGAAGCGATAGACAGTTCCGCGGGGGATAATTAAATAATCTCCTTCAACGTACTGAAGTGGGCCAAAATCGGTTTCAATAAGTCCGTGACCTTGGTGAATGAATAAGACTTCATCAGCATCAGCATTGCGGAAAAAATAGTTCATTTCACTTTTGATTTCACTGAATAAAATTCGAACGTCTTTATTTTCTAAGTAAGATTTTCGTGATGTTAAATAGTCAGTTTCACAGTCTGTGTTCAATAAATTAAAATTGTAACTTCGCGGTTTTAAAGAGCCCTCAATTGAAATCCATTCCACAGGCGGTGCTGTTCTGTAAAGATGGGCATAGCGACCCGAAAAACCATTTCGCGCGTATTCTTCTTCGAAGGTTCCTTCTGGAACATTTACGTGAGCCTGAGGGGTCGTCAGTCCTTTGATATAGGGGATCATAGTCAATCCTTTCGTTAACTTCTAAAATCACAGAAAAGACAAATAAAAAATAGAACAAAGATTTGAACAACATTGTTTAAATTATTGACAATGTTGCTAGGAAATGAAATGGATAGACTATGTCAATTAGTCTAGAACAAGCAAAATCGTTTTGTGCTGTAGTTGAAAAAAAAGGATACGCGCAAGCTGCCGAATATTTGCATAAAAGTCATTCGGCCTTAGTCTATATGATAAAATCCCTTGAAAACGAGCTCAATGTCCAAGTTTTCGATAGGAAAAAATACCGAAACCAGCTCACTCCAACCGGACAGCGAGTGTATCAAAAATGCAAAGAAATTATTCGCCAGGTTGAAGAGCTGGAAGTGCTGTGTGCTGAATTCAGAGATCATTGGGAGGCATCAGTTAAAATTGTTTTTGACGGCGTCCTATCGATTCATCCGTTTATCGAAATTTACAAAGAATTTAAATTATTAGCGATTCCAACAGTTGTTCAAACTTATACAGACTATTTACAGGATGTTGAAAAAACTTTTGATCAACTGAAAGCGGATATGATGATCAGCGTGGCTCCCATTAAAAATAAAAGCCTCGTTAGTTTCGAATTGGATCCCATTCAAATTTATCTAGTTGCGCACAAAGATCATCCGTTAAATAAACAAAATAAAAAATGGACTTTGAATGAACTGAAGCAGTTTTATTTTTTAACTGTTCGAGGTGATGTTCAGTTGTTAGGTTTAAATACCTCCATTTTTGAAGAGTCGGCCTCATTTTTTTTGAGTGATTTTTCTTTTAAAAAAGAAGCAATTTTAAAAAAATTAGGTTTTGGTTGGTTGCCAGAGCATTTAATTATCAATGAATTAAAAAATAAAACTTTGATGCCCGTTAAATGGGATCGCAGAAGTGAAAGCACTATGCAACCTATTTTGTATATCAATAAAGAAAGCATGGGTGGTCAATCGATCCAGATGATTAAAAATCGATTGACCCATAAAAAATAACTTACCTTAACGGAATCTTTAAATATCGCGCACCATTTTGTTCTGCTGGAGGTAGATTTCCGGCATCAATATTCATTTGAACGCTGGGCAGTAGCAACCTTGGAGCGGCTAAGGTTTTGTCGCGATTATTGCGAAATTGGATGAATTCTTCTTGGGTTGTGAATTCATTCATATGAATATTTGATTTTTTTTCAGCCAGTACAGTTGTTTCAAATTTCATAGGTCTGCCTTGTGGTAAATAATCATGACCCACAAAAATACGATAATGATCGGGTAAAGTATAAATTTTGTTTTTAATCGAATGGTACATATCTTTTGAACTGCCAGCAGGAAAATCGCAACGACCTGTTCCATAGTCAGGCATAAACAAAGCATCACCAGTAAAGACCGCGTCCCCGATAACAAATGTGGCGCAGGCAGGTGTATGGCCCGGAGTAAAGTAAGTTTCAATTTTCAGTGTACCCGCTGTGATTGGTTTGTTTTCTTCCAGTAACAAATCGAATTGGCTACCATCAGTTTTAAAATCGTTTGGTAAATTAAAAACATTTTTAAATACTTTTTGGACTTCGGTAATTTTCGCACCAATTCCAATTAAAGCACCTGGAATTTCCTTTTTTAAAATTTGTGATCCCGTCACATGATCGGCGTGGGCATGTGTTTCTAGAATGTAGTGAACTTTTAAATGATGTTCACGTACAAACGATAAAACGTGATCGATGGATTGAGTCGTTAATTTTGATGCAGCCGGATCATAGTCCCAAACGGGGTCAATGACTACGGCGTCTTTGCTAGTGGAGTCATAGGCTATATAAGTTAATGTCCAGGTCGCTTTATCAAAAAATTCTTTTACAATTGGTTTCATAATTTCTTCCTTATACATGTCTTATATTTAACATAAACGAATCGATTCTATTATGTTCTGGAACAGCATGACTGTTTTTTTTGTGTGGATAGGTCTGGAATAGTTTTTAAGCTTGAGATTTGTTTCTTTCGTAAATATATTTTCAATATGCAACAACAAGATTTATGGACAGTTTTACCTTTAGAGATTCGAAAAAAACTGGAATCTCATGCGACTACGCTGGAATTCAAACGAGGCGAATTTGTCTATCGTCAAGGCGATGTTCCTAAGGGAATGTATTTTGTAAAGTCCGGCTTGGTGGGTTTGGTTTTAGTGGGAGCTCAGTCTGGCAAAGAACATTTAATGCGTTTTTTTAAAGCAGGTCAGTTTTTTGGTCATCGAGCTTTATTTTCTGAAGAGCCCTATCATGGCGACACCGTCGTGATGGAGCCGACAGTGATTCGGTTTATTGAAAAAAAACTGATTCTAGATATCTTGGCGGCGAATCCGCTGTTACTGATGGATATTACTCGAATTCTGTCCAAAGAATTGCGGCGCTGTGAAAATCATCAGTTGATGATTTTGGAAAATCAAATATTACCTCGCATTGCGCAGTCTTTAATATATCTCAAAGATCTTTATCCCGACCATAACTGGACGCGACAAGAAATAGCCAACTTTTGTGCCAGCACAGTATCCACGGTGATCAAGGCGATGGCAGAGCTTGAAAATATGGGCCTTATCGAGCAGTCGGGTCGTGTTTTTAAGATATTGAGCCGCGAAAAGCTTTTAGATCTTCAAGAAGCCACAATTTGAAATTTTTATTGATTTATGTTCTAGCCCATCTTGCTCTGGATGGGTTTTGTGTTTGAATAGATCTATGAATATGAAGCCTTATGCAAAACTGAATTGTGAACAAGTCTATAATGTGTGGTCGACAGATCCAGATCAGATCGAAATTTATGATTTGCGTTCCAAATCCGATTTCGAGCAAATGCATATTCCAGGTGCTAAAAATATTTTGTTAGAAAATTTAGAAGATCAATTGAAAAATTTAAATGGACGCTTGGCTATTTTAATAGCCTCGACGGAACAAATTTCTGCAGCGACATACTTAAATCAATATTCAAACTTTGCTTTGATGGGTGAATGTCATCGCTGGTTTGAAGAGGGGCGCCCAACGACGGGCCGACAGATTCAAAGTCATTCGTATTTTAAAGGAGCCACAATGGGACAAGGAATTATTTTTCATCAACTTTTTGAGCATGAGTCTTCGACTTATACCTATTTGATTGCAGATAGCGAGACGAAAGAAGCCGCGTTGATTGATCCTGTGATTGAAACAGTTGAAAGAGATTTGAAATTGATTGCCGAGTTAGGTTTAAAATTGGTTTATGTTCTGGATACACACATACACGCTGATCACATCACTGCGGCTGGCGAGTTGCGTAAGCGCAGCCAAGCCAAAACGGCTGTCAGTTTTGAAGCTGAAGTGAATTGTGTGGATATTCCTTTAGAGGACGGCCAAGAACTATTTTTGGGAAAAAAGAAAATCACGGCGATTGCGACACCAGGACACACGAATACGTGCATGACATTTTTATTTGAAGGAATGGCCTTTACAGGAGACGCGTTGTTAATTCGTGGCTGTGGTCGCACGGATTTCCAACAAGGATCCTCAGAAAAATTGTATGACAGCGTTCACCATAAAATTTTTCAATTACCAGAAACAACTATAATTTATCCCGGGCATGATTATCGTGGACATACTTCGTCAACTGTCTTTCAAGAAAAACAATACAATCCTCGTTTGAATGTGAGTCAAACCAAAACTGATTTTGTACGAACAATGTCAGAATTAAAATTAGCGCAACCGAAAAAAATTCATGAAGCCGTTCCGGCAAATCTGGGATGTGGTTTAGTTACCAATGGGCGAGTCATGCATCCACAAGTGGCGGATGGAATTCCTGAGGTCAGCGTCGAAGATGTTTTTTCTCATGCCGAAGCTGTCAAAAATAAAAAAATTCAATTGATTGATGTTCGTCGTCCCGAAGAATTTAATAATGAACTGGGACATATTCAAGGATCTCTGTTGGTTACGCTGGGGGATGAGCTTACTCATTTTTTACAAACTGCAGACAAAAATTCAGAAATTATTTTTGTCTGTCGCAGCGGAGGACGTTCTGGGCAAGCGACGATGCAAAGTATTCAGTTAGGCTTTAAAAAAACAGCGAACATGGTCGGTGGAATGATTCGTTGGAATGAAAAAAAACAACCTGTTGAAAGAAACTAAAAGGAGATCGAATGAACGCAGAATGGTTAAATGCACTTATAGGCGGTGGACTGATCGGAGTCGCTGTTTCGCTGATGCTCTTATTTAATGGTCGAGTCACTGGAATTAGTGGAATTATTAATGGTTCATTAAAACCCCAAAAAGGTGATTTTTTGTGGAGAATTTTATTTATCTTAGGACTGTTTGTTGGCGGTTTATTGTTAAAAATTCTTCGTCCAGAATCATTTACGAATACTCTTGAAACTCAGACATATTTGACTGTTGTAGCAGGCTTATTAGTCGGTTTTGGAACTATTATGGGAAGCGGTTGCACCAGCGGACACGGAGTTTGTGGTATCAGTCGATTTTCAATTCGATCAATACTAGCCACTGTGATTTTTATTTCAGCTGGTATTTTAGCTGTTATTTTATTTAGAAAATGGGGAGTTTTGCCATGAAAAATGCTTTGATCTCATTTGTTGTCGGTCTTATTTTTGCGATAGGTTTGGGAATTTCAGGAATGACTCAGCCACAAAAAGTCGTCGGATTTTTAGATTTATTTGGTCAGTGGGATCCCTCTTTAATTTTTGTGATGGGGGGGGCATTGGCTGTCCATTTGGTTACGTATCGTTTGATTCGTAAACAACCGCATCCATTGTTTGATCGTCAGTGGCATGTTCCTACGAAAACAGAAATTACTCCGGCTTTGATGATCGGTTCTATTATTTTTGGAATTGGTTGGGGCTTGGGTGGGTTTTGTCCAGGCCCTGGAATTACATCTATGGCTAGCTTAGAATTAAAACCATTGATCTTTGTCATCAGTATGTTGGTGGGAATGTGGATCTTTAGAATCGTTGATCAGAAAATGCATTTTAAAAAATAAGCGAAAGGGGAATTTATGGAATTACTTGGATATTTAGCAGCGATTGTGATGGGGCTCAGCTTAGGCATGATCGGAGGCGGTGGTTCTATTTTAACAGTCCCGATATTAGTTTATCTATTTCAAATCGACCCGATTATATCCACTGCCTATTCACTGTTTATCGTCGGTTTAACGGCCCTTGCTGGAGGAACCGTTTATTATAAAAAAGGTGAGGTCGACTTAAAAACGGGATTCACTTTTGCGGTTCCCAGTTTTATTGGAGTGTATTTAACACGTGCTTATGTCGTACCTAGTTTGCCGGATCCAGTTTTTACTTTAGCCTCATGGCCTATCAGCAAAGCCTTATTAATCATGTTGGTCTTTGCGATTTTGATGGTGGCAGCTTCGATTTCAATGATTCGTTCAGGCACCCAATCAACAGTGCAGGCTAAACAGTTAACAACTGCAAAAAGAATTTTACTTATTTCCATCGAAGGTTTAGTGGTCGGCGGAATTACTGGATTTGTCGGCGCTGGCGGCGGATTTTTAATTATACCTGCTTTGGTCTTATTAGTGGGCCTTCCTATGAAAATTGCAGTTGGAACTTCACTATTTATTATTGCAGCCAAGTCGTTGTTTGGATTTCTTGGTGATTTACAACGTCATACCGATATGGATTGGAAACTACTTTTGACTTTATCTGCGATTGCCATTTTAGGATTGTTTGTCGGGACGCGCCTATCGACAAAAGTCCCAGAAAAATCTTTAAAAAAAGGATTTGGCTATTTTGTTCTGATCATGGGAACATTGATACTGATCGATCAATTGCGTAAAATGTCCTAAAAACGAAGGAGTGTTTTGTGTCACAAACAGCGCTAAAAAATAATTATAAAGTGTTAATTTTAGGCGCAGGCTCTGGTGGAATTTCAGTGGCTGCCAAGCTTGCCAAAGATATTGATGATGGTGATATGGCATTAATTGACCCGTCTGAAAATCATTATTATCAGCCTTTTTGGACACTGGCTGGTGCAGGAATCGTAGACAAAACAGTGACTGAAAAAAAACAAAAGGATCTTATTCCAAATGGTGTCGATTGGATTCAAGAATCCGTTCAAATTGTTCAACCAGAAAAAAACACTGTCATTTTAAATAGTGGGCGTGAAGTTCAATACGAATATTTGATCATTGCCACCGGATTAAAATTAAATTGGGATTCGATACAAGGATTGCAAGGAAATTTGGGGCGCAATGGGATCGGCAGTATTTATCATTATGATGTGGTCGATAAAACATCAGAGATGATTCATAATTTCAAAGGCGGTAAGGCTATTTTTGTGATGCCGCCTGTTCCCATCAAGTGTGCAGGGGCTCCACAGAAAATTATGTATTTAGCAGATCATGTTTTCAGAAATAACGGAGTTCGTGAAAAATCTGACATTTATTTTGCCACTGCCGGTAAAGCGATGTTCGGTATTCCGACATTTGGAAATGCCTTGGCGGCTATTGCCAAAGAAAAAGGAATTCATCCTTTGTTTGCGCATAAATTGATTTCAGTCGATGCAGAAAATAAAAAAGCGGTATTTGATGTGACGGACGCTGATGGTAAAGTGACTCGCGAAACGCAATCCTACGATTTTTTACATGTAGTTCCAACAATGTCAGCGCATTCATATGTAGCTGAATCGGGGCTGGCGTTTACAGATGGTGATCAAAAGGGTTGGTTGGCTGTGAACAAAGAAACTTTACAGCATTTAAAATTTCCAAATATTTTTGGAATTGGTGATGTCACGGGCGTGCCGAATTCTAAAACGGGTGCGGCTATTCGCGTTCAATATCCGATCGTTGCGGCCAATCTATTATCAGTCATGAAAGACGAGACACCCGAAGAAAAATACAACGGCTATTCGTCATGTCCTTTGATTACTGAAATTGGAAAGGTCATGTTAGCAGAGTTTGGTTATGACGGAAAATTAATGCCGACATTTCCATTGGACCCCACAATTCCAAGACGCAGTTACTGGCATTTGAAAAAAGATTTATTACCTTTATTGTACTGGCATGGAATGTTAAAAGGTTGGGCTTAAGCCGAACCTTTTATTTCATCCATTCGTATAATTCATAGTGATTATTATTCATACCTATTTTTTTATAAACTTTCTGTGCATGTAAGTTGGTTTTATCGACATACAGTCTGATTCCAAAATAGTTCTTATTGTTTTGGATTTCGCTTTTCATAAAATTGAAAAAATCTGTGAATATTTTTTGTCCCCGAACAGCAGGGATTAAATACAAACTATGAATCCAAGCCACATAGCCATTTCTCCAATCGCTCCATTCGGCAGTCATCAGCAAACATCCAATGATTTGTTCTGCATTCACTGCAACGTAATACCGACCTAAGTTAGGATTATCCAGTACGGATTGAACCCCCAGCAATACGGTCTGATGATTCAGCTTGAGATTTTCAGTTTCTAAAGCCATTTCAATTTGAAACTGACAAATGAGACTGGTCTCATTAGCGCTAGCTAAACGAAAATGTATATTTGATTTCAGCATAAAACCTCGAAATATCGACAGTTTCTAGACTTGGGTGGCAGTTGTCAATGACCGAACAGTATTCTGAAATGACGAGTGATTTACTACTAAAGGCCAGATACGAAAGCACACTTGATAAAATCCCACTCAGTTCAGGTGGCTTGCTTGTGTTGGCTGCTATTTACTATTTTTGTTTTCAAGATTTGGCGTCGCCTGAATTTTCTGGTTTGCATACGGCCATCAGTTTTTTTCATATAGCCTTAGCTCTGGCTCGGATCGTTCTTTGGAAATCTAAAAAAAGCATTTCAAAAAGCACCTTCGTAAATATTTTTTATCTTTTAATTACCGCTGGCAGCTTGGCTTGGTTGTATATGTCTTATCGATTAGCGAATTATCATTCGGATTCTTCACAAAATATTGAATCCGTTCGTGATTTTGCACGTGTACATTTTTTTGTGATTATAGGTGTGGTCAATGCCATACCGACCTTATTTAAACACGCTAAATGGCCTTTTATTTCGAATATTTTTATTTTATATGCAGCTATTTTCTTTTTAGCTCCTCTCAGCTTTAAAGCGCCGCTAGTGATTACGGGTGGAATGCTATTGATTGGTTTATTTTTAATTGTGATTATTCCACAGTACTTGTCGAATTGGTCTGTTGAAAAAGAACAAATGCAAAAAGAATTTGAATTGCAAAAAATTATCGATGGATTTCCTGGCGGTGTCAGTGAAATTCGTGATGGTTCCTATCGCCGTGTGAATAAATATTTACGTGATCACATTGTAGGTGCGCTCGATGACCAACAAGTTGGATTTTTAAATAAAAACGATGACTGGATTCAGACAATTCAGCAGTTTTCCCAATCCAACGAATCCAAAATGTTGATTGAAAAAACAATTTTAACAAAAAATGGATTGCGTGCCTTTTTGATGGCTTTATCAAAATTAGGTCCAGATCATATTTTGATCGCCAGCGTGGATATTCAAGATTTAGTCGATGCTCGCAAAGAGTCGGAAGCCCAAAAAGCCCAAGCACTTGAAAAAGCTCGTTTGGCCAGTTTAGGATTGATGGCTGCTGGGATTGCTCATGAAATTAATAACCCTTTGGCAGTCATTCAAAATCGATCTGATTTGTTAATTCAAGAAATTAAAAATTTACAAAATACGGATACGACCAAGCTATTAAATCACGCTGAAAAAATTTCTCCGATGGTTCAAAGAGTGAATCGTATCATTCAAAGTATGCGAAATCTGACAAGAGATTCTTCGAAAGATCCGTTGCAATGTCACACATTGCAATTGGTTTTGGACGATGTCCTGGTCCTAGCTAAGGAAAAACTGCAATACACCAGTGTGGAATTGGCTATTTCCGGAGATGCCTTGCATGAATCCATTGATTGTCGTCCAGGTGAATTAGCCCAGGTTTTCATTAATGCTGTGAACAACTCAGTTCACGCTATAGAAAACTTAGACATTAAATGGATTCGCATCCATGCCAACAAAAACGCAGCCAAAGACCATATACGTATTGAAATTGTTGATTCTGGTTTGGGTATTTCTCAATCGATCCGCGATAAAATTATGACGCCTTTATTTACAACTAAATCATCCAATCATGGCACTGGCTTAGGTTTGTCGCTTTCTCGCAAAATAGCTCAGTCGCATGGAGGGGAATTGTTTTTCGACCATGCAGCTGTACACACAACACTAGTTATGGTTCTTCCTATTTCTGCTATCGACAGAAAAAATAATTCAGCGGCTTAATTTAAAATAATATTTAAATCTTTGCGGACATCTTGGATGGGTCTGTGCCAATGTAAATCCCAATCGATTCCCAAACAGCTTTTGGCGTTGCGTCCTCGTTGAAATCCTTGGGTGATGTTTTCAAATGCTGTCAAAGCATCTTGGCGTTTACGTCCAAAAACTGTGTGCATTGAAATACTGGCTACGATTAACAAATAAAGAGAAGTTGATACTTGTCCGAATAAAAAGGAAAATATTCCAATTTCTCCAAGGTAGTCTGTTTTATATCCAGCTAGAACATGCCAAATATCATGACTTTGTAATGAGTAAACACGGAAATATTCCCATTTTTGACCAGCGATGCTGGGATCCGAAAAATGAGAATGTGCATAGAATTCAGGGTCTAATTTGTTTTCCAACATATGGACGGCATAAATATGCCCCAGTGTATTTTCGGGCATTTGAAAAAGCTTTTTCAGGTCTGTTTCAAATTTATTTTTTCCGTTAGTACGTAAAGTTTCTAACTGAGGATGGCGGCCATAAACTTCGTTCATCAAAATTTCAATGTCTTTGGCCGAAGCCATTTGTGCCGCAATGTTCGACATTTCAAAAACGTATTTGGGTTGTGGATCCAAAGCGTTTTTAAATATTAAATAAATTAATTTCAATTTTCGTATAAAAAAGATCATTTACTATTTTTACAGTAAATGATCTTTACCTCAAAGTATTTTTATCGAGATTTGAACTGAGTTATTTTTTTTAGCAATCTATCCCAGGCGGTATAGTCAACCGGCGTCGCCCAGTTGCGCCCCACCAGAATTAAATCGGCATCTGATTTTTCAATTCCCAGTGTGATTATGTAATGTGAATCGCATATAAAAAAATGTTTTTGGTAGGGTATCAGGTACGTATTTTCAGTTGTATTTAAATGCGAAACCGCGTCCTCGAGTTGCGCGTACCAGACATGCCAGATGGCGCCGCCGGGGGGAGCAAAGATTTTATGTTCATCCAGTATTTCTTTCCATTCGCGCCAGGATGCATAGCCTGCGGTCTGTGCTATTATTTCATAAGCATCTTTGAGTTTAAAATCCGGCTGCGATTTTTGTTTGGCTTTTTGTAAAAGCTTGGCTTTAATTTTGATTGAGTCGATCAGTTTCGACATAAAACACTTCTTTCTGTCAGACCCGCAATTGACAACAGTATTTTATGATATGTTGAATATGTACGAAGCGAGATACTCTTGGGCGGGATAGGCGTCTTCGTCAGCCTGAATAAAACATGCCATTAAATAGGCAGTAAATCAATATTATAATGAAATCAAAATTCGTATTGTAAATTCAAATAACTTTGAACTTCATCTGACAAATCAACTGGATCACTGGTTTTGTCAAACATGCTTTTGCCATCAAACAGCGATTGATCAAAGGCTTTGGCGATTTCCAGTTCGATAAATGAGGCTCGTCCAAAAAATAATTTAAATCCGCCAGATAAACGTTTTTTTTCAAAATAGATCTGTTCATCGCGATCGGTGCGACCGTATCTGAAGAAAGATTGTTGATTCCATTGAAATTTTAAGCTGACTTGAATAGGTTGCCAGATAAAATATCCGGCTTGGGCTGTGATATTGGATGGTAAAAATATAAAAGTCGAATAAGTCCATTTGTCATCAGGGCGTGCCCAGTACAACCAAAAGGGAATTCCAATCATCCAGCCTTTGCGCTTGTCCAGATCGGTATATGTATAGGCGATTCCAGGAAGCGGGATACCACTTAAAAAAGTACGATTATTTGAATAATTTAAAAAATACATCCATGAATGCTCTTCGGACTCTTTGACTTTTTTAGACAGTGTGGCGTCAATCGCACTGACGGTGCTATCTTTGAATGGCTGATCACTGGCTGATCCATAGCTGGCGTTCAGGCTCCAGATATTTTTATCCGAGTCAAATCCAGTATATGATAAACCATACTGAATTGTTTGCAAATCATCGACCGGCTTAAAGTTGGTCGCATTTGAAACTTGATTGAAATGTGTTTTTTGGTTTTTAGCCGAAGCCCCCAAAGACAAATTTTCATTTTGGTAATAGGGGATAAATAAATAATAATCACGGGATTGTGTTGATGAATCTTGACCTGGATCTTGGATGTTGGAGATGTCTTTGAAAATCACACGAATTTTTTGTTGTCCCGGATCACCATTGTTTCCCATGGCTTCTTGGGCTAGGGCGATGGTGCTGATCGCCGAAAGAATAAATAAGAATATAAATACTGAAACCAAATTCATGGATCTATTCTGAAGCGCATTTGCAGGCCTGGCAAGGAACTAAAAAATGATCTAATCTTTAAAACAGCGAATGCCTTGAATTAATTTATTAACCAGTGTCGTCAGCTGACAAGATTCTTCTTTGGATAAAATTTCTGAAAATTGACGAATTCTTTGAAAATGATCAGGCAGCAGTTTTTGCATAAACTGATTTCCTTTTTTCGAAAGGGCTAATGAAAAAATTCTGCGATCGGTTTCTGAATCTTGTTTGTCGACAAAACCATCTTCGACAAGTGAATCAATCAGTCCGGTCATTGTGGCGCGAGTGACGCCCAAACTTTCTGCGATTTCGGTGGCTTTTAAGGGCGCGTCTGAATGCCACAGTGACATCAATACTAACAGACGACCTTCGGATAAATTGTATTTTTTTAAATGCGCGGCTTTGCCGGCTTCTAGTTCTTTGCAAAGAGTCGTCACCGACGTCATCATTTCGATGCGGCTGTCGTCGATAAAGTTATTTTTTTTACACGCCTGCTTAAATACAGTTTCCTTAAGGATATTTTTCTGTGTGCACATCGCATGTTCAATTTGGGGCTCTAAAGTCTTGGTTTTTGCCATAAATCAGTCCTTATGACCATTGTATACGATTTTAAAGATTTGTCATGTTCCTTATTGTTAGTTGCCTAACATTATGGTACAAAGTTGTTAGGAGGCTAACAATGAACACGGAAACCCACCCAAGGGATATCTATTGGATGTCGATACTATTAATCGCAGTAGGAATGTTTTTCTTGTCAGCATGTGCACCCATTCGCCCTTCCCCCTTTGCTGAAAAAGTTTTAACACCCTTAAAAAATTCGAATGCCATCACGATTGAACAAATTCAAGGTCAGTCTCAGACATTCTCTGAAAACAGTCGCCCTTTGCGAATGGCGCTGATCGCTGACAGTCACAGTAATTATCGTGACTTGGATCTGACGATTAATCAGATCAATCAAGAAAACGTCGATTTTACAGTTCATCTGGGGGATATGACGGATTTAGGCCTTGCAATTGAATACGAGGCTGCGACAAATATGTTGGGTCGTTTACAAAAGCCGTGGCTGACAGTTATAGGAAATCACGATGCGGTTGGTAACGGACGAAATATTTATCGAAGAATTTTTGGTTCTGAAAATCAAGTCTTTGATTCCCATGGGTACCGATTTATTATTTTTAATAACAATCAATTAGAATATTTAGATACAGGCCTCAGTTGGCTGTGGCTGCGTCAACAAATTGCCAGCAGTCAAAATCCAGTAATTCTGTTTCAACATGCCAACCCATTTAATACTGATAATTTCAGCCCGGATCAAATTCAAGAAATCCAATCGATTTTACAGTTACCCAAATTGCGTGCTGTGTTTCATGGTCATTTGCATTCGTTTCAACAATCCTATTTTCATTCAGTGTTGATTCAGCAAGTGGGGCGCACCGAAGGGCAAAGTTATGCCATCGTTGATTTAAAACCAAATGAAGTCGCTATTAAAAAATGTGAAGGAGGCAGTTGTGAAGGCCGCCAGTTTTATTTTCCTGATGACACTGTTGCTGAGCCCGCTCGCTCGTACAGATGAAGTATCCGGGCAGTGGTCAGTGGCCACGGGTACAGGTGCCTATATGGGACAAAGTTATTGGGGTGCGGCCTACACATCTGTGAATCAAAAACACAACACCGAAATCAGTTATGGTGTGACCGAAGGTGAATTTGGTTCTGACGTGGAACAAGTTAATATTCAGTACTCATTTTCACCATTGGAATTAAACTGGGGACAACTGCGGACAAATATTTTGGGTATGGGGATGGTGCTTTCGCGTTGGAATAGTTCAGCCGGATTTGTCAATAGTCCCAGTCAGTATCCCGAGCAAGGCTATTACCCAATGACACGTTATCGATTGTCGTTGTTGTTCAGTCATCTGTGGAATTTTAAAAAATTCACTATTTTTATAAATTGGGCATTGTTGGATCAAACTGCGATCGCTTTATATAACAATCCTGAATATGTCGATCGCCAAGAAATATGGAGCTCGGGGTTTGGAATTCGCTGGTCTTTGTAAATTTGAATGAACTCATAAAAAATTTAAAACAAAAATATAAAAGGAGACAATATGTCACAAGTAATCAATGAAACAACAATCAAACAACTTTTCACCGAAGCTCGTTCGCATAAATCATGGACAGACAAAGCTGTCAGTACGGAAACTCTTAAGCAAATATATGATTTAATGAAATGGGCACCGACGTCGATGAATTTAATGCCTGCGCGGATCATTTTTTTAACAACAACAGCCGCCAAAGAAAGATTAATTCCAGCTTTGATGGGTTCCAATATCGAACAAGTGAAAACAGCACCGGTGACGGCTATTATTGCGTATGATGAAAAGTTTTATGAACTGAATTCAAAATTATTTCCAGCTTACGATGCCTCTGCGATGTTTGCAGCGGACGTACAATTTACCAAAGACACAGCCTTTCGAAATAGTTCCTTGCAGGGCGGATATTTGATCATGGCAGCCCGTTCATTGGGATTGGATGTGAATGCGATGTCTGGTTTTAATAACAAAGCCGTGGATGAATTATTCTTCTCGGGCACAACGCTGAAATCAAATTTTATCGTCACAATGGGTTATGGCGACGCGGAAAAGCTTTTCCCGCGTGGTCCACGTTTGTTGTTCGAAGAATCTTGTCAAATATTATAATTATTTTGACGGCTATTTGATAATATTTACTAAATAGAATTTGTTTGAACAAACTTCAACTTTTTATAATAAAAGAATAAATTTAAAGTATAGGTCGTCGTGATTTCATTTTTTAAAGCATTGTAGTACTTTGTCCTTTTTAAAAATTTGAAATTAAGGCGACTGAAGTTGTTTTTATATAACCTTTTTTTGTTAATAAAAAAATATGAGCCCAATATCCAAATAAACAAACTAGTTGGCAAATTTTGTAGTAAACCCAATTCTATAGATTCTAAGCGAGTAGGTTTTTTTAAATAATTAGAAAGTTCATTTAGGATAGGTAATTTTGATCCCTCAAATTGTTGTAAAGGAGTCATTTTGTCTTGAGAAGTAATTTTACCAAATCCAGGCTTCGAACTTTCATCGTCACTTTTTGAATTATTATTGTTTGGATCAGAAGATATTGTTCTTTCATTTTGTTTTTTGGAGTCATCATTAATTTTTTTAGAGTTATATGATGCTATACTTCTATATGATTCTTGATGATTTTGTTCAATTGGCGTCAGAGTATCCTGGTTTATGTTATATAAGCTCAGAGATACTAGTAAAGTTAAATGCAAAAGAAATACTAATCCAAATATATTCATGCTGCCTATATCGGGATTGAAAATATATTCTAAACAAATTATGATTAAATTTGGACTAAGGTTATAAGTTATGACATGCTTTTTACAACATTTTTTCTATTTTTAATTAAATCTATCCAATTTAAAATATTTTCTTTTTTGGAAAGATCATCAGCTAATGGGTCTTTGATGTACGTCTGAATAGCGGCTATCCAAGGAAAAGTCGCCATATCGGCAATCGTGTATTCATTGCCAGCCAGATACTTATTTTGGCTCAGGTGTTTTTCCATGACATTTAATAAACGAACGGATTCTTCATAAAAACGCTGAATCGCCATTTGATTTTTTTCGGCTGCTCGGACATGAAAGAAACCGAGCTGTCCAAAAATAGGACCGACTCCGCCGACTTGCCAAAAAAGCCATTCATTGATTTTTGTTTTGGTGATTGGATTTGTGGAATAAAATTTCTGATATTTTTCTGCCAGGTAAATTAAAATAGCTCCGGATTCGAAAATAGTTAAGGGTTGTCCATTGTATAAAACCTCGTCGTCGACCAGAGCAGGGATTTTATTATTCGGACTGATTTTTAAAAAATCAGGATGAAATTGTTCGTTCTTGGTAATGTCAATTGTGTGCAGTTTATAAGGAATTTCTAACTCGTTTAGTAAAATAGAAATTTTTTGTCCATTCGGAGTCGGAAAATAGTACAGATGAATCATATTTTATTCCTTTATTTTTTGTTTGTTATTTTTTTTGAGCTTGATCAATTAAAAAGCGGACATCCGGATTGGGGTCGCGGCGTTGGCGTGTGATCGCATAAAATTTTTGAATGACTTTGTTGAGGCGGG
>DALYIB010000035.1:0-16515 GCA_031970595.1 Pseudobdellovibrio sp.
CAATATTCTGCACTTGCTCTCTGATTCTTTCGATCAAAGTTTTGGATTCAACAATCGATTCTGTAATTCCTGCAATCTGACTTTTAGAACCAATTGTGTTCACTTCTCTTAAAAGCTCTTGGGTGTAAAAATCAAGCTTTTTTCCTTCGACCAGAGGCATCTCGATGATTTTCTCAAAATTTTTCACATGCTCAGCTAATCGAATAAGCTCTTCGTTAATATCTGCTTTTTCCAACTGAATAACGATTTCCTGAGTAATTCTTTGTGGGTCGATGGTTTGATTCTGCATTTCTTTAGGCAATCTCGATTTAATTTTTGATTCAAACTTTTCTTGCAATAATTTATTAGCTTCATCTCTCAGTTTCGAGACCTTTTGCACATGTTTTTGCAACTCTTTTAAGTTTTTGAATAAATCTTTCTTTAAAGCAACACCCTCGCGAATTTTTTCAGCATCAATTTTTTTTAACGCGGCTTCAAAGACTTTTTTCAAATGCCCCAACTCGGCCGGGTTTGCTGACTCATTTTCTTCGAATTGAATCACATCTGATTGTCGCATGATCAAATCAAAACGGACTTGCTCTTTTAAATTTAAATCTTTCGCCAACTTGTTGAAGGATTTTAAATATTCTTTAGCCAGATGAGTGTTAATCACAACTTGACCGGCAGCTTGTGGAGATTTCAATTTTCTAGAAATATAAACATCCACTGTGCCACGCTTAATGTAATCTGAAAGTTTCTTTTTAAGATCTGACTCAATCGGAAAATAATTTCGTGGCAAATGAAAACGTGTCTCTAAAAAACGACCATTCACCGCTCGAATACTGACCTCAATACTTACTTCATTGGATTGCAATCTTGCCATCCCAAAACCTGTCATGCTTTTCATAAATATATCCTGACTCTCTGTCCTAAAATGGTCAATTTCAGCATTCAAATTGCTGCAAGAACTGGTCAATTTGGAAAATTAAATTCGAATTGATTTTCTGTATCGATTCAGACCAAAGTATAGTCGCATCTCGCTTAAACCAAGTTCTTTGTTTTTTAACTAACTGAGACGTCGACAAATTGATTGCAGCTTCTAACTCTGCCATCGAAAGCTGACCATTTAAAAATTGTTTTACTTCGTAATAGCCGACAGAATTCAGCGGAGCCCAATTTTCATACTCTCCACCTACCCATTCGCGAACTTCATCGATCATTCCCATTTTTAACATCAACGCTGTTCGTTGTTCGATTCTTTGGCGCAAGACTGTTTTTTCAGGCATCAAACCTAATTTGATCATTGGATACGGCCAACCATTTTTCGTATTTTGTTCAGCTTCCTTAATCAATTCTGACATTTTTTTTCCAAATTGCCTTTTCACTTCGAGGGCTCGACCAATCCGATAGGCATCATTCGGGTGAATCAATGTGTGTGGATCAAAATCAATTAACTCTTGAAACATTTTTGGCGCACCCTTTGTTTCAATATCTGATAAAACTTGTTTTTTGATTTCATCCGAAACTTCGGGAATATTGTACATCCCTTTCTCTAAAGCCTGGATATAGAAACCTGTTCCACCCACTACAAAAATAGGTTTTTTAAAATTTTCTTTTTTTAACAACTGATAAAAATCTCTTAAAAATTGCCCTGCCGTCATTTCCTGCGGACATGAAACGTAGTTGTATAAATAATGGGGCACTCTTGATAGATCCTGGACACTGGGAGACGCGGATCCAATTTTAAGTTTATCATAAAACTGAACACTATCACAGTTAACAATAAGGCCTTGATATTTTTCAGCGAGCTGGAGAGCCAATTCAGACTTACCGCTGGCCGTCGATCCTACAACAAACAATAATGGACATTTCGGGACATCTGCTAGTTTCATGATAAAATACGACCAAATAATTTTTCAATTTCAAAAAAACTCATCTCGACACTGACGGGACGACCATGTGGACAAAAACTGGAAAGTGGAAATTCATCCATGGCTTGCAAAAGCTCGGTCATCTCCTCAAAACTCAGACTTTGCCCGGCACGCACGACCGAGTGACAAGCCATCGTCGCAAATAAATCCCCAATTGTTTTTTCAACTTGGAAACTATCACCGTGATCAATGCAATCTTCGGCCATTTTTTCCAAAGCTTTGGCCAATCCTGATTCTTTGATAAAACTAGGGGCACTTTTAACCCCTACGGTCATTGGACCCAACTGCTCAATTTCAATACCCATTTGAACAAGATCCTCTTGTTTCTTTAATAGAGCTTCACACTTTTCTTCGGACAAATCGATCGCCAGTGGAAATAAAAAATTCTGTAAATCAATATCTTGGCCTTTCCAACGGCTCATCAGTTTTTCAAAGGCCACTCGTTCATGGGCTGCGTGCTGATCCACTAAAACCATGCGGTCTTCTTTTTGACAGACAATATAAGTCAAATTCATCTGACCTAACACTTGCAACTTTGACCAGTAACCCACTTGGATACTTTTTTCTTCGACTTTTAACTGAGCCAAATCTTGCAATCGTGGCGGCGGCGTTTCTTTAAACAGATCACTGTGAAATTCTTTTTTTTGAAAAACAGTCTGATTCAAACGTTCATCTTTAAAACTCATTGTTTGAGCCCGCTCCAATGAAATCGCGGGTTGCGTTGGCTCAACAGATGAAGAACTCGATGTTATCGAAAATGACGCAGATTTTTGCGCCACCGTCTGACTGATATGACTTCGTATAATCCAAGGAGCCGTTTCTAAACCATCTCGCAGACTAGCTTGAACCGCACGAAAAGCTAACGAAGGATCTTGAAACTTCACTTGGCTTTTGGTGGGACTGATATTCACGTCAATCTGATCGGGCGGACAAGACAAATACACAACCACTTGCGGATATTCACCGTGCATGAGCAAACTTCGGTAGGCTTCTGTCACAGCGGCTTGTAAACCACGATCCTGAATCCATCGGTTTTGCGCAAATATCCAAATGTTTTTAGAGTTTTTGGCCACATCCTGAGGAGACGCATAAAAGGCTTGAGCCGAATAACCTTCACGTTGAGCGCTCGAATTAAAAATCTGACGAACTCCTAAAACCTGCTGGGCTCGCTGTGAATGACTTTGATCTTTTGCAAAAAACAAAATCAGTTCTCCATCGATAATTAATTTAAATTCCACTTGGGGATGTGACAACGCCATCGCTTTAACGACGTTTTTAATCTGAGAATTTTCAGTAGAATCGCTTTTCAAAAATTTAAATCGCGCCGGAACATTTTCAAAGAGACGATTGATTGTAATATCCGTTCCGATGGATTTACTGGCTGGGCGAACATCGGACATCTGACCAAACAAAGAATGAATTTGAAAAGCATCACTGTCTTGACGTGATTTGCTAGATAGCTTCAGATCAGAAACCGCCGAGATACTGGCCAAAGCTTCACCACGAAAACCAAAGCTAGATAAATTCCATAAGTCTTGTGTTTTTTTAATCTTGCTAGTGGCATGTCTTGTTAATGCCCACTTTAAATCATCCTTAGAAATCCCGATCCCATCATCCAGAATTTGAATATTTTTACCGCCCTCGCGGACATGAATTGTGATCGTTGTGCTTTCCGCATCGACTGAGTTTTCAAGTAATTCTTTGATCAAGTGTGCTGGACGCTCTACAACTTCACCAGCCGCGATTTGATTGATAACATCTACAGGCAATAACTGAATTTCAGACATGAGCTTTTATAGCTAAAAAAGGAATCCAAGTCCAATTGAACCGTAAGGATTTTTATCCCAGTAATATCGAAGCCCTAAATTCAGACTGATTAAATCAAAATGCAGGATCAGCCCCGCTTCTAGACTGACCCCCACCGTCAAATCCTGCAATGAATAGCTTTTAGTATTCGTTTGGATATTGAACTGCGTCCACTTTACAAAAGGACCCGCACCATAATTCACGGTCAATTGAGAGCCATAGGGACTAATATTCATAATCTGAAAACCTGACCATAACCCTAAGCCATCTGCATTAAGGCCTGTTTTATTTTTATAATACGAAGGTGCTGAAAAAATCATCGAAATATCCCAAGTTAAACTCGATGAAAAATCATAAAGCTCTGGCCAACGGCGATAACCCACAGCCAATAGATCACCGACTTGCACGTCTCCCATTGTGTCTTCGTGATAATTAATTAACTGCAACACAACAGAATGATAACTCAGTTTGTCCTCGGCTTCAGGATCTTCTTCGTTATCTGGGTCAACAATCGGTTTTACTTTTTGTTTTTTATTTTTTTTGGCTGAAATTGCAGCAGTTTCAGTTTCCTCATCCACGATGAAAGGTTTTGGCACAAACTTTCCCTCGCCGATAATATCCAACTGTGTATCTGCGACGTAACCGATTCGGCCATCTGTTAATTTAATTTTGTAAAAAGCTCCTTGGGGTTTGTCAGAAATCGAGTAAATGGTGCCCGGCTTAATTGTGTGAATGACTTCGGAATCAAAATCGGCACTTTGATAAATATCAACGGCCTCTTCGGCGGCTTGGGCTTTTTTAACTGCGTACACTGGCTGCGTTACAAAAAGAACGGCCAGAGTCGATATAAAAAGCAATAATCTCATGCCAAAATAAAGCATGATTTATTATATGCTGGGAAATTATCCTCGCAAGGAAATATTATGACCTTTCGCCGCAACCTTCCGAACCGGCAGCTGAACAGGCGGCTTTAACAAATACTCGGGACGCTCAGAACGATACTCCAAAAATTCTTTGATTTTAAGACCTGCTTTTTCAGGATCTTTCAGATACAAAACAGGATCAAAACCGCAGTTCGAGCAAATCATCGATTGACGCCAACGAAGCTGATGAAAAATCTCGCCGACAAACAAAAATAAACCCAAAATAAATAAACCGCGAGGATCTAAAGTTTGCCAAATGATATAGGTGACTAACAAACTTAAACCCAACAAACCGATTACGGACATTAATGTTAAATTTTTCGACGAATGGACTTTGCGTTGAACTTTGCAAAAAGCACAATAACAAGATTTTCTTTCGGCCAATTTAATATTAAAAAACATACACTTATAGTTTGCCATAAGTGGCTCTTTTTTTCTAATCTACTAGGCATGTTCAAAGCCAAACTCGCCCTAAGACCAAACTGCCTCCTGACCAGAAGGCCTCTGTTGTTTTTAACCCCGACCCGCAGCGTGTTTTTTTACAACCAAGTCTGGCTGCCAACAACGCACCTCTTGACCGAACACGGTTACAAGGCCAGCGAGTTTCAGCTGCCGTTTCAAGATATTCCATTGAAAAATCGATATCTTTCGCAAATGAAAAGCCAATTGCAATACAGTCACCTTTGGTTAGATGAAATCACTTACCAAGAAACTCAAACATTTTTTGACAGTTTTTTACCCGAATCAACATCCACGCTGACTATCTTTACCAACAAAAGCCATCCCGTGAACCAACCTGGCTGCTATCCGTTTTCGACTCAAACAACGACTCCCCGATTGAGCTATCGATTACACACTCTTTGGAGTCAGTGGAAAAACATCCCTGTCATGCCTGCTCATGCCTATATCAGTGATATTAATATCAAGCAGCGCGATCAACTATTAGATCATTGTATCCAATTGGCCGAGCTTGATTTCGATCTGGATTAGTGCTCCAATCAATTTATGAGAGAAGTGAACCCCGATAATCAAAATGCCGCTTTGAAAAACATTTTAGACTATTTAATTGAATTTGTTAAAAATCCACTCCAAAAAATTGCCCAATTGCCTGATTGGAATTGGACTTCGATTATCATCGTCCAGATAACCATTGCTGTGGCTTCAGGCGTCCTGGCCGGTTTGATTAAATTTAATTTATATCGGATCGCATCGGGCATATTCCTGATGCCTTTTGTCTCAACGATCTCCTCCTCACTTCTGTCCATCTTTTTTTATTACTATTTTCAATTTTTTGAAAACAGAACTGAAAGCTTCCGAAAGCTTTTTATTCTTGTTATTCTGACTTCAATCCCATTTTATATTTTTCAAATTATCTCGGAATACTTTGCACCGATTACACTCATCGGAGTAGGCTTTACTTGTTTGCTTGGGATTGTGGGTTTAACTGAAAACTTCGGCGTAGCCAAACGACGATCAACACAATTGATGGGCTTTATTTTTGGTCTGACTGTATTAACATGGATCTTCAATCATTTTACAGGCGGCTAATTCGCTGCTGATCTTTCTGCAGCCTGTTGGCGGCCAGAATTTGTATTTCTTTGGCTAGCGCTAAATTATTTGCCAACAACTGATAAAAGTCTGAATTTTTGATATGCAACAAAAGACATTCTCTTTCTGCCTGAACTGTGGCCGTTCTCAGTCCTTTGGCGGCCATTAACGCCACTTCACCCACCATACTTCCTTGCATCAAAGTGTTAATTTTTTGCTGGTTCTGGTAAACAGACAACTGACCTTGAATCAAAATATACGCTTCCGCCGCCTGATCGCCCTGATTAAACAGTCTATAACCTTCTTTCAGACGAACAATTTGTCCCGCAAAGGTCAACTGATCAAGGCAATCTGAAGGGATGTTTTTAAAAAAATCAGAATTGTTCAAAGCCTGCTGAATCCAAAAACGATATACAATCGCTTTATTTTTTTCTTGATTCATGTGTGGATCCAAAACGGCTTTATTGTAATTAATTTTTAAAATTTTTGATTGCTTGGTTGTTACGATCTGGGCCGTACGAGGTGTTCCTAAAAAAAAGCTCATTTCTCCAAAAACTGATCCCGCCTTCAAGTGCGCGATATATTGCATTCTTCCTTCGGAGTTATTCTTATACAAGCAGGCTTCTCCAGAAACCAGTACATACAAATGTCGATCATGATCACCGATCTGACACAAAACTGAATCCGCGCGCATTTCAAACAATTCGGACTCTGTCACAAAGTACTCGATTAACTCATCTGATAAGGATCGAAAAAATGGATATTTCTTCAAATCAATTTGATCCGATAAAACATTCGCATCTGAAGCCAAAGCCGTCATTTTTTGAGTCAGGTGTTTTTGCTGAAAATACTCTTTGAATTCAGGATTTAATATCCAACTGTGAAGACTTAAACTTTCAATCAGACGATACATTTCATCAAAATTCATCAACCAACCCAACTCCAGATAACGAAGGGCGATTTGCGATATTGTTTGCTGACTTTGTAAATCAGCCAAGTACTGTCGCTGTAGATCAGTTAAACGCAGTGTCTCAAAATGACACTGCGGATGAAATTGGATAATGCTGTTTTCAATTCTCATATTCTACTCATTGAAAACAGTTGCCGAACAGCTGTCAAAACTTTTGGCGACAACGTCTGGATCTATTCGATTTTAATACGCTTAAAACGAATATATGAATTTTAATGAAATAAAGTTGGTCAGAGATTAGCATAGATGAAAAGCATGATTAACAACTCAGCCCACAACAAGAAAATTACACTCGCAGAATTCAAACACGCAACCCTTTCTCATCAAAAAAGAGTTTTCCAGTTAGGACTCGTTCTTTTTGATCAGTTTACTTCCGACTTTTCAAATGTCCAGAACCATCAAGTCAGTGGTTTTTTAAAAATTCACGATTATGCAAAAACTGAAATTCTCAGCGATGGCACAGAACAAATCGGGCTGCTTTATCAATTTTATGGTATGAATAAAACCGACCTTCAGGATCAGGAACGATTTAAATTTTTAAGCGCGATTAATCATATTAATTATCTTGATTCTCAGTATGCGCTTCAATTTTTCCAATCACAGCAATTAATTAACTCTTCCGGAGAATTTTCATCAGCGGCCCATGAACTGCTGTTAATTGAAAAAATCGCCGATCTTGTTGATCGCGGAGAAAATCAAATGTCTTCGGATGAATTCAATAAAAAACTTAAAAAAGCTTCCGCTATTATCGAAAATGAAAAGTGGGCTCATTACGCCCACTTTTTGGAAAACCACTATCAACAAATTATTTCTATTCGTTCGGCAGTCTAAGTTATTCGATATTGTACTTACGAATCAAGACTTTGATTTTCAAACGAATCGAACGATCGAGTTGTACCGGCAAAATGCTTCGTGTGCCTCCCATCAGAGTTGTATCTGCTGTCGGCTCACCGTCGATTTTATTGACGACTTCTTCATACTTAAATGCGCCACGGTCATTCAGTGCACGCAATTGATTCGGGTCACGTAAATGATTTATAAAATTCACGGATACTTTTTCTTTTTTGTCTCGATTATCGCTAAAAATTGGACATGTGGCCGTATTTTCGATTTTCACAACAAATTTATTACCATTCGCGCTCACATCCATTTGCGACAATGAACAGATCACATCCGAGCCATCTGCTTTTAAAAATTTTAATTTCAATTCACGCATCGGATTACCTAAAATATTGCCCGCAAATTCTTTGAACTCAGAAAAACTCACACCGGCATAAGAACGTGTTACTTTTCTAAAATATTCATGCCATTCACAACGCTTTGTCCAGTCATAGCTTCCACATCGATTCCAATCTTCCACACCTAATGCTAATTCAGTATTGTCAATCTCGTGAATAAATCCATTCATCATTAATTCAATCACCGATCCTGACATCACAGTCACTGCTAATACACGCTCATTCATACGACTGTTTAAATTATCAATATATTCACCTTGCTGATCATTTTCTGAAGAAAAAGCCACTTCCGGAAATAAGATCTGCTGAGGCTTTGCAAAGCTTGTAATCGTTTTCTCAGTCAATGTTGTTGAATATTGCTGATAGCCGACCTCCAACGAGCGATATTCGCTGTTTTTTTCATAATTAATGGATAAACACGCCACCGTATCACTGCAGTCGGGAACCCCTTGATCCGGCGTTGCTTTTAATTCGTATGGAACAACAAATGAATCATAGGCCATTTGAACCAATTGCATAATCACATCACTACGATCACCTTTGATAAAAACATTCATCATTTCTTTTTGAATAATTGATTTTAATTTGGCTTGAATATCTCCTTTGAAATACGGTGGGCGTTGCATTTGCAAAGACATTTCAAGTTTTTCATAAATCTTTGATCGATCTAATTGGATTCTCATGTCTGAATCGATAAATCCAACGGCCACTTGAAAGGCTGCGGCCGCATCAATTTCATTCATGTACAAAGCATCATTAATAATCGAATCGGCTTTTTCAGCTGGTACCACCAAATTCAATGTAAACGGACGATTAATTTCACAATAATCAGAATTACGCACTGATGGCGGAGTCACATTATAAGTCGTTCCGGAAACAGTCAGTGTAAATTCTTTGGCACAACCATCCAAAGGACCCACGCTGGTATCATTGTCATAGCCTCTTTCGATCAAGGCGGATTTTACGTCGGAAATATTGACTCGGTAAGAATCTGGCAAACGAACTTTATCAATTCCATTCGGTTTAGGAATGTATTCAGACAGACCATCCACCAAGATGGCATGCAGCGGAATAATCACGCGATCTCCATCACGCTTCACAACGACATTGGCACCATCTGATTTTTGATAAAAATATAATTTAGGTGCGATAAAAACCGAAGACCGCGTTCGAACATTTCCACGTGAGCGAACTGTAAAAGCATTTACATTGTAATTCGTCGGCAAGTTAATCGGCTCTAACGATGTTTCACGAGTTTGTTTTTCCGACTCTTGACGACCTTGATCCGTAAGAACTTTTGACAAGACTGTCACCGTATCATTGTAACGTTCGACCTCGTGATCCCAGGCCTCTGCTGGCAAGCTCAAGTTCTGTTTGCCTGACGACGGCCCAGCTCCCTCATCGGACGGCTGACGACCTTGGCAGCTCCAAATAGCGATGCTCAAGGCTGCTAATAAGACCTTTTGAAAATTGTTTTTATTCCATAATTGATTTGTTTTGATGGCTTTCATATTTCCCCCTTTTGTGGACAGAGCTGGGGATTGCAATACAAGAGCACACTCAACAGAGCCAAATCAGCTATATCTGACTTAAAAACGAATATATTAAATAATCTGATTTTTTAGAAAAAGACGTCCTAAAATCCGGATTTAATCAGTCGCTCAATCCGAAATCCGAATTTTTGGGTGATCGTAAAGAACAGCCCGATAATTCAGGCTGTGATTAATTTTTAAGTGCAAATACTGATCCTAAGCCCGAACGCCCGTCGAACCAAAACCACCAGCACCCCGTTCGGTCCCAGTTAAGCTGTCTGCCCATTCAAACTGAGCCTGAATAATTGGACAAATCACCAATTGAGCACAGCGATCCTGATCTTGGATTGTGACGGGTTCCTGACCTAAGTTGACCAAGATAATTTTAACTTCACCGCGGTAATCCGCATCGATCGTTCCCGGTGTATTCAAAACAGTTAAACCTTGCTTAGCAGCTAAGCCACTACGCGGGCGGGCTTGAATTTCAAACCCCGTTGGAATTTCAAAGCTCAATCCTGTTGGGATTAAAGCACGCTCCATGGGTTTTAAAACAACTGGCTGATTCAACTGCGCACGAATATCAAAACCACTGGCTCCTGCAGATTGATACGCAGGTAATTCACCTTTGAAATTTTCTAATTTTAAAACTTTTACTTTCATAAAATCTCCTTCACAGTCGATTGAATATTTATGTTTGTGATTTTTAAAAACTATTTTTTTGAAAAATCAAAAGCTTCAACCCACTCTTTTAACAAATTGACCTCTGGCCCCATCAATAAAATACTGACTTTTGTTAAATCAAATTCATTTTTTAAATAATTATTCACACTTTGAACAGATACTTTTTCAATTTCAGAGATGACGGATTCAACAGATCTATATTCTTCAAAGACCATCTCATTCACACCCAAAGATGACATTCTGTTTTCAACATCATCCGAGCCCATTAATAATTGACCGCGAACCTGCGTCTTAAAAAGCTTCAGATCAGATTCTTTAAGGCCTTTCTTTTTCAGCTTTAAAAGTTCGTCTTTAATGATCTGCATGACTTTTTTTACTTTTTTAGCATCGGTCGCAGCATACACGGTCATATTTCCAGAGTCCGTCTGAGAATTTAATCCCGAGAAAACTGTATAAGCTAGCCCCTGCTTTTCACGAATCGCTTGATACAACCGAGACGTCATTCCTCCGCCTAAAAGCGAATTAACAATAAAAGCTTCGAAACGAAATTTATCATGGAAACTGGTTGCTGGAATACCTAACAAAATATGAACTTGTTCGATATCTTTTTCATAAGTCTTGCGAGCTTTTTTCCAAATAGGAGCCCGACGTTCTGATTTCAAATTAAATGGCTTACGAGTACGAAATAATTTTTGAGCTTCGATCACCAGTTCATCATGATTCACTGGCCCCGCGGCACTGACGATCAAATTTCCACCTTGATAAAATTTTCGATAAAAATCAAAAACCTTTTTTTGTGTCATCTTTTGAATCGTTTGACTTTGACCAAGGATTTGTCGCCCCAAAGGATGATTTTTATACGACTCTTCAAATAAATAGTCATAGATAATATCTTCAGGAGTATCATCGCTCATTGCAATTTCTTGCAAGATCACATTTTTTTCGAGTTCAAAATCCTTTTTGGAAATCTGCATATTACAAACCAAATCAGATAAAACTTCCAACCCTGTTTTCCAGTCTTCTTTCAAGACCAAACAGTGATAGTTTGTATATTCACGAGTTGTATAGGCATTCAAATCACCACCCAAAGATTCGAGTGATTTTGCAATTTGGTATGCATTTCGTTTTTTTGTTCCCTTAAAAACCAAATGCTCAACAAAATGCGAAAGCCCCACTTGATCGGGGCTTTCATCTCGGGTGCCGGTTAAAACCCATACACCCAAAGAAACCGATTTGGAAAAGTCGTGCTGTTCACTGACAACACGCACTCCATTCGGCAAAACTGTTTTTTTAAATTGTTTCAAATCTACTTTCGAAACAAGTTTTTTAGCTGGCAAAACCGTATCCTCGTTATTGCAATAAAGCTTTACGTGAAAGCTTTATTCGGCCGGCGCGATCGACTTCAAGAACTTTGACATCAACCATATCGCCTTCTTTAACGATATCTGAAACTTGACGAACTCTTTCATTCGCTAGCTCAGAAATATGTAATAAACCTTGTGTATTCGGAAGAATTTCAACAAACGCTCCGAATTCAGCAATCTTCATCACTTTACCCGAGTAAACCTTGCCCACTTCAGCTTCTGCACAAATCGCTTCGATCATGGCAATGGCTTTTTTAGTCGCTTGCGGATCTGCTGATGCGATATTAATTGTACCGTCGTCTTGGATCTCGATTTTAACGCCTGTTTGTTCAGTAATACCACGGATCACTTTACCACCAGAACCAATCACTTCACGGATCTTGTCTGGTTTAATTTTGATTGTTTCAATTCTTGGAGCGAATTCAGAAAGTTGACCACGAGGAACTTTCATCACTTTTTCCATTTCACCCAGGATATGTAAACGGCCTTCTTTAGCTTGGTTTAATGCCGTTTCCATAACTGCGAAACTAACAGAGTCAATTTTGATATCCATTTGCAACGCTGTAATACCTTGATTATTTCCAGCCACTTTGAAATCCATATCACCTAAGTGATCTTCATCACCTAAAATATCAGATAAGACAGCCACGCGATCGTCTTCTTTAATTAAACCCATCGCGATACCTGCCACGTTGTGTTTAATTTTAACACCCGCATCGAGCAATGCCAGAGTCGCCGCACAAACTGTTCCCATTGAGCTTGAACCATTACTTTCAAGAACTTCAGACACAATACGAATCGTGTAAGGGAAAGAAGCATGGTCAGGAGTCACGGCCTTAATCGCGCGTTCAGCCAAGTTACCATGACCGATTTCACGACGACCTTGACCACCAAAACGACCTACTTCACCCACAGAGTATGGAGGAAAGTTGTAATGTAATAAGAATTTTTTCTTAATGTTACCATTCAATGTTTCAATGGATTGCTCATCATCCGCCGTTCCCAAAGTCACTGTACCCAAACACTGTGTTTCACCACGAGTGAATAAACCTGAACCGTGAGCACGAGGCAATAAACCCACTTCACAAGCAATTGGACGAACCGTTTTTAAATCACGACCATCAATACGATGACCTGTATCTAAAATCATCGAACGGGCTGATTTATATTTTAAATCTTCGATAATGGCATTTAATTCTTTGTCACGCTGAGCTCTTAATTTATCGTCAGTGATCACTGCCGTTAATTGTTCTTTACCCGCTTTTTTAGCAGCATCAAAACCAGCATAGCGATCTTGTTTCACTTTTTGTGACATCGCTTTATCAATCATTGGCTTTAATAAAGCTTCTGCTTGAGCTTTGAATTGAGCATCAATCACGTGCGGAACAAAAGCACGTTTTGCTTTTGATCCTGTTTTTTCGCGCAATTCGTCTTGCATAGCTAATAAAGGCTTAATAGATTCGTGACCAAATTTCAAAGCAGCTAAAGCATCCGCTTCAGTAATAAATTGAGCTTCACCTTCAACCATTAACAAACCATTTTTAGTACCTGACACGATAATATCCATGTCTGATTTAGCTAACTGTTCTGGAGTTGGATTCGCAATCATTTGACCGTCAACGCGTGCGACTTGACAAGCTGCTGTTGGACCAAAAAATGGAATATCTGAAATATGTAATGCCGAAGAAGCTCCTAATGACGAAAGTACGTCAATTGGAAATGATCCGTCTGCTGATAAAACTGTAACGACAACTTGTGTATCATTCAAATATCCTTCTGGAAACAAAGGACGAATAGGACGATCAACAATACGAGCGCTTAAAACTGATTCTGTTGAAGGTTTACCTTCACGTTTAAAGTATCCACCTGGAATTTTTCCGATGGCGTAAAATTTTTCAATGAATTCAACTGTGAGTGGAAAAAAGCCTTGATCTGGTTTGGCTTCTTTTGCTGAAACGGCTGTAACTAAAACCATATTGTTGCCACATGTAACTAATACGGAACCGTCTGTTTGCTTGGCTAAGCGACCTGTCTCGATTGTAATCTGACGTCCCGCTACTGAAGTTGTTACTGTTGTAACCATGTATTCTCCTTGTACTTTCAGACCTACTTTGATTTTATTTTAAGTCTGACTTCTTACGCTTTTTCTTTTGCGTTTTGTTTGTTTATCGTTCGTTCAATTTCAATTTATATTGATTAAATTATGATTAACTTTACACCCAAGAACAATCTTAAAATCGGCACTTGCTTGAAACTGAGTCTAAAATGAAAAAGGCCCCTTTCGGAGCCTTTTTTTTCAGCACATCCAGATTACTTACGGATATCTAATGCTGCAATTAGCTTCTCATAACGAGAAACATTTTTAGATTTTAAGTAATCTAAAAGCTGACGACGTTGATTAACAGCTTTAACAAGACCACGTTTACCGTGCTCGTCTTTTTTGTGCGTTGAAAAGTGCGTAGACATTTCGTTGATACGCGCTGTTAACAAAGCGACTTGTACTTCCGGAGAACCTGTATCCAAGTTTCCAGTTGCAAATTTTTTAAGAATATCGGCTTTTTGTTGCTTAGACATTGCCATTATAAGCTCCTTGATTGAACTGATTATCATTGTTTTTTGAATCAGCTTTTTAATACCTTACAAACCCAATGTTTGCTTCACCGATTTTCCGTCATGGCTGACAAAAAAACCCGTTTTTTAAAGGTCTGTTAGGTTTATCAATCCAGTATAAAAATGGCAAGCCGAAAACCATTCATTTTCATATTTCCCCTAAAAAGCCCAGATAGCAGTGGAATATTTCCGCCAATCGCATTAAATTTTGCTAATGAGCCCAGAAAAACAATTAGTTATTACAGATATCAAAGAAGGCCAAGGACCTGCAGCCACCAAAGGCGCCTTGCTGATTTGTCATTACAAAGGGACCCTAACCGACGGCACCCTCTTCGATTCATCCTATAACCATGGTCGTCCCTTTCAGTTTGTGATCGGCTCGGGACGCGTAATCAAAGGCTGGGATCAAGGCCTCATGGGCATCAAAGCCGGCGGCCACAGAACACTTTTCGTCCCTTCTCACTTAGGCTACGGCGAAAGACAAAAAGGACTTATTCCGCCTCATTCGGATTTGATTTTTGAAGTCGAAATGATTGAAGTTCGTCCCCGCGAATAACCAATCAGGGCTAGGATCCGGATACTGGTGAATTAAAAATTCGTCGAATTTTGAAACCGACATAGGGTTCTAAACCTATCACCGCCATAAGCTGTCCTTTTGAAGAATGAATTTGAACGAACTCATCTTTGGCTGGATCAAATTCGATAATCAATCTGGATCTTAAATCGTGACTGATCTGTCCGTTTCTCATCAAAGTTTCGTCTTTACCAGCAACTTTCATGGTTTTAACTGACGATAATGCCTTTTCAATAGGTACTAAATACTGCACCAACTGATTTTCACTGACTTGTTTCAAATCTTCTAGCGTCGTCGCATCCCTTAATAAAAAACGGTCTGATTTAAATCGTCGCAAAGCCGACATGGTCGCCAATTCACCACTTTGCTCGCCCACATATTTGACCCAGGAACGAATAAAACTTCCCTTGGAACACTCCAAAGAAAATTTATATTCAGAGTCACTACAAAGATTTTGAATATTCCAAAAATTCATTTTTTTTGTTGGCACTTCGACATGAATATTCTCACGTGCGTATTCGTAAAGTTTTTTCCCATCGATTTTTTTTGCTGAATACATAGGAATTGGCAATTCAAATTCTTGATTTAACTGCATGGCCTTCGCAATAATCTGTGAACGATTGGCTGTGACAGGTTTTTCTGCGACACAAGTTCCAGTGACATCCAAAGTATCGGTTTCAAAACCTAAACGAAACTCAACTTCATAGCCTTTATCGCCGTCTGTGATATAAGGACTTAACTTGGTCGCTTCACCTAACAAAACAACCATCAAACCACTGGCCAGCGGATCCAAGGTTCCTGAATGACCCACTTCTTTTGTTTTGAAAATTTTGCGAACTTGCGAGACCACATCGTGGCTTGTTAAACCGACCGGTTTATCAATCAAAATAAGCCCATGATAAGACGAACTCATTATTTAAAACTCGTCGTCGTCATCTGAAACAGTTTGTCCAGACCCCAAGTCCGATAAAATTCTTTCGACTTTTAAAATTTTTTCCGTGGATTCATCTGCGAAAAAGCTGAGCTTAGGCAAATACTTCATTTGAATTTTGGCAGCAATCGCGTCCTGCATTTCAGGAGCCCATGATTGCAAAATATCGAGTGTTTTCTCAAGATCCTTATCCGAAGGAGCTGAACCTTGATTCAAGTTCAGCAAACTGACATACACACGCGCTTGACGCAAATCAGCCGGTATTTGAACTCGGCCGACAGTCACCAAACCTGGTAGTTCAGATTGTAATTTTTGAATAATAAAAGTGGAAACAACACCTTGAACTTCGCGTTCAACTCGCGCGACTCGGCGGCCGTCATTATTTTTAGAATTTTTAGAATCATTTCTAGACATAATGACAACCCTCT
>DALYIB010000036.1:0-16492 GCA_031970595.1 Pseudobdellovibrio sp.
TTTTTATCACAGCTTTTATTGCTGTGTTTGGGGTAATTTTGATTTTCTTAGCGCGCGCGATTGGTGGTATGGCCAAGCGATCTAGTAAAGCCAAAATGGAAATCTATGAATGTGGTATCGAGGAAATTGAAAAGAAAGATACCAAAATTTCTGTTAAGTTTTATTTAACGGCGATTTTGTTCATCCTGTTTGATATTGAAATTATTTTTATGTACCCGTGGGCAGTTAACTTTAGAAATTTTATTTCTGGTGGCGCCGGCGCGTATGTTTTTGTTTCGATGTTAGTGTTTCTTGCTATTTTCATTTTTGGATTGTGGTGGGAAATCAAATCTAAAGCTTTGGAGTGGGACTAATTATGTCATCAATGGGAACAACAGGGTTTGAAATTACAGTTAACTTAATTAAAACTGTTTTGGTTTTTTTAATGATGGTTCAAGCCGTACCAATTTTAGTTTGGCTTGAGCGTCGCGGATCTGCATTTATCCAAAATCGATTTGGCCCGAATCGCGTAGGTCCTTTGGGGTTAGTGCAATTGTTAGCGGACGCGGTTAAGTTTTTGAACAAAGAAGACTTCGTTCCAGATAAAGCGAATCGCTTTTTATTTTATGCGGCTCCAGTGTTTGCCTTAATCCCGGCGGCGATTGCTTATATGGCTATTCCAATGTCTGTGCCATTGATTATTGGCGATTCAAAGTTCTTGATTCAAGGCTATGAAGTGAATGTTGGAATCGTTTTTATTTTGGGGATTTCTTCTTTGGCGGCCTATACAATTTTAATGGCTGGGTGGGGATCTGGAAGTAAGTTTTCGTTGATGGGCGCAATGCGCGCGTCCGCACAAATTATTTCTTACGAATTGGCTTTGGGCCTTTCAATCGTGGGCGTGATTTTGATGTATGGAACATTCAACCTGACAGAGATGATTCAACAGCAGCAAGGGCCGTTGCATTTTACAGGATTTGGTTACGAGTCCTACATCCCATGGTTGCCAAACTGGGGTATTTTCTTTCAGCCCGTTGGCGCGATTATCTTTTTCGCAGCGGCGTTTGCGGAATCAAATCGTTTACCGTTTGACTTGGCCGAAGGCGAAGCCGAGTTGGTTGCGGGTTTCCATACAGAGTACGGCGGTTTTAAAATGTTGATGTTCTTCATCGGTGAATACGGTCACATGATGATTGCTTCTGGATTGATGACAACATTCTTTTTTGGCGGATATTTAATTCCAGGGCTAACACCGAACGATGTTTATCAAATGGGTTTAAATTGGTTTGGCTCTGAAACAGGCGCGAATATCTTCAATTCAGTTGCTCACTTTCTTTCATACAACGTCAAGTTTGCTATTTTTCTTTGGATCTTTATCCATGTTCGTTGGACGCTACCACGCTTCCGATACGATCAATTAATGGATTTGGGTTGGAAGACGATGTTGCCGTGGGCGTTGGCAAATACAATTATCACAGCAGCTATTATTTTTGCTGCTAACTATTTTGTTTTATAGGAGCACACATGTCAGCAGATGCTTTTTTATTTTGGTTTTTGTCGCTGTTAGTTTTGGTTTCCGGATTATCAGTCGTCTTGTTAACAAATCCAGTTTATTCAGCGCTTTGTTTAGCGATGACAATGGTGGGAGTTTCGGCGCTTTTTGTAACGCTGAACGCTTACTTTTTAGCTGGCGTGCAGTTGATTGTTTATGCCGGCGCCGTCATGGTTTTATTCGTGATGGTTTTAATGTTGTTTGACTTAAAACATGAAACGCAGGCCTTTACTCGCGGTAAAATTACTGGCGCGATTAAAATTGCTTCGGTTGGAATTTTAGCGGGACTTGTAGTGGGGGCGATTACAATTGGTAAAAGCCTAGAGAACATCAAGGCCGTTGCTGATAATGCGCAGGCCGCGGATACAACAAAAATTTTATCCGAAAATTTATTTTTAAAGAACGTATTTGGATTTGAAGCGCTGGGCGTTTTGTTGCTGGTGATTGCTGTGGGCACAGTTGCATTATCAAGAAGTAAAGGGGGCACGCATGCAAAGTAGTGATATTCTATCAACGATTGGCCTTGAACACTATTTAGTCGTTTCTGCCATTTTGTTTGCGATGGGCATGGCCGGCGTTTTAATGAGAAGAAATTTGATCGTCATGATGATGTCGATCGAGTTGATGTTAAACGCTGTGAATCTGAGCTTTGTGGCCTTTTCAAAATTTAATAATAATTCGGAAGCACAAGTCATGGTTTTTTTCGTCATGACGATTGCGGCCGCCGAAGCCGCTGTTGGTCTGGCCCTAGCGGTTGCGATTTTCAAACGCTTTAAAGAAGTTAACATTCGCTTTTTCGAGCACCTTAAAGGATAGGTATTGAATATGAATCATCAAACTCTTATTGCAATATTATTACTGAGCCCTTTGATTGGTTTTTTAATCAATGGACTTCGTTACAAATCAACGAATTATGTGATTGCAGGAACTGTAGCAACACTTGCGGTTGCCACTTCTTTTGTATGTGCGATCATGTTGTTTTTGGGCCTTGTTGATGCCCCAGTTGAAAGCCGCAGACTGACGGCTGACTTTTTTAATTGGATTGCCGTAGATA
This sequence comes from Pseudobdellovibrio sp., assembly GCA_031970595.1. Lineage (GTDB taxonomy): Bacteria > Bdellovibrionota > Bdellovibrionia > Bdellovibrionales > Bdellovibrionaceae > Pseudobdellovibrio. The sequence continues at coordinate 2,586 of DALYIB010000036.1, forward strand.
ATTTTAAAATCAACGCGGGATTTGTAGTAGATCAAATCAGCGCGATTATGATTTTGATTATTACGGGCGTTGGATCGTTGATCCATTTGTTTTCAATCGGATACATGCACCACGATAAGGGCGTTACAAAATATTTCGCTTACTTGAATCTGTTCGTATTTAACATGTTAATTCTTGTTTTGGGCGATTCGTTGTTAACAATGTTTGTTGGCTGGGAAGGCGTTGGTCTTTGCAGTTATTTGTTGATTGGCTTCTGGTTTAGCGATTCTGCCAAAGCTGCCGCCGGCATGAAGGCCTTCATCACAAACAGAATTGGTGACGGTGCTTTTTTGTTGGGGATGTTTATTTTGTTTATGACGTTCGGCACATTAAATATGTACGAATTAAACGCGTTGGCTCCAACAACGGTTGAGGCCAGCTGGTTAGGCGCCGTGACTTTAGGAACGCTTTTGTTGTTTGTTGGCGCGACTGGAAAATCGGCACAAATTCCACTTTATGTTTGGTTGCCAGATGCGATGGCCGGCCCAACACCCGTATCTGCATTGATCCACGCGGCCACGATGGTAACAGCGGGTGTTTATATGATTATCCGTTTAAACCCACTTTTTATTGCGGCACCAAATACAATGATGGTAATCGCAACGATCGGAGCAGCGACTGCGGTTTTGGCGGCGACGATTGGTCTTACTCAATATGACATTAAAAAAGTTTTAGCCTATTCAACTGTTTCACAGCTGGGTTATATGTTTTTAGCTGTGGGTGTTGGCGCATTTGGTGCGGGAATGATGCACTTAATGACTCATGCCTTTTTCAAAGCCTTGATGTTCTTGGGTTCTGGATCTGTGATTCACGGTATGCACGAAGAACAAGACATTCGCAAAATGGGCGGATTAAAAAAATATATGCCAATCACGCATGCAACATTTTTCATGGGATGGCTGGCAATTATTGGCTTTCCATTGTTTTCGGGCTTCTTTTCAAAAGATGAAATTTTATGGAAAGCGTTTTCTTCACCGCGCGGTCACGAGCTTTTTTGGGTGGCCGGAGTTATTGGCGCAGTATTAACAGCGTTTTATATGACTCGCTTGATGGCGTTGACGTTTTGGGGACAATCTCGTGTGGATAAAAATGTTCATCCACATGAAAGCACAGCCCTTATGACAGTCCCGTTGATTATTTTGGCGATTTTGTCTGTGGTGGGTGGCTTTGTCGGCGTTCCGCATGTGATCGGACAATACTTAGGACACATTCCAAACTTTTGGGAGCATTGGTTAGAACCAGTTATCAAAGCAATTCCTGCAAATGAAATGACAGCGTTCCATTCAGAAAATCACGAAGCTCTTGAGTGGTCATTGATGGGTACTTCAGTGAGTTTAGCGATGATCTCTGCATTAACGGCATATATGTTTTATATTGTTAAGCCAGGTGCTTCAGAAAAATTTAAAAAGTTATTAGGCCCAATCTACAATTTAGTGAATAACAAATATTTTGTAGACGAAATGTATTTCGCAGGAATTATTAATCCAATTATTCGTCAAAGTAAGAATCTTTGGCAGTACGTAGATGTTAATTTTATCGACAAAATGACTTACTGGACAAGCGACGTTGTTAATGGTGGCGGGAAAGTAGTTCGTTCGTTTCAAACAGGAAACATGCAACAATACGCTATGTATATTGGCGTAGGACTTGTAATTGTTCTTTCATTTGTATTGATGAGGTAATTTATGATTTTAAGCACACTCATTTTCTTGCCAATTATTTTTGCGTTGATTTTGGCGGCTTGGCCACAGAAATCAACGATTCGTCATTTGGCTTTAGGATTTTCAATCATTCAGTTCTTGGTTTCATTAGTCATGTTGAATGGCTTTGATTCAAATTCTTCGGCTTTGCAGTTCGTAGAAAACTATGTCTGGATTGAACGATTTGGTATCGGATATTTTGTCGGTATTGATGGAATTTCTGTGATGTTAGTTGTTCTAACAACGTTCTTAATGCCCATTATGATTTTAGGATCTTGGAAGTCGATCGAAGATCGCGTTAAAGGATTCCATATTGCATTATTCATTTTGCAAACAGCAATGATCGGTTCTTTTTTGGCCTTAGATGCTGTTTTGTTTTATGTTTTTTGGGAGCTTTCTCTGGTTCCGATGTACTTTATTGTTGGTATTTGGGGCGGAGCTCGCCGCATTTATGCAACGGTTAAGTTTTTTATCTACACGATGGCCGGATCTGTTTTAATGTTATTAGCGATCATTTTCATGATGCGATTAACTCCGGAAGTAACTGGCGGCAACATCAGCGCAAGCCTTCTTGATTTTTACAAATTGAAAATTCCATTTGTTGCTGGTGAATTTTTTACGGCACAAACACTTTTGTTTTTTGCCTTTGCAGTCGCTTTCGCCATCAAGGTTCCCTTGTTTCCTTTGCACACATGGTTGCCAGATGCACACGTTGAAGCGCCGACTCCAGGATCCGTTGTTCTAGCGGGCGTGATGTTAAAGATGGGTACCTACTGTTATTTGAGATGGGTATTGCCATTGTTTCCAGAAGCCAGCGAACACTTTGCTTGGTTGTTTGTCGTGCTTGGCGTTGTCGGAATCGTTTACGGAGCCTTAGTGGCGATGATTCAGCCAGATGTTAAAAAATTGGTTGCGTACTCTTCGGTTTCACACATGGGTTATGTGATTGTTGGTATTTTTGTAATGAATTCGTTTGGCGTTAACGGGGCCCTTTATCAAATGTTGAATCATGGTATTTCAACGGGAGCCTTGTTCTTATTAATTGGTATGATTTACGAAAGAACGCACACGCGTGAAATCGCAAAATACGGCGGATTAGCGAGCGCAATGCCGAATTATACGATTGCATTCATCATTGTAACGATGTCTTCGATTGCGGTTCCTTTAACAAATGGTTTTATCGGCGAATTTTTAATTTTGATGGGAACTTTTAAATACAACCCTTGGGTCGCTGCCGTTGCGGTAACCGGCGTTGTTTTTGGAGCAGCCTACATGTTGTGGATGGTTAAGAAGGTTTTCTTTGGTCCAAAAGGTGAGGTTGTTACAGAATCAGAAAAAGACTCACACCATGCTTTGCATGACTTAAGCGTGCGCGAATTTGTAGTTTTAGCACCACTTGTAGTAATGATTTTTTGGATGGGTGTTTTCCCAAATCACTTTATGGATTTTTCTAAAAAGAGCATCGACCACTTGTTGGCGAATAAACAGAACTACTCGTTAGAGGTAAAGTAATATGAACGTAACTATTGGAATGTCAGATATTTTATTGATTTCCCCAATGATCGCACTTTTTGTGTTTAGCTTATTACCGCTGGCGTCGAAGGTTTTGGCTGGAAACAAAGAACAAAATACAGCAGCGACCTTGATTGTGGCATTGATTGGCCTGGTCATTTCGGGTGGCTTGTTGGTTGTTTTCGGTGGATCGGACAAAACGGCATTTAACGGACAGTTGTTGTTTGATGGTCTTACGCAATGGGCGGGAATCATTGCTTTGATTGCTGCCGGCGCTGGATTGATTTTGATGTATGAAAATCAATCGACGAATCAATCGCAATTTTCTGAAATCATGTTCCTAGCGATGAATTCGATTTTGGGGATGTTGATTTTGGTTTCTTCGGTTCATTTATTGACTCTTTTTATCGGCTTGGAACTGATGTCTTTATCATTGTATTTAATGATTGCGATGTCGAATGAGCAAAAAATTTCAAAAGAAGCAGCGATTAAATATTTTATTTTAGGCTCGTTTGCTTCGGCGTTATTTTTGTTCGGCGTATCTTATATTTTTGGCAGCACGAATACGGTTGATATTACAGATTTAATGTCAAATGCAGCAACGTTAGTTAAAACAAGCAAAATGTTTTTGTTTGGTTTGACGTTTGTCATTTTGGGATTTTGTTTCAAAGTTTCAATCGTTCCTTTCCACGCATGGACGCCAGATGTTTACCAAGGCGCCCCAACAGCTGTGACATCGTTCATGGCAACAGCGGTTAAGACAGTTTCTTTTGCGGCCTTTCTAAGAATTTTTGCAACTCAAGCATTAAATGGATCACAAAATTTATTTGATGTTTTGCAATGGTTGGCAGTTATTACAATGACTGTGGGCAACTTGGCTGCGCTGGTTCAAACAAACTTCAAAAGAACTTTGGCTTATTCATCAATTTCTCATTCAGGATATATTTTGGTGGGATTGATCACGGCAGGAATTAGTCAAAATTCGGCCTACAGTGCATCCAGTGTATTGTTTTATTTATTAACGTACTCTGTGATGACGATGGGCGCGTTTGCTATTGCCAGTATGATCGAAAAATCAGAAAACCATTTTTTATCCAACGAAGACTTTGCTGGTTTCGCAAAAAACAGACCTGTATTAGCGTTATGCTTATCAGTGTTTTTATTGTCTTTGGCGGGTCTACCTCCAACACTGGGATTTTTTGGTAAATTCTATTTGTTCAGTGCCGCTGTCAGCGAAGGATTAGTTTGGTTAGCATTATGGGGCGTTATCAATTCTGTTATTAGCGTCTACTATTATCTAAGACCAATCGTGATGATGTACATGCGTGATGGGGAAGCCAATATTGCAGATCATCCACAGCAAGCAACAACTGTCACAGTTGTGATTTCTGCGATTTTTATTTTAATTGTAGGATTGTTTTCTAGTCCATTATTTACATTGTTTGAAAACAGCTTAGGATAAGCTGTTTTCTAAATTTCTTCTTGGTCTTTGTATTTCCAAAGAAATTTAAAAAGACCAAATAACGTAAAGGCTATGGCGCCAACAAGTCCATAGCCGTATCCTTCACCAGGATACATTGAATAGTGAATTCCAAAATACAGCACCAATGTCTTTCCAACAATCGTCGGCATTAAAAATGATTTCAAAAAATCTTTTAGTTTCTTTTTTGAATCGTTTGGATCTGTCGTCATTATAAATGCTCCCGCATGGCAGAGATGCCAGCCTTAAAACCGATCCAAACAATTTTTTCCAAAATTTTTGAGTTCAAAGAAAAATGATCGGCAAAAAACATTTCATGGTCTTGGGATCTTGGCGCAATATAGATGGATTCAACATTGGGGTTGAAATCCATTTTTTCGGTCAAAACGCTTAAAATTTTGTTTTGAACCTCTTTGGAAAGGCCTTCTTCTTCGATTGTTTTTTTCAAAGCTGTATAGGTGTTTCTTTTTTTCAATTGAAATTGGATATGTCGTGCGACCTTTTGTTCTAAGACCTGGTAAAGGGCTTGGTTAATAATAACAGGCATTCCGAATTTGTGAAGCGAGCCAAATTCCTTCGAGTAGTGATAAGGCTGCATGGAATAAGAGGCCAAAATTAAATCGGCGCCATGGTCGGCGGCAACATGGGTGCTGAGAGTGTCGCGAATTTCACCATCATAATGGTAAATTTCTTTGCCGTCGGGTTTTAAAATTGGGTAGGGCGCAAATAACGGAGGCAAAGAAACGGATGCGGCAACGGACTCTGAAATTTTAGAATAACCAATATATTGAGTCGTATCTGTTTTCGAACTTTCTAGATAGGGGCCAAAAATTGTTTTTCGAGAGTGATTAAGTTGAGTTGAAATAATATAAAGCTCGACCCCAAGACGAGAAAACTCGTTTTCGTCTAAAACGTATTTACGCAAATAACGTTCAATTCCACCTGCCGTAAAAAGCCCATTTAATTTAAAGCCCTTTTTTAATAAGACCTCTAAACCGCCGGCTAAAATTGATTTTTCTAAAACAGCCTCTGGTAAAAAGCTGAGCATGCGCTTTCCATTAATATGAAAAATATGTCTGTATCCAATGGGCTTTAGTTTTTCGACTTCAGAAATTTTATAATAGGGATCTGTTCCAACGCCGACTTGAAAGGCTGTGATCAATGATTCAAGCGATCGTCCAGAAGCCAATACCGAACTGACAAAAGCGCCGGCACTAGACCCGACGTAAAGTTCAATTTGTGGATGTTGTGAATAGTGAGGGTCCGATTTTCGTAAAGAGATAACTTCTTTGTTGCCCCCGGCGAAACGAAAGCCCTTTTCCTGCAGGGCTAAACAGACTCCGATGTGATAAGCGGCCGCTTTGATTCCGCCTCCACTAAGGACAAGGGCTATTTTCTTTTTGTTCTGAATATTCACTGACACGAACTCAAAATAACATGGTTTTTTAATTAAATGACCTAAAAACCTCGCCTACTCACGTGATTAGCTGGACCAAGGTCAAGCATTTTGCTTAAAAACACAGCGAAAACTATGAGTATTCAAGACCTTGGGCTTAAGACTATCCAAAATCTTGAAATCCTTATTTGACAAGGCTTTCGGCCATGTTAGGCTTGAATAGTCGGGAGGTAAGCTGGATGTGGTTACCATTAGCTGAGTACTCATTGAAACATAAGGTGAGCATCTCAACACTCAGAAGAAAAATTAAAGCTGAGGACATTCAGTACAGACTCGACGACGGTAAATATTTTATTTTAGATGAAGATGACGCCGCCAATGGAAATCGCCCCTCCCTAAACAGCGAGCCAACGGCGGTGAGCGCAGAACAAGATCATGCTAAATCCGAATCAGTTATCACAGCAGCCAATAGACTTTTGGCTGACCTGAAAAAAGCCTACACTCAAGTATTACAAGACAAAGAGTTGCAAATTGTTTCTTTAAAAGAAGAAATTGCTGACTTGAAGACGCTTGTTAAGATTCTTGAGTCAGAAAATGATCGCCATCGCAGTATCGCAAGCGGCGAAATAGAACATTAATTATAATATTTAAGACAGGCTTTTTTTCGATTGGCTTCGAGCTTGAGATAAAGCTCTTTTTCTTCGGCCGTTTCAGCAGGTTTGGATCGAGGTCCCGCCGAAGTTTTCACAGGAAATTTATAAAACTGATTTTCTCCCTGCAAAAGGAATTTTTTTTCATTATTTAAAAACTGATCTGTGTTGATGCTGACTGGGCCGGTTTTGCCAGAGCAAAAAATACTCATGGGCTTAGACTTGAGACGATTCGAATTTTCTGTGATTAAGGCATTAATCTCGGGGTTATTCATAATGGATTTGACCATTAAATCCAAACCACGATTGCCATAGACGGGGCGATCTTCCATGACGATTCCATTAAAACAGTCGTTGGCCATTTTCTCTGTACAATTAAAACATCCCAAGCCGTTGTATTTCTGAACACAAAAATCTAACGGCTGTCCTTTGCTGGCACAGTCCTGAACGGTTCTTTTCAAATACTTAACACCCAAGGCTCCCAAAACTTCTGAATAAGCCTCGTCCGACATGCGATGGGTTTTGACGTCCACACAACAACCCGCAGCAGACCCGCCGCTGGCCAATTGAAATCCCGGCGCCGCGCCTGCTGTGAACACTTTGTCCTGAGAGCACAGTAACCATTGATTGTCGTAAAATCCGCCACGTTTGGAATAGGTCATATCGATCGGAAACGGTTTTTTTTGTTCGCCCAAATATCCAGAGCATTTATTAACCTTGGGATCTTTTTTGGCAATTTCACACATCATTTGAGTGTAAACAATATCTGAGTCTTTGGGGTCTTTGATATATTGAGCAACCTCATTGCTGAGAGCATTCATCTTTTTATAATATTCATCGCTGTTTCCATCGTTAGATGTTTTTTGAATCTGCTCGTACATAGAAACAAATTTATTTAAAACTTTTTTGTCTTTAATAATTTCAAAGTCCTCTTTTTTAACAGAACAACCCAAAATATCATAGGCCGCCACAGCATCGATCGGCAAAAGACCGTACATGCGCTTGTACATATTGGACTTGGCATCCGTCGACGGTGGGTTTTCCAAAAGCAAAATAGCAATAGACAAATAAGGATCGACACCTTCTTTGATGCTGGTTTCGATCAACTGATCCAGCTGTTCTTTATCAAAAGTTCCGCTTTTACCTTTATTCAAACCTTTGTCATTGTAGTTGATTTTGATTCCAGGAACAGATGTGCCCGAGGTTTTTTCACAAAGCGTGTTGTAATACTCAAGATGAGCAATATGTTTTTCAATTTCTGCAGAGTCCATTTTGTGGGCCCTGTTGGAAACATCATCAGCATAAGAGATGATATCTGCTAAGTCAGATAGTTCTTTGCCGGAAACTCCGGTTTTGTCTGCATTTGAAAAGCAGCTTTTAGTGGTTTTGCATAAATCCGCTTGTTTGGCGCGAAGCTTTTTAAGAAGATCTTCTTTTTCTTTGGCCGTTAAGGGCCTGTTTTCAAAACTATAGTTACCTATTGAAAAAGATTTAAATTCTGATTTTTCAGAACATTGAATCTTTAGCTCTTGTGAAAAAGCGATTATCGAAAAAAAAAGACTCAAGAGAAAAGCAAAAAAATTCATTGGTATTGCTTATCTCTGTAGGTGAGTTCTTTGGGTTCAGTCAAAGGGTGTTCGACTTTAATTTTTTTAGGTGAGGCGCCGGGTAAAATTTGATATCGACCGCTGAATTGGCCCGAATAAATATATGCAGCACCGGATTTAATATACACCGAGTATGTACAGGCATTCGCGCCACATTCAGACCGACAATAATAAATACGGTCTGACGGAGTAACTAGGCTTACGGATTCAAACTTGATTTGATCCGGAGCGCAGCCATTTTTTGTAAATAATTGGATAATTTGCAGATTATTAACGGGCGACGAAAATAAAAAATCCGCCGAGAACAGTATTCCTAAAAAAACTGTTAGGGCGGACTTGATCATATTAAGCTGCTGCCGATTTGCTGGCAGATTTTTTTGATTCTTTTTTAGCCGCTGTTTTCTTGCTGCTAAAATTTTCTGATTTGTCAAAAGCGACCGCAAAAACTTCATCTAAGTTTTCAGCCAAAATGAAATTCATTTTGTCTTTAAAAACCTGAGGGATGTCTTCAAGGTCTTTGGCATTAGCCATTGGAATAATCACATTATTGATTCCCAAGTTCAGAGCTGCTAAGCACTTTTCACGGATACCGCCAACTGGCAAGACGCGTCCTTGAAGAGTGACTTCGCCAGTCATAGCAATATCATTTCTGACAGGCGTGCCAGTTAATAAGCTGACAAGTGCGGTTGTTAAAGTGATACCCGCTGATGGACCATCTTTTGGAATTGCTCCCGCAGGAAGGTGGACGTGGATATCAAATTTTTCAAACATTTCAGGATCAATTCCAAGCTCTTCTTGGTGAGCGCGTGCATATGACATCGCCGCATGAGCAGATTCTTTCATCACATCGCCCAACTGACCCGTTAACATCATGCCGCCTTTGCCCTTCATTTTAAGAGCTTCGATCAACAAGACTTCACCGCCAGCTTGTGTCCAAGCAAGACCTTGAACAACGCCGACGTTTGGTTCAAGCATTTTGTCATCACGTAAAAAGCGTGGTGGACCTAATAATTCTGGAACAGTTTTTTCTGTAACCTCTACGAAATTTGACTCGCCTAAAACTACTTTTTTAGCAACTTTACGGCAAACTGAACCGACTTCGCGCTCGAGATTACGTAAACCGGCTTCGCGAGTATAGCCCGAGATTAAAAATTTCAAACCTTCATCAGTGAATGAAATATTTTCTGGAGTAATACCGTTGGCTTCGATTTGACGAGCAATTAAGTGTTTCTTCGTAATGAATAATTTATCATTTTCTGTATAACCAGGAATGTAAATCATTTCCATACGATCGCGCAATGCTGGTGGAATGTTTTCAACCACATTGGCTGTTGCGATAAATAATACTTTTGATAAATCAAAATCAACATTCAAATAATTATCACGGAATGTTGCATTTTGTTCTGGATCTAAAACCTCTAACATAGCTGATGCTGGATCGCCGCGGAAGTCTGAAGCCATTTTGTCAATTTCATCCAACACAATAACTGGATTTTTTGTTTTACATTGACGTAATGCTTGAACAATTTTACCTGGCATGGCGCCGACATAAGTACGACGGTGACCACGAATTTCAGCTTCATCCTTAACGCCACCTAAAGCGATACGGAAATATTCACGACCCATGGCTTTTGCAATCGAACGACCCAAAGATGTTTTACCAACACCTGGAGGACCACTAAAGCAAAGGATAGGACCTTTGATTGTTGATTTTAATTTACGAACAGCCAAGAATTCTAAAACGCGATCTTTGGCTTTTTGTAACTCATAGTGATCTTCGTCTAAAATTTCTTTAGCACGTTTTAAATCATGAATGTCTTCAGTTGATTTATTCCATGGAAGATCGACCATCCAGTCTAGATATGTTCTGACCATTGTCGCTTCACTTGCGTCTGGGTGCATTCTTTCAAGGCGGTGTAATTGCTTAAGAGCTTCTGTTTGAACAGGCTCTGGCATGCCAGCCGTCATGATTTTATTTTTTAATTCATCCATTTCTTCTGATTTAGAATCTGCGTTTTCACCTAATTCAGATTTGATGGCCTTCATTTGCTCGCGTAAGAAATTTTCTCTTTGAGATTTGTTATCATCCTGACGAGATTGATTTCTGATTTTTGATTGAGCTTGTAATACTTCAAGTTCAGCTGAAAGAATTTGATTTACTAAAGCCAATCTTTCGGTTGGACTTTGAGTTTCAAGAACTTTTTGAGCTTCAGCGACTTTGATACCAAGGTTGCTAGCGATTAAATCGGCTACGCGACCACAGTCTTGTACATCGTCTAATACTAATAGAATATCAGGAGAAAGAGCTTTGCCATAAGCGATAATTTTTTCGATAGAATCTTTTGCTGTGCGGATAAGCGCTTCAACTTCTGGAGCTGTTTGTGTAATTGGAGTATCTGCAATTTTTTCAACAGAAACTTCGAACGAACCAGTTGTTTTTACAAAAGAAGTAATTTTTGCTTTTGCTTCACCTTGGATTAAAATTTTAACGCGACCATCAGAAAGCTTGCGCATTCTCATGATTTTAGCCACTGTACCAGTTTCATAGATTGTCTCTGGAGAAGGGTTTTCTTCAGCGATATCTTTTTGTGAAGCTAAGAAAATAAGTCTGTTCTTAGACAACGCATCTTCGACAGAGCGGATAGAAGCTTCACGTCCAACAAACAACGGAATAATCATATACGGAAATACGACGATATCACGCACGGGTAACATCGGTAGTGTTTGTGGGATCTCAACTGGTTGATTATCAAATGCCATATTTACTCCTGTATTCTTAAGCTATACATCGGAGTAAAATGATTTTTATTAAATGATATTAAGTCTGGTTTTTAATATTTTCGAAAAAACAAGACTGACATCCATGTCAGTAAGAGCCCTCATCCCTTGAGAAATAAAGAGAAAAAAGGGGTTACTGGAATAGATTTTGAGAGGAAGAATGGCTGTCTTCCAGGTCTTCCATGCACGAAATGCACAGTGGGGCCATTGGTCGAGCTTGTAAGCGCTTGATTCCAATCGATTCACCACAACCTTCGCATTCGCCATATGTGCCGTCAGCAAATTTAGATAAAGTTTTTTCTATTAACAAAAGCGATTTTCTTTCACGCTCGTGCAGTTGAATAGAAACATTGTTTTGTAACTCTTGCGCTGTCTGATCAGCTTCGTCAGAGTATTTTGAAAACTGAGACTGAGAATCTTTAAACTCGGAATTTCTATTTAAAATTTCACTTTTTTGATTCAACAAAGATTCTTTGATGAGCTGAAAATGAAGTTCCAAATTCTCTGAGCTTTTTTCGGTCTTCTTCATGTAATTTCCCCCTCTGATAAAAATAAAAATTTTTATCGAAAATTTAAAGTTGTCCGAAACTTGAGGGGGAATATTTCATTGCAGACAGAGAAGTGTCATCAAAAAAACATAATAATTGCGTGTTGAATCATTCTGCATGTGGAAAACTTTTTAAGCTTTTTTTGCAGCACCTTTTTTGTTCAAGGCTTCTTGAATTTCGGCTCCCTCGATGCTGTATCTAGTCCAAGGAATAGCCAAAAGTCTTTCGGTTTCGATTTTTTCTTCGGTTTCTTCGCAGATACCAAATGAGCCTGACTCCATTCTGGCCAAAGCCCATTCGATTTCCTGTAATTGATTTTTCATACGACGTTGATTGATTAAAAATTGATGTTCTTCTTGGTGAGCGCTCGCAAGATCGCTTTCATCACCTCGAGATTTATCCACTAGGTTGAAGTCAAAATTTAAGCTGTTCATTTGATTCAAAAGCTGGGCTTTGGTCTCAAGCAGCTTTGTTCGGCATTTTGTTAATAAGTCCTTTTCGCTCACTATGAACCTCCTGTGTCATAATCTTGGTGATTCTGACTCAGAAGGCCTGCGAAAGGGTTAAAAATAGGCAATTAATTTTTAGTTTCTGGCTGGACAGGGCTTAAAATAGTTAATGGGCGCACGATTTCTTTTTCATTGTTCATATAGATTTCGCTAAAAGCACCTTGTCTGCGACCCAGTTCGCGCATTTCAGAGGCCAGAGCCTCGCGATGATTGGCGCCGGACAAAACAATTTCTTTGATAATTTTTGCAGATTCAAAGGTTTGGGCCTCGAGCAAAGTGGGCTCTTCTTGGTGAAGCTCTACGTAGCGCTTAAAAAAGTCAGTGCTGCTGTTATCAGTTGTGTTGGACTCGGCGTCTACGAAGTAAATCTTTTTATCAAGGTGTGTTCCAACCTTACGCGCTAGATCTGGTGTGTTCCACAGATTTGTCCCTAAAAAAGTTAAACCAGAAACGTCATTCGATTTGAAAAAAGCAATCGCTTGTCCTAAGGCACGACCACTGTCGGGAACAAAGACAGCATCAAAATCAACGATCGGCGGCAAAATACTCTCTTTAACTTCGTTTTCGCGAGAATTCTTTTTAGGCTTGTTGGCTTCAGTTTGCTGAAGCTTTTGTTTTTTTTGAGCCATTTCTTTTAGTCGCGCTTTGTATTCATCCATTCGGTCTTCGACGTAATAAGTACCGACCATTTTTTGAATATAAATATTTAAATCAGTATCTTTAGGGTCATATGTTTGGGCGGCAACCACTTGGCCACCGCGAGCTAAAACATGATCCCAAAACTTATTTGCGAATTCGACGCCATACGCATCGTTGGGATAAAGCACGGCAAAGCGACGAGCCTGTAATTTATTAAATGCAAAATCAGTCAAGTGATTGACTTGCATGTCGGGCGTGACAGCGTTTCTAAAAGTATAGTCAGAATCCTCTGTTAAATTTGATTTTTGTGAAAAAGTCACAAACGGAACGCGATTAAAATCGGCTTGCGCGGAAATCGCTTGTGCGTCTTTGGCGCCCAAGCCGCCGATAATGGCAATCACATTATCATCACGCAAAAGTTTCTCGACACCTATTTTTGCCAGCTCGGGTTTACCTTGAGTATCAAAAAGAGCAATCGAAAATTTGGGATTTGGATCAGACAAACCTAAGCCCATACGAATAGCTGTTAAGGCCCGCTGTCCTAAGTGCGCGCTTTTTCCTGTCAGCGGCAGCATGACTCCAATTTTTTGAGAGTTAACTGGGTATTCAACAGTTGAGCGTGCTTTAGCTTCAACAGCTTTTTCAGGTTTTGATTGAAAGAAAGAAAAAAATCCGCCAGTGCTTTCAGTTTTTTCGGGAGCTGGTGCAACTTGGATTGGGTGTGGTTCTGGTACTGTCGGAGCCACCATCGGAGCAGATGAATGAACCGTAACAACGGGTAAAACACTATTTGTCGCTGTCGTTTTAGAAACTTCTGTGGCCTTGGCTTGTGGTTGTTGTTTCACGGTATTTTGAACAGGAGCCGTCGTTGTTGTCGAATGTGGACGCGAAGTAGAAATATAGTGCTTCGTGGTTGTACAGCCAACAAAACCAAACACAGTCAAAATCAAAATGTTTTTATTCATAGATTACTTTCTGTTTTTTAAAACAGTTTCTAATTTGTCTTTATAGTTTTTAACCAAAGGAGTTTCGTCATTGTATTTTTGAAG
>DALYIB010000037.1:0-16328 GCA_031970595.1 Pseudobdellovibrio sp.
ATAGAAAATGGCATATGTCGAGCGCGCAGTCGAGGGTGTCCAAATTGTTTTTCGAATAATTGAGGGCCGCCCAACCATCCAGATAAAAACATATACAGTTTATCCGCCGATGACTTCAAAGGTGTAGGGTGCATATCACGCAGTTCTTTGACTTCAGGTAATGTGTCCATGTTTTGGTAAAACTGATCTGAAAGGCGGCGAACAAAATCATCGCCCCCCAATTTATCGTAAATATTTTCCACAAATATCCTTCAGCTTCGAGATACATTTTTTTCGATCAGCGGCTGTCAGTTTCGCAGCCTTTTCTGATAATAATTTATGAGGTTTGTTTTTAAATTCAAATGCCATCGCATAAATAGCACAAGTGCAATCCTGTTCGCAGGTAGCAGCTCTTTGATCAATAATTTTCAAATCATTGTCGGTTAAAGTATGTATTTTAACTTCAGTTTGTTCCCTAAGGTCAAAGCTAAGGATTGAAATTTGATCTAAATTTTTTTTACATTTTTTAAGGATCTCTGGATTTTCAGAAGCTGCTAAGATCACAGAGGATTTAATGGCAAGTTCTTTTAATGTGACGGCTTGAGCATTTAAGCCCAAGCCAAGAATAATGTATAATATAATATTACGGACTGACATAAGGTTTTTCTCTCACGATAGATATAATTTCTGCAAGAGGTTTAATATCATATTTTTTAGTATTTTTCATATAAGGCACTAAAATAGCTAAAGCTTCAACAGATTGTGGGTGGATATCGTGGAATAAAACAATTCCCCGGCCGAGTACGTCGATTTGTTTTTTAGAGCGTTCAAAAATCGACTGAGGATTTTTATCTTGCCAGTCCAACGTATCCACATTCCAAAAAATATGAAGCATGTTGTTGCGCGCGATCGTCTTTCTGATTTCTGAATTGTTACCGCCGCACGCACCAAATGGACAACGGAATAAAGTGGGACGTTCACCAACAATTTTAGCGAAATCATCAGCTGCGCCTGTGATTTCCTTTTCAAGGCCGGCGCCTGACAATTTAACAAGTTGAGGATGAGTATAAGAATGGCTGGCGCGGCTGAAACCTAATTCGGCAGCTTGTTTGACGATTTGTGGATACTGCAAAATATTTTTTGATAACCAAAAAAATGTTCCATGAACTTGGTTGGTCTTTAAAACATTGTACATTGCTTGAGTGTGTTTAGGATGAGGACCGTCATCAAATGTTAAAGCCCAAGTATTTTGTGGAAAGCGGTTTCCAGTCACATGACCTTTGCCATCGGCTGCTGGTTCTAAAACATCCAAGGCCTGTGGCGTTCTTGATTCTTCAGCGAGCATTTCTGCAAATTCAGGATCATTTTGACGGCTGACTTTGTAGGACTGCCATTCTTTTTGAATAAATTGATCGATCAAAGTTTTTGATCGGGCTTTAGAAAACTTTAAACTTTGTAAATAGGCTTTCTGACGAATTTCATTGGAAGCTAATGCATAACGATCGAAAGAGACAGTTTTTCCAGTGGGGTTTAAAAATTGATACTGATCATTCACATCCGTCAAGTGCTGCGCCAATGAAATAATAGCGGATTGATCCCCTTTTTTCCATCCTTCATCCATCCAATCTGGCATTTTTCGTAAAATAAATTTAGCAGCCAATTGATGTTTCGAGTTTGGATTATTCGCATTTTCTAAGGCCAATAAATACAAGTCCTGCATTTCGTGTAAATTTCTTTCAGAAAATTCCCACGCAATAGCTAATTGAAATTTTATTTTTAAAAGATTTTCCTTATCTTTCGAAGTTAAGTTTTTACCTTTATTCTTCATTTGATAAAGGCGGTCTAATTCTCTGTCGAATTGGTTTACTAAATCTTGGGCAATGTAATAAAAATCACGCTGACGATTAATGTATTTAATAAACGAAGATGATTTTTCCGAAGAAAGTTCTTCGTTCATAATCGTTTCAAATGTCGTAACGGTCTTTGTGTCGTGGTAATGAAATGACATCGGATCCAATGTGGAAGTTGTCGATGATATTTGACGTGTTTGGGTCATTTTGCATGACGCCAGGACTGCTAAGGTGGCGACAGCAAAAGCCGCTAGTAATTTTTTTCTCATAAAGTTCCTTTGGTGACTAAAAATGTCTCTTTATTTTGTTTAAACGATTCTAGTAAATATAAATTCTATTTTAGCGGATCGCATGTGGCATTTAAATTGAAAATACGTCTAGTCTAGGAGCCTGTTTTAAATAGCAGGATAATAGATATGAAAAAAGCATTATTCACAGTTTTTTTACTAACTGCTAACGTTGAAGCGCAGGCCATTGGATTAAAATTGAATCCGACCATCTATTACATCCAAACTGTTGACGTGGACAAAGATTGTTCAGCTAAAAAAAATATTTTAGATGAAAAAGGAAATATTCTATTTAAAGTCTGCAAAGACCATTATAAAACTTGTGTGATAGAAGGGACTTGTGCGGTTGTCGAAGACGGTGCGGCAGCTACTTCCGATGAAAATGTCACACTTATTAACTATTTAAAGCAGGACAAAAGCGGAAAATATTTATTCAAAGAAATTAATACAGATCGCTGTCCTTATGGATTAGGTGTCAGTAATATCTGTTTAGATCCTTATTTTTCGGTTGCTGCCGATTTAGATTATAACAAGCCTGGTGATGTTATATTCGTTCCAAAGCTGAAAGGTATTCCATTGCCCAACGGCGAAACTCATTCTGGATTTTTGATTGTACGCGACAAGGGCGGCGCGATCAAAGGCGCCAATCGATTTGATTTTTACACTGGATTTATCAATTACAAAGATGAAAAAAATCCATTTACACAGTTGGGATTTGCTGACTCTGATAACAATATTGAATATCGCAAAGCGACAGCACAAGAGACCTTGCAATTTAAAAAAATGAGAAATTATCCATTGATCCCTGGGTCAGAAAACAGCAAGGATTAAGAGGCCACTTTGATATCTTCGGCATTCGCAGATGCCGAAGAAAAAATTCGTTTTAACTCTGGTAACGATTTAAAGTGAATTGTTTCTGGAACTGGTAATGAACTTTTTGTATTATTCAAATTATAACTTTCAATTCTGGATTTAATTTTGTGACTTAAATCGACCATCTCGTTCATGATTTTAATGATTGTGAATTCATTTTTAATATCTGCCGTCATAAATTCAGAATTCGAACCGACACTTGCAGCAGAGCTGGATTTTGCATCTGTCGAAGTATCCGCAGTCGCAACCCCTTTAGCTTCTGCAGCGGCTTTGGCTTTATCTAAACCAATTTTTAAAAAATTGTTCAATTGTTTTGAAAGATCGAAATACTTTTCGAAATCTGAACCCTGTTCGAAAGCTAAATCACATAATTCATTTGCTGAATTATCAATGGGGTCGCCTTGACGAATAGATTGCGGCATTGTTGCGCGGTAAAACTGCGCTTTCTTTTTGACCTTAGCTCTTAATAGCATACGAAAACTAGACATTTTGGCCTCTAGTTTTTTAATATCTTCACGGTGCTGATCGATTTGTTTTTGTCTGAAAAATTTCAAAACAAAAAATACGATCGCGCATCCAAATAAAGCTTGTACTATTGCTGCAATTAAAGTTGAAGTATCCACAAAGTTGATTTCGGCACGCCTTTAACAAAAATTTAATTTTTTATTGTCTCAGGCTGAGAACTTGATCAAAATATTTAAATGAAACAATTAATACTGGCCTTAGGTAGTGGAGGAGTTCGCGGTTTTGCACACATTGGTGTGTTGAAAGCAATTGATGAGCATCAATTAAATGTGCATTGTATATATGGTACCAGTGCCGGCAGTTTAGTTGGCGCTTTTTATCAGTCGGGCTTGTCAGCTGACTCGATTGAAAAAATGGCAATGATCACCTTTCTGCCAAGCTTAGTGGATTTATGTTGGCCATCGAATGGATTTGTACGAGGAAAAAATTTACAGAGGTTTATCCAAAAAAATATTTCAATCAACGACATTCAAGAATTGCCTCGATTATTGCGCGTGACTGCTACACGGGCTAGCGATGGCAGTTTACATATTATTCAGCAAGGATCTTTATCAGCTGCTGTGCAGGCTTCGTGTTCCATTCCGGGCGTTTTTCAACCTGCTTCATTTGAAAATCAAAAATATTTAGATGGTGATTTAAAAAGCCCTGTTCCTATGTATTATGCCCGTCAAGAATTTCCCAACGCTATCATCATGGGGGTTAATATCATTCCCTCTGTCAGTTCAGATTTACCAGAGGCTTTGGGGTGGTCTAAACGAGTTGCGAAGAACAGCTATCGTTCCAGTCTGATTGAATGGGAAAGACCATTTGCTGATTTATACCTGGATATTCAGATGGATCCGATTCATTGGAATATTAAACACTGGGGGCAAAAGCAAATTGAAATCGGATACAATCAAACAGTGAAAATGATTCCCAAATTGAAACAATTTTTGGACATTGTTTAAAAGTTTAACACCTTAACTTTATTAAAATTCATTTCGTGCTTAATGGGGCTGGCCTTAAAAATGCTTATAATTCTGCTGAACAAGTGTTTAAGGAGATTTTATGAAATCAGCATTCAAAGCAATTACTGTTATATCTGCATTAGGTTTAATGGCCGGTTGTCCTGATAAGGGCTCTTCGAATAATGCCAATAATAATGTGACTATTGCTGGTATCAACTCGAATGGTCAGTGTACCCAACAAGTTATCAACTCGTACAGATTGATTCAAACACAGGGCGTTTACGGTTACAACACACGCAACGAATGTAATAGTTTGTTATCATTGATCGCTGACCGCAGCTGTCAGGCTCAAGAATACAATCAGACATATACAATTTCATATTCTCAGGTTCAGAACATCTGCCAAGCGGCATTGAACAGTGGAAACAATGGCGGCGTTATCAATCCGGGCAATCCTATTCAACAACCTGTTCAGGGTATGAAGAACTTTTCTTGTCAGTTGATCGTTAAAAACGGAGCGGCTGCCGGTGATACCGGAGTTATGAACGTCGCGGTACCGACATCTGGTGGAACAGCGAACGTTTTTGCCTATGTGATGCAAAGTAAGAAATTCTTGGGTATTTTCAATATGCAAACAATGAAAAGCTCGAATAAATTTGGTAAAATGGAGCTTATTTACAAAGCATCAAACGGTGTTGAAGGCGACCGTTTGACTTTATCCGCTTCGGGAATCGGTGGCGTCGTGAACGCGGCTGTGACTGGTTTTGCGGGGAGCCAAACGACATTAGAAATCGGCCCTAAGGATGAATTTTCAGAGGGAACTTATGTGAATTTATCTTGTGTCAGCGCAGAGACTTCAAATCCAGGAAACACTTTCCAGGGCTCTAAATATGAATGCCGTGGTCGTAAAACTCTAGGACAGAAAATTACTGAAATCCGCAATTCTTCAAGTTTAGACTTGTTGGTTAACGAAGGTCTTGAGATCGCACCTTTAGTTTACGCTGAAGCCGATGCCGGTCAGTCAGCAGTTCGCTTTACTTCAGAAGAAGGTGATTACCGTGTTCAGGCGACTACGAACATGTCGACAGCTGTTCAAATGAATGTGAAAAATTCTTTGGATAGATATAGTCTTTCAACAAATTGCCGAATCACTAACTAGTTAAAAAAACAGCAACCGACGGACTCAGTTTCGTCGGTTTGCGTTAAATATCTGTATTGACCATATATTTTTAAATTCCTAGAATTTCATCAATGGGAATTTTCGATAAAGTCACTGACTATTTTTCAAATGATATTGCAATCGATTTAGGTACAGCCAACACATTAGTTTATGTGAAAGGCCGTGGAATTATTCTAGATGAGCCCTCTGTAGTTGCCGTACAAAAAAATTATCGTGGTATGCAAAACAGAGTTTTAGCTGTTGGTAAGGAAGCTAAAGAGATGTTAGGTCGTACGCCTGGCAGTATCGTAGCTATTCGCCCCATCAAAGACGGTGTGATCGCTGACTTTGAAGTGACTTCAGCAATGCTCGGTTATTTCATTAAAAAATCGATCGGTGAAAAAAAATCCCTTGTTCGTCCTCGTATTATTATTTGCGTTCCTTATGGAATTACTCAGGTTGAAAAGCGTGCCGTTAAAGAAGCTGCTCAGTCAGCGGGGGCTCGCGAAGTTCATTTGATCGAAGAACCAATGGCCGCAGCGATCGGTGCCGGTCTTCCTATTACAGAGCCATCTGGAAATATGGTTGTTGATATGGGTGGTGGTACAACGGGTGTTGCAGTGATTTCTTTGGGTGGTATTGTTTACTGTAAATCAATCAAAGTTGCAGGTGACAAGTTTGACGAAGCCATCGTGAATTATGTTCGTCGTCAGTTCAATTTATTGATTGGTGAAAGAACTGCAGAAACGATCAAGTTAAAAATTGGAAATGCTTATCCTTTCGAACAAGAGCGCACAATGGAAATCAAAGGTCGTGACCTTGTTGCCGGTGCTCCTAAAACAATCGAAATTACAAGTTCACAAATCAATGATGCATTAATGGACCCTCTATCAGAGGTTGTTGATGCGGTTCGAACAGCCCTTGAAAAAACACCTCCTGAGCTGGCATCTGACATTGTCGACAATGGTATAGTTTTAACGGGTGGCGGTGCTTTGTTGGCGAATTTAGATATCTTGCTTCGCGAACGAACAGGCCTACCAGTTTCCATAGCCGAAGATCCGTTGACTTGCGTTGTGATGGGGTCTGGTAAAGTTCTAGACCAGTTAGATCTACTCAGCCAACTGACAATCGACTAACATAGTTGAATGCTATCAACAGAAGCTCAAAAAATTTGGACTGCGATCAGTCTGTCTTATCCCAATAGGGCTCAGGCAAGATCCATTTTTATCGAGTTTTTAAAAGACCAAAATCTTTCCCAAGACATGACAGAGCTTTCGCAAAAAGACTTTAAACGACTTTTTGCGATCTTAATGAAGACTCAGCCCTTTCAATCGGCTCAGCTATTTGGTCAATATCGTCACGAGGGTATAAAAGATTGGGAATCCTTTTACAAGCGAACCCAACGTTTGGATTTAGTTTTGGTTCTTAGCCTTTTAGTTTTACAAAAAACAATGGATCAATTGGCATCTGTGGTTGGAATGCCATCAGCTGAAATTGCTCTCAAAGTTAAAAAAGCGATTCAAAAAAAATTTCCACTTCCTGCTATTAAATCGCACGCATCTCAAAATGTGAAACTTCGTCAATATCGTTCGGATGATAAATCGGCATTCTTTATTCGAGAAAAATTAATTGAATATGTATTTGCGGATATACTTAAAGCAGATCTCGATTCAAGTTTATGGCAAAAAATTGATCAGTTCGAAGAGTTTAAAATATACACTCAGGATTTGAATCAATTTAAAAAAAATATCTTAAAGATGAATTTTGATTTTGACGAGCATGTACGTAAAGAATTTGTCGAATCTCAAGCAGACTCTAAAACAACAAATACGAGCTCCAAAAATTTTCGTAACATAGGATTGGTTTTCATTTTCATTCTCAGCGTTGTGGCTGTTCTTGTCTGGAGACCAGATTTTATCAAACTCGTGCTTTTGAAATCGGATGTTTCTAATTCGATTGAATTACAACAAGTTAAAATTACCCGAGCCCATATAAGTGATGAGGGTGATATTGCGCCCACATCGACCAGCCAAGATGTGACTTTGGCAGCGCAAGCCGTTTCAGTGGATCAAACTCAGAATTCAACTGTTCAAGCAGCAGCAAAAACTCTGTCACAGGCCTCTTCATCAATAGCGTCGAACCCAGTCGTGACGACAGCGGCTCCTAGCCAAAAAATTGCAGAAAATCCAGCAACAAATAAGCCCATACAAAATACAACACTTGTTGGAACTGAAAACTCTGTTGTAACAGCAGCAAAAAAACAACCTGATGTAAAAAACAATGGTGTCTTTCGTGGAACAATTCACGTGAATGATATTCAAGCGGTGGCTGGATTAATGCGAGATCGTCTTGTCAGCCTGGGTGGACAAAAAGCCGGTGAAGTCGAACTGGGATGGATGAAATCGAATTCAATTAGTTATTTTCATTTTTTAATTCCAAAGGATAATCAAGAGACCTTTTTAAATTATCTTAAGCAGTTCGGAACTATTCAGGTTAAATTTGAAAACCATCCGCGTGTACTACCTCAGGGAACTTCACGATATATTATCGAAGTTAAGTTGAATGAATAAACCCAAGATCAAAAAAAGAAAATACAAATCACTCCGTTCGATTTTATCGGTCTGGTTTATTATATTTTCAATAATTCCGTTGGTTTTTATTAGTTGGTATTCATTGATTAAATTTCAACAGGCCCTAGAGTCAGAAGTTGTTCAACGACTAGAAAGCAATGGGCGCGAAATCGAAGCAATTATTTCGGACTACCTTAGTTTAGTACAACAGCAAAAAGACAAATATGTATCTGACCCGCATCTGCAGTATAATATTTCGATCGCTGACGAAGAACAGTTGCGTGCTATTGCCGGGGATTGGATGCTAAAAAGCACAATTGCTTCTATTTCTTTTTATGATCGAGAAGGTCGTCTGTTAAGTACCACTTTTCGGGATGAAAAAAATCAAATTCGCGCTTTTGGCCAAAGCACAGAAAAAGTTTTATTGAATGATAAGTACTTAAAAAGTCTGACAGATCGATCCGATATTGGTTTTGCGGATACGGCCCGTGATAAAATGAGCCTTGTACTTTTCAGCAAGGTCACTTCACGTAATGGGAAGCACATTGGTTATTTTGAACAAATGATTGATTTACGTGACCAGTTTTTACAAAAAATTCGTTCACGACTGAAAATCGAAAGTTTCTTAGTGAACGAATCGGGTGTTATTGTGGCTGCGTCTCGTGAAGATTTAAAGAAAATTAAATTGACGCCGTTAAATTTTAAAGAAGATCAATTTATCGAATACGAAGATAAAATACAGAATCAAAATCTAGGATTTATTTTGTACCCGTTGTCTTGGGATAAATCTAAATTTTATATTGGTTTAGGAACGGCGAAACAGGATTCGCAGACAATTATTAAAAATGTTCGCGTTGCTTTCTTTTCGGTGATTACGATTGTTTCCATTTTTTTAATTATTACAATTTTAGTTATGACAAATTGGTTTTTAAAGCCCGTTGAAAAATTAATCAGTGGCTTTAAAATTTTTGATACTTCCGATCAGTTGATTCAGTTGCCGGTCAGTAACAATACCGAAATAGGACTGTTAACGGAAAGCTTTAACGAAATGTCTTATAAAATCTATCTGACTCGGACGGATTTAAAAAAGAAAATCAAAGAACTCGAGGCTATTAACAAAGAACTGAAGGAAGCTCAGGGTAAATTAGTCCATTCGGCTAAAATGACCAGTTTGGGTCAACTGGTCGCAGGGGTTGCTCACGAATTAAATAATCCGATTGGTTTTATATTCAGCAACACGACACACTTAAAAGAATATTCAGAAAAATTATTTGAATTGGTCGAAGCTATTGAAAAAAATCCGCAATCAGCAGAACAAAAAAAAGAAGAAATCGATTACGAATTTATCAAATCCGATTTGCCGAAGCTAATTAAATCTTGTCAAGACGGGGCTCAGCGCACACGTGATATCGTCTTAGGCCTTAGAAATTTTTCTCGTCTTGAAGAAGCTCAACTCAAAGAAATCGATATTCGTGAAAGCTTAGATACAACTTTGGATTTACTGCAAGGTGAAATCAAAAATAGAATTCAAGTTCACAAACAATACGAATCTGTCCCTAAGGTTCACTGTTACGCTTCACAGATCAATCAAGTATTTATGAATATTTTATCCAATGCGGTTCAAGCCATTCAAAATCAGGGACAGATTTGGATCACAGTATTACCGATCAAAGCCAGTGCGGACCAGATCGGTAAAGTTCAAATTTCTATTCAGGACAGCGGAATAGGTATGGATCGCGAAACACTCGAAAAAATCTTCGAACCCTTTTTCACCACAAAAGGTGTCGGCCAAGGAACAGGGCTGGGTTTAAGTATTTCTTACGGAATTATTCAAAATCATGGCGGCGAAATTCAAGTTCGTTCACAAAAAGGCATTGGCACCGAATTTGTGATTATTATTCCTATTTCCCCAGCGCATTTGACATCGTCTTAAAATAAGACACTTCAAGTTCACTCGATTTCCAGCCGATAAATGAGACATCATGAAATTCATTCATCGATTTATGAACCTCATTTTAGGCTTGGCTGCCATATCGACTGTATCAGTCTTTGGTTACGTATTTTACTTTAAATCTCAATCTGTAGTTCGTGCGCCTTCCCAAGTTCAGAAAAATCCACAAGCTGTTGATGCTGAGGCTCTTGTCAGTAAATATATGCAGGAAACTCGTCTTCACCTAGACGCACAAAAGCGTGCGACGGAGCGTGCTTTTATCAAAGGTCAATTGAACGTAGAAACACAAAAAATACCAATCAAAGAAACCGATCCTTCGAAAATACCGCCAGAGAAACAAATTTGGTCAAACAAACAAAAGGACGCGGACTACCTGCCTGATCAGATCAATCGTAAAATTATGGGCGAAGACGAGCAGCGAGCACAAGCTGAGGCCGAGAAAAAAGAATACGCCCGCCAGTTTATCGAGAATGCGCGCAAAGACGGTTATCATATTGTTTTGGATGATAATTTGAATGTGATTAAAATGCTGCCTATTCGAAAACCTTCAAACAACACATCGGGTCCTAAATACGACCAGTTTGAAACAAATCCTTCGAACTAAATTGAATAAAAAAAAACCCTACTTTTTCAAGTAGGGTTTTGTGATTTGAATATAAACTCTAATTATTGATTAAAGTTTTGGTTGCTGCTTGGAAGTGGAAGGTTTGGAGTTTCCTCTTCAAGGTTTGAGCCTGGTAAAACTGTTGCTTTTTCAGCAACAACTTTAGAAGTCGCATCTGTATTTAATCGAGCTGCGCTCGCAACGCGATTCTCAAGGTTTTGTTTGATATCGTCTGTTGAAGCTCTCTCGATGTGTACGTTTACAGCAGCTTGCTTAGTCATGTAATCGATAGGGAAAGCACCTAATTTCGCCAAGTATGACGAAATGCTACCGTTACCGTGCTGAATAATTTCTCTCAGTGTGAATAGTGGAGCGTATTGAGAAGCTTTTTTCTCTGATTCAAAAATAATTTGTGTCAAAGTTGCAGCAGTAATATCGTTTTTTGACTTGTTATCGATCACCATGACTTCTTCGTTAGAGCGAATCATTTTTGCGATATCGTCCAAAGTCACGTAGCAGCTTTGTTGAGTGTCATAAAGTTTTCTATTTTGATATCGTTTGATGATTTTTACTTTAGAAGTAGGTTTCGCAGTTAAAGTATCCATCGGGTTAAGACCATTTGTTGGATTCATTGGATTCATTTTCTTTCCTCCATGTTGAGCGGAAACTTTAGGCTTTTCACCTAGTTAAGTCTCGCTTTATTCACCGGCAAGTTAGCCCTGCCGCCACTCCTTGTCAAGTATGTCGACACTCGGAAATGCCTAAACAGTTAGTCGGGTGACTGCCCTGTAAACTTTAATTTGTTTTTGAGCTTTTCGGTCTTTAATATTTATTTTAATAAGTCAGTAATTACATATATTTAGGTTAATTCTCATTTGATTTTCAAACGGCTGATGAATGTTTCGGCGATTGATTTTTTCTATGTCAAATAAGGGTCTAGTTTTTAATAAAAAGCATATTTTATAGGCAAACTCGACTCCAGATAAGCCTTACCTGTGGCCGAAAAGAACTCAAAGGGAGTTCTATGTTTAGCCCAAAAAAAATTCTGATCAATATGAGTTTGATGCTTTCATTTGTTTCGTGTGCACATCAGCCATTCCCTTTTTACGACTCAGCTGTCGACGATCATAACAGGGCACCAGCTTCTATAGCAGTTCCTAAAAATTCCGATGAAGCTCAACTGGGGCAAGATTTGAACGATAAAATTCGTGCTGATTATTTGTTCTTGTCTGCGGATATGAAATCTTTGGATGGTCAATCAGAATCAGCCATCCAAGATTTAAAAACAGCATTAGTTATTGATCCCGAGTCAGCGACATTAATGTACCGCTTGGCCGTTGAGTATTACCGCAAAGGTCAATTGACAGATGCTTTGTACTGGGGAGAAAAATCGCTCGAAAAAAATGACACACGCAAAGAAAATATTTTGTTTGTTGCGGGTTTGTTGTCAGCAAAAAAGCAATATGACAAAGCTCAGTCGTATTATAAAAAATTAATTAAACAAAATCCCGAAGATCCGGATGCTTATTTGTACTTGGCCGCTTTGTATTCTGAAAAGCGCGATTACACCCAAGCATTAGTGTATTTTAATAAACTGATCAAAATGCCTCAGTTTGAACAAAAACATTTAGCTTACTATTACAAAGCTCGCGTTTTAATGGAAATGAATCCAAAAAAATATCCTGCTGAAGCGAAGGATAGTTTAGAGAAAAGTTTATCCGTGAAGCCAGATTACTTGGAGGCGTTGCAAATGTTAGCTCGTTGGATGGAGCGTCGGCACGGGAAAGAAGCAGCTTATAAATACTTAGCTAACTATCAAAATAGTAAAGGTCCTTTGGTTCGTGTCGCTGAATTGCTGTCGCAATATTACCTAGAGAAAGGTGAATACGACGAAGCCTTTGAACAACTCGAGGTTCTCGAAAATGGCACTGAAGATCAAGTTCAAGTAAAATTAAAAATGGCTTTGATTTTAATCGAGAAAAAAATGTATGACCGTGCTTTAAATAAGCTCGAAGAATTACAAGAACTAGTTCCTGAGTCAGACAAAGTTAAATTTTACTTAGGTGCTGTTTATCAAGAAATGAAAGAACCTGCAAAAGCGATTAAAGCATTCGAAGAAATTACTGTTTCCAGTGGTCATTTCGAAGAAGCCCATATTCAAGCAGCTTTGATTTATCGTGGTGAAAAGCAATTTGAAAAAGCAATTGCGATTGCACAAGACGTCATTAAGAAAAAGCCTGAAGCTCTTCAGGGATATATTTTCTTAGCACAACTTTTTGAGGAAGATAAAAATTATGACCAAGCTGTTCAAATTTTACAAAAAGCAGAAGTCAAATTTCCGGAAAACACTCAAGTGAATTACTATATTGGGACCTTATATGATCGCTTGAATGAAAAAGAAAAAATGCTCAGCTATATGCAAAAAGTGATCGTTGCGGACGAAGGGCACGTTCAAGCCTTGAATTACCTAGCGTATTCATTAGCTGAAATGAACAAAGATCTAGAAAAGGCAGAGCAATTTGCTTTGAAAGCTTATCAATTAGATCCTGCGGATGCTTTTATCAAAGACACTGTGGGTTGGGTATATTTTCAAAAAGGTCAGTATAAAAAAGCAGTCGAGTATTTAGAAAAAGCACATAAAGCTTTACCAGATGTCAGTGTCATTGCAGAACATCTTGGGGAC
Source organism: Pseudobdellovibrio sp. (assembly GCA_031970595.1). GTDB lineage: Bacteria > Bdellovibrionota > Bdellovibrionia > Bdellovibrionales > Bdellovibrionaceae > Pseudobdellovibrio. Next base: position 13,429 of record DALYIB010000037.1, read on the forward strand.
GCTTATTTAAAACTGCAACAAATTGAAAAGGCCAATCATTTTTTTGAAAAAGCTATTGGCGCTGAAACAGATGCAGATAAAAAAGTTAAAATCCAAAATAAAATAACGGATCTTCAGAAATCAAACTCGGATCGTCGTCCAGCCCAAGCTCCCTAGTATTATTTTTTAATGATTTTAAATAGCTCTTCTTGTTGTAAAAACAGATGGGCTGTAATGATGCCGACGACGATTTTGTAATCAACGGGCAAAAAATATTGAACTAGAGTCATTAAAAAAATAATCAACGACACATAAAAAATAATAAAGCGGTGTGTTTTTATTTTTTGAAAGCAAGTCCTATAAACTTGTGTAATTGAATATTCGGGTTGTGTAAAAGCATAGTTAAAAACAGTCAGCAAAGTATAGATAAAGCAAAACGAAAAACTGAGGAATCCATAAGCGATTGAAAATAACAAATGATTTTGATGTGAATAGCTTTCAAAAAAACTGTTCACGGCGCCCCAAATGAGTAATCCAGGTATCAAAAGAATGAAGTGAATCGCGTAGTGAAGTTGATTCTTGAGGTTATAGTTTTTCTTCCAAAGTAATAGGGCCAATTGCATCCATAAAAATAGCGCCAAAAGGGCGCCACCCGGAAATTGGGTCAGAACCAAAACTGCAAAGCAGAAGATATATAATAGAAGGTGTCTTAACTTGAGTGTTGCCATCAAGCACTAGTGTAGACTTATAATAGGCGTATGTTAAACAAACTTTTAGGTTTTGCAGTCATTTTGATGTTGGCGTCGTGTTCACATAAGGCACAGTACGAATCAGGTGTTTCCGTATGGCATTTGACCTCAAAAGCACAAATTACAGATAAAACTAAAGACTCATCACATAACGTTAATATTGATATTTTTGTCAAAGAAGAGACTGCTCTCCGTATGGAGGTGACAGCTTTGTTGGGTTACCAGGTCGGCAGTTTGTTGATGACTGGAAATCAGATCAAATATGCTGTTCATCCTAATAAATATTTTATTCAAGGACCACTTTTGCCTAAAGCTTTGAAGCCACTTTTTAAACAAGAAGTTGATCCGCGTTTATTATGGAGTATTGTCCACGATCAAAGTCTAGCTCGGCGTGGATTTCAATGCGTACAAAAAGAGCCAAGCATTGAACTGTGTAAAAATAACCTGGCGGTTGTTGAAATCGAACAGCGCGGTGAATTGGATAGCTCTGGTCAATCCAAAGATCATCAAAAAAAGGTAACCATCGAAAATAGTCAAATAAAAATGGTATGGATTTTTAAATCCAAGGAGCCTTTTGAGGGGTCTCAAAGCGAGACTTTCGTCCTGAACTCGCCCAAAGAATATAAACTATTAACTATAAAATAAATTAATTCCTTAACCATTTTTATCCAGTGCATAATCATAGATAAGAAGATCCCTTCCCTTTCAAAGGAGAAAACCATGTCTTCATCAAGTCAAACATCTATGTTAAACACATTCACTCAAATCGTCCAAGCGACAGAATCTGCTAAAAAGCAATCGGTGTCTCATTGGACGGGGACGTTTTTTGAATATCTTGATCTGGTGAAACGAAATCCAAAGGTGACTCGCAACGCCTACCAAAGGATGTACGATATGGTGATGGAATCAGGCACTGAAGAGTACATCGATTTCAAAAAACAAATTATTCGTTATAAATTTTTCGATGATGCTGAGAACAATGGTAAAGACGCCGTTTTTGGATTAGATGTTCAGTTAATGAAATTGGTCAATGTTCTAAAAGCAGCTGCTTTAGGATATGGAACAGAAAAGCGCGTGATCTTATTACACGGTCCTGTCGGATCAGCTAAATCAACAATTTGTCGACGCTTGAAAAAAGGCTTAGAGGCCTATTCAAGAACCGAGCAAGGTGCATTGTTTACTTTTGAATGGTTTGATGAAGGCGGAAAATTAGACGGTCTTTTTGGAAAAGATACGCGTGTTTTTCACAGCCCAATGAACGAAGAGCCACTGTTATTAATTCCGGAAGAAATGCGTTCAACAATGTGCGAAGAAATCAATCGCGGTCAAAATTCTGATTTTCGTGTAAAAATTGTCGGTGAACTTTGTCCACCGTCTCGGTTTATTTTTAAAAATTTGATGGAACGATATAACGGTGACATCATGAAAGTTCTTTCGCATGTCCGTGTGAAAAGAATGGTGATTTCAGAATCTGATCGTATTGGGATTGGTACTTTCCAACCGAAAGATGAAAAAAATCAGGATTCAACTGAATTAACGGGTGATATTAACTATCGTAAAATTGCAGAATATGGTTCTGATTCAGATCCAAGGGCTTTTAATTTCGACGGGGAATTTAATGTCGCCAATCGCGGTATGATCGAATTCGTCGAGGTTTTAAAATTAGATGTCGCCTTTTTATATGATTTATTAGGAGCTTCGCAAGAACACCGAATTAAACCTAAAAAATTCGCTCAAACCTATATTGACGAAGTTATTATCGGACATACGAATGAACCTGAATATCGTCGCTTGCAGGACAACGAATTTATGGAAGCTTTGCGTGACAGGACTGTTAAAATTGATATTCCTTATATTACTCGTCTGAGTAACGAAGTGAATATCTATAAAAAAGATTACAATTCACAAAAACTGCGTGGAATTTCGATTGCGCCACACACGATCGAGGTCGCTGCGATGTGGGCGATTCTAACTCGACTTGAAAAACCTAAAAAAGCCAATTTGACTCGTTTGCAAAAATTGAAACTTTATAACGGTAAAACAGTTCCTAATTTTACCGAAGACAACGTCAAAGAATTACGTAAAGAAACCATCCGCGAGGGTTTAGATGGAATATCTCCTCGTTATATCCAAGATAAATTATCGAACGCCCTGGTTTTAGCGCAGCAAATG
>DALYIB010000038.1:0-1826 GCA_031970595.1 Pseudobdellovibrio sp.
GTGGCGAAATTGGTAGACGCACAGGACTTAAAATCCTGGGCTTCGAGTGATCGGGCGTGCCGGTTCAAGTCCGGCCCGGGGCACCATTTCTTTTCTTTTCTTTTCTTTTCTTTTTCTCTTATTTATCTTTTCAATTGCTCAGCTCAAATTTCTTCATCTACCATTTAAGTATGAATTCAAATATCGAAGCGTTTAAATTTGCTTTAGGTCGAGATAACTCGGTTTGGTCAATCTCTTATGATGCGTCCTTAGGGATTCGTTACAGACCCAACCGCACAGGACCTGATGATCCCCAACCTTTATTTTTTGATTCCCAATTGTCCAAGCCTGAAGCTGAACAGCTTCGCTTGTTGTTGCCTCTGTTGCCAGAAAGTTATTCTGAAAATAATCTGGGATTATATCGAAATGACGGAGAATCCGAAGCCAACGCTGTTGAGTGCCTGACATTTGAATACGGAAGTACAAAAAAATTTTACATGCCAAAAGATCAATTGATTCATTCTGTTTTTGAAAAAGTTCTGCTTTTAATGTTGTCCATTAAAAGAAGAATTGATTCAGAGATGAAATAGTCAGAGCCAGGGATTAATATTTTTAAATATCAAATTAAAGGCTGGCTCTTAGTCTTCGATATTAAATTCAATAATTGCTTTTGCAACTTCGGCGGGTTTTTCACGTTGGACGGATGAACCACAATTTTCAATTTCCATATATTCAAAGTCAGGTCTGACATTTTTGAACATATCTGCCGTAGAAATTTGGCCATCCGCAAAAGCTTCATAGTTTTTGCCAAAAATATTCAGCACAGGGATAAAGACATTTTTAGCGGATTCTTCAAAAGGTCTGTATAACTGTCCGCCCACGAAGCTAAGAGTTAAATACTTTTGGAGTGTGTTCGTTCTCATGGCGCGGTAGTCGTTCAACAGATTGTCGTTCACGAATGAATCATCAAAAAAAGCGAACTTTAAAAAATAATTCAGTGAATTTTCAATAAGTAAATTTTGATAAAAGGCATCGCTGGCAACTTCGTCGGAATATAAACGATCGTATAACTTTTGTTCGCGATCTGTTGGTGGTTTATTTAATGAATTTAATCCTGTCGGACTCAGAAGAATCAATCGGCGTATTAATTCGGGATGTGTGCTAGACACTTTTAATGCCGAAGCACTCAGTAAAGATTCAGCGACGACGGTTGTGCGAGATTGAATGATTTCGCTAATAAATTTTTCGATGAATAAATCAAAATCTTCGATTTTGTAGGGTCTTTTCGCTTTATGACTTTCACCAGCACCCGGTAAGTCTAAAATATAAACCGGAAGACCAGCTTGATCTAAAAGGGGTAATCATTCTTTGAAGGTTCTGTGGCTGGCGCCGCCATAAACGCCATGAATTAATAAAACAGGAAAGCCGGCATTTCCGCTGAGAGGTCTGCGAATACGCACATCGCCAAAGCCAGAAACCTGGACTGTTTCATTCAAAAGGCTGGGGCTTAGGCGAGAGTCTGGTAAAGAAGTGACGATGGTTTGCGACCAAAGAACTAAAGGCAATAGAACTATTGAAAATAAAAACTTCATAGAATCTCCTTTTTTTGCAATTGATAATTTTGCTCACCATAGATGTCAATTCCCGGAAATACAAATTGTAGAAAAACCAAAGTGCCAGAGATTGGAAAAGTATGATAAATGACATTTTTAACGAGGTTTTTGCGAGTTTTTGATATGTCCAAAGTCAGATCATTGGGTCAATTGGGCTAGGTTGTTCTATGGAGGGTCGGCCTAGCATTAAGTGGCTGCAAGAATATCCCGATACAGTTTACGTGAAAAAGTACA
>DALYIB010000038.1:1848-16210 GCA_031970595.1 Pseudobdellovibrio sp.
ATATTCTGGTTTTTAGCTGTCTCGATCCCGATCAGCTATTTAACGGGCTATCATACTTTCGCTATGGAGAAAGAACCCTTATCTGATTTGAAAAAAATTGAAATTTTAAAATCCAAAGAAGGTCGTTGGAAAGTGGCTCATTTAATGAGTGGACAATGTGGTTGTTCTAAAAGAGTTATGAAATATCTAGCCTCGAGAAAAGCTATTTCGGATCGGAATGAAGTGGTTGTACTCATTGACGGGACCGATGAATTGAAAGAAAAAATGAAAGTGACAGGTTTTGATGTCGTCAGTTTGAACGGAGAAGAGGCCTTTGACAAATACCACATCACCAGCGTGCCTCAGATGGTGGTTTTTGATGAAAAAGGTGAAATTAAATATTCGGGTGGCTATAGTTCTTCAAGAACAAGTCCCTATGAAGATCAACAAATTTATGAAAATTTAAAAGCAGGTAAAACTGTTGAAGAGTTGCCTCTGTTTGGTTGCATGAACGGGCAAAAAATAACAAAGAAAATCGACCCATTGGGTCTTAAATACGGAGGGCTTTATGAATGATTTTGAAGTCAAGTACACTTCATCTGTCAATAAATGGATGAATGTTGTTTTAGCTTTACATTTGCCAATCATGTTAATGACATCCGTTTATTTTCAAACGGGAATGGTCTTTGCTTTGGTGATGAGTTTGTTAATTATGTCGGGACCGATATTACTATATTTGTTTAATCCTGGTTCGCAATTAACTTCTATCAGTTTGGGTGTGGCCTTTATGGCCATGAGCGGATTGTTGATCCACTTATCACAGGGAATGATCGAAATGCATTTTCATATTTTTGCGATGCTGGCCATTATGATTGTATTTGCAAATCCCTATGTCATTCTTACGGCCGCGGCGACCATAGCTGTTCACCATGTTTTATTTTGGATGCTGATTCCTAAAAGCGTATTTAATTATCAGGCTTCTTTTGGGATTGTTTTGTTACATGCTGTTTTTGTTATTTTTGAAACAATACCTGCTATGTTTATTGCGCATAAATTCAGAAAAATTATTGTCAATCAAGGCACAATCGTTAACAAGTTGGCTGTTCTGACAGGTGATTTAAATATAACGGCCAAGCAAGCCAGTGAAGTCGCGCAGGATTTATCGTTAGGTAATGAAAAGCAGTCGTCTTCGTTGAAAAGCGCCGCAGATAGTTTGTCTGAAATCACCAAGATTATCGAAGTCAACTCGGGGCATGCAAAAATGGCCGAAAAACTTTCGATGGATTCGAATCAGTCTGTCGTTGAAGGTGAAAGCAACATGACTCATTTGATCAAGGTCATGAATGACATTACAAGTTCATCAAAAAAAATAGCTGAAATTATTAATGTGATTGATGATATTGCTTTTCAAACAAATTTACTGGCGTTGAATGCCGCTGTCGAAGCAGCCAGAGCCGGAGAGAGTGGTCGTGGATTTGCGGTTGTAGCGGATGCGGTTAGAACTTTGGCACAGAGATCTTCGTCAGCAGCCAAGGATATTGCCACATTAATCAATCAAAGTGTGGATCAAATTCAAAACGGCCAAATGATGGCGGACAAATCCGAAGAATCGTTAAATAAAATACTGAAGTCCGTTGAAAAAGTGGTGCATTTGAACAAAGAGATTTCGTCAGCAAGTGCTGAGCAATCCAATCGAATAAAAGCGATTAAAGAAAATGTTGTCAGTTTAGATCAATCGACTCAAAAAAGCGTCCAAATTTCATCCAGCTCAGCTAAATCGGCTCAGCGAATCTTGCAACAAGCGGATGATCTTCAAGAACTTGTTGAAATCTTGCAGAGAGCGTCTTAGTTAAATTTGGATATCGAATTACAGAGTAGATAGTTTTTTCTCGATGCGTTGGTCTGGAATCATCCAGATCAACGCGACGATTGAATATAATCCAATAGACACGATTGGCCACCAAAACGAAAAGGTAAATCCGATGATGTACAGAACCAAAGAAGCTCTTTCTTTGAGTTTATTGCTGATTGCTTGGTGAATGACTGATGACCAATCATGATTTTTTAAAAGTGCTACAGTCAGAATGTAATAACTGATAGCACAGCCAAATAAAACAATTCCGTATAATGGAACTGTGATATCGGCGAAATGATTTTCTCCCATCCAGCCAGAAGCAAAAGGAATCAGCGACAACCAAAAGAGTAAAAACAAATTCGCCCAAAGTACTTTACCGTCAACGACCTTAACGGTTTGAAACAAATGATGGTGATTGTTCCAATAAATGCCTACGTAAACAAAGCTCATGACATAGCTGAAAAAAACCGGAAACAGTTGCAGCAAAGCCTGCAAGCTGGTTTCGTGAGGAACTTTCATTTCCAAGACCATAATTGTAATAATAATTGCTATAACGCCGTCACTAAATGCTTCCAATCGACCTTTGTGCATAAAACTCCCTTATATCAATTCAACTTAACTATATAAATAGACTTGCGGTCAATCTAGATATGTCTGTTGGTTGCAGAAATGGATTCGAATCGATATATTGAACTTATGAAACAAGTTTCTCGAAAAATATTAATCTTGAATGGCAGTCCTCAGGGGAGCAAAGGTAACTGTGCGGCTGTTATTAAGTTATTAAACAAAAAATACCAGCTGCAATCCCAAGTTTTGAATTTAGCCGAACAGCCCAGTTTTGAAAAAATTAAAAAACTTTTGAATCAAGCCGATGGATTTATTTTTATCACAGGAACCTATTGGGATTCATGGGGCAGTCCTTTGCAATATTTTTTGGAAACAATCACTCCGCTCGAAGGAGGTGCCTGTTTTTTAGGGAAGCCTTGCTGTGTTCTGGTTTTAAATCATTCGGTCGGTGGTAAAGGTGTTCTATCCAGGTTGCAAGGTGTGTTGTCAACGTTGGGATGTCTGATTCCACCCATGAGCGGTTGGGTGTATTCATTGACAACGGAATTGTTATTCAAACAGAAAAAAAATCAACCACAGGCAGATGATTTTTGGTCTTTACAGGATTTAGATATTGTCATTCAAAACCTGCAAACCAGTTTGTCTTTAAGCGTGGATTGGAAATCTTGGCCCGTCGATCGAAAAAACTTTAAAGCCACTTGGTTGAAAACTCAATAAACAGATTTAATTCTTATCTGTGTTTGTCGAATTGATTCCTAATTGGCGTAGGCGTTGGATTCTTTTTTTGAGGTTTTGTTCAATATATTTGTAATCTTCGATCCCGCTGCCAGATTCTTCGATTTTCTTAAGTAAAGCCCGATCGTTTTCAATCGATTCCTTCAGGCTGGCAATTTCTTCTTGGCGCATTTGTTTTTGAATTTGTATGTTCGTTTTTCGGGTGATTTCTTGAAAATGCTTTTGATCTCGGTCTGTCGACTTGGCCGCCTCGAAATAATCTGTAGGCTCTGGTGATTTTGAGGGTGACACGGTGTCTGTACTTTGAGTTACGCCGGAATTAGTATTGGGAATTGTCGGATTCGGATTATTTTCTGTTGTTTGTAAATTTTTCGGAGCGTCTGTATTAATTGTGTTGGATTCTTGATAGGACTCAGAATTGTTTTTGTCATTTATTTTTGAATTCGACATCAGGAAATACAAACCAATCCCTAGGGCCGAAGTCGTCATCAGAATAATGATTTTATGAATGGGATTTCCAGAAGAATTTAACACGACTAAGGATCCTCGCTTTGTAATTGCAATTGAAGTGCTTTATATTTTTTATTTTGACCGAATATCAGAGTCGCTGTCCAGTTCATTTTTGATAATTCACATTGTGGAATTTCAAAGTCAGTTTCATAACGTCCTAATTGGGCGTTCCATTTGAACACCGGACGATTGTAACCCATACTCAGTTCAACTCCTTGGATATCCGCTTCAACTGGAACCCAATCACCCGATGACAATAAGGCGGAGGGTTTAACAGACAACTGATAAGTTGTATTCGGACGAATCACATTCGTTGAAATTTGAATGTCATATTTAATCGGATTGATTTGAACTGAACAAGATCCTTTGTTCAGCAGACATTTTTTAAATGGGATTAATTCGACCTTGCGGCTTTCAGGGTACAAGTTTTCTTTGGATTTAATTTCGTTAGTTTGATTGAGCGCTGATTTAATTTCATTGGGACTGGCATCGTAATTCAGTGTTTGTGTCCAAATTCCGAGCTTGTTAATAACAAAAATACTGGAAGTATGGTCGACTAATAAAGCCCCGCTGCTGGTGCGGTATCTGTAATAACGTGCACCGTACTGATTTAGAATTTTTTTCAGTTTAGAATCAGCTTCAGTTCCACCGATAAAGTTTTCACCGTATTGCGCAAGGTAACTTTTGATTTTTTCATAACGATCTCGTTCGTTATCAACAGATATAAAAATCACACGATGTTCTGATTTTTGTTCGGGGGGAATTGACTCGAAAACTTTTTGGATCGTTTTCAAAGTAAACGGACAAACGCTTTTGCAATTCGTAAAACCAAACACAAGCAGAATATTTTTTCCGCGTAGGTTTTTAGTGTGTTGTTTTTCAGAGGCGCTTGTTTTGAATTCAAAGTCTCCGCCTTGGGGCGAATTAAATAAAATCGTCTTGGCAGGGGAGTGAACCCCTGTGACCAAGATAACAATGATGATCATTCCAAGCTGTCGTAAAAAATGCATGATGAGCCCTATTTAAATGAAAAACTTCCTGAATTGGTAATCGTTTTGTTGTCTGAATTATTTATCCCGTGAATATAAATCGTTTTTCCAGACCAGCCCGCAGGCGGTTTAAAAGCAAAGCGATGGGGGCTGTTTGTGTTGTCCCCGCAGGCTTGTCCTACAGCCGATTCCGAACTGACATTGGCGACACCAGCACCCACTATCGTTCCACCGGCTCCGGCAGCACCGCCACCGTAAACATGATATTCAGCTGGCGCAGATTGACCGGCTAAACACAGCCATCCAACAACGGTTCCATCTGTTTGAAGACCGTCGATATAGCCACGAATTTCTTTTGCAGCTGGAGCTGTCACGTTCGGAACCACAAAAACACCGGATTGATCAATCGTCGGATTAGTTGCATTATCGATGGCATGGACATAGACTTTTTTTCCAGCATTGCCGGCGGTTGTAATTTGAATGCTAAAGCGATGTGGGCTGTTACTCGGATCTGAGCAAGCTTGTCCCACAGCCGGTTCAGATGGAATATTGGCAGAACCTCCGCCAGCAAATGTTCCACCATTGGCCGCTGAGGCGCCGACATAAACATGCAGAGCAATCGGCGCAGACTGTCCAGTCAGACAAGCCCATCCGCTGACAACCCCATTCGCATTGACTTCTCCAATAATACCTTTGGCTGTACCGCCAATCGGAGTTGTTGTGGAACTGTCATGATTGATTCTGTCCGTGGCAGCGCTGTATCCACCGGAACAATTCAGATACGACATTCCATAATAGGGCGTCATTCGACCTGAATTCGGAATAATAATTTCATGCAATCGGTCTGCCTTCATTTTGATAAAGAAACTACTTTCATTCGAATAATACGACGTTGAACTCGCTTGTGCTAATTCAGCCAGCGAGCTGACTCTAGTCGCTCCGGACAAGCTGCAATTGGAACCATAGTTTTTAATTTTCACAATTTGTGACATTCCCGGACTGTTTTCAGTATAAAAACGAATCCAAACGTCATTGACTTTGTTTCTGTTGGTAAAGTCATCCGAAAATATCAAGTCGTATTTATATTCAGGTTTATTGATAGCCAAGAATTTCGCGTTCAAAAATGGTCCCGTGCCGCTTCGGATTTCATTCACATCGGCCTCAGTGATCGAAGTCATTGAATCATTTTTTCGAATCACAAATGGCAATTGAACTCCCTGAGCTCCGCCATATTGACCTGAAGCCAACATGAAAATTCCGACTTGTGTCGCTGCTGGACAAAGCTTGGCGCCAATAAATTCATTTTTGATTTGGCAAGTGTTATCGCTACTGATGTCATTGCGTGGTACGATTAAACCACCCACAAGACCTGTTAAGGAACCGTCCTGGTCACGAATGGCTTGAGTGACTATTTTGTCTTTCCATGGATCATTTTTAGGTTCTAATAAAAACTTAAAATTCACCTGAGGGATGAATCGTAAATTACGTGTGGTATTGACGAATTTCTCGCTACCACCAATGACATAAAACGGAACGTAATCCAGATGATCTGACAAGCTGGCTGACGTCGGCTGGTTATTAAAGTTATAAAAATCCACATTTTCCATTTCAAAAGGTCCATCATATAAAATGACGCCCCAGTGTTTTGGTTTATTGGGCGCAACATACTGGGATTGACCGACGATCACCGTGTTTCTGAAAATTTGATTATAAGCTAAAAACAACGACCACATATTATCTGCTAAAAGGGCGTTGGTAAAAATCGCAGAACCGCCACGGAAATAAACTCCGGCTTGACTGTTTTTGTAAGCAATCACTTTATCAAAGACCGAAGCCGCTGGTGGGCTGTAGTGCGCATTTTCTAATTTACGATCGGCATAGTTATTGGGATTATTAGCTGACACGGATCCGGGAGCCCCATCCCAAGTGTGGCCGACCAGTGTCGTGTGAGCGGTGTTATTACCAAAAGCCGTCGTGCTGAGTTTGACTGAATTTGTTTCAAAAGCATTCCAAAAGCCTGTTCCCATGGAACCCGCAGCAATATTTCCAGTGACGGTATTTTGAGGATGACTGATCCAAAAAACCGCTGTGGCAGGAAAGCGCATATCTGTGGTTTGAGCGCGGTCATCAGAGGCTAATAATATTTTGCTGGCATGAGGAAGTCGAGCCCACATACCGATATTGTTTCTAATGATGTTTCCTGTCTCGTTACCGTCTTCAAGAAAATAGCCGTGTCCGCGGAAATCATAGCAGACATTGTTTTCTACGACTGAGTTATTTGTTGCATGCACAGTAATACACCGCTGGAAGCTTCTATGAATACTTGAGTTTACAATATATTGTCCGTTGACGTTACCAGATCGATGCCAGTGAAAAGGGTATCGGGCCATGATACCGGCTTGGCCCATTTTGTAAAACTCAACAGAACTTATTTGTGCAAATCCGCTTTGGTGAACCATGACATGTCCACCGGGTTCCGAAGTTTCTTGGTCTGGATTTAACTGATTGGCTTCCGTTCCATCCGACAAACGATCGTAAGCTTCAATTTTAATATTGCGGGTTAAATTAATGACTTCTGCACGTTGATCCAGACTAAAAGTTTGCCCACTGCTATGAGAAAAAGATTCTGGAGCCGCACCCCAGTGCATATAGGATAACGATTTATTCAACGTCAGAGTGTTGCCACTGATATTTGTAATGGTTGCGGATTCACTTTCCGAAGGATTAAACCCTGTCGCAGCAATGGCAATTTGATCGCCGACTTTCCATGTTTGTGCATTTTCAACAACGATCGAGGACTGACCAGCCTGAGCCGTCTGATTTAAACGAGTCATTTTGTTTTTAACGATACCAAATAATTTGATCTGACCTGTTACTAAAATAGCACGAAAATTTAAAGCAGCATTGTTGTTCGCATTCAGTGCGGCCTTGGCCGTATCGTTATAAGCAGATCCATTCAGTTCTCGCCCTGTGCGTGGAATGATTTGCGCATTTCGCTTTAAGGATAATGTCAATTGTCCCTGATAAGGAGCCGCGGCAGTACCGCATTCGAACACGCCATTCACAAAAATTGTTTCAGCTAAGATTTCCAGTTGCGAAGGGAGTAAACATTTTAAAGTGCCATTGATTTTCAACTGTTGGATGTTAATGCTTTTGTCAATATAGGCCGTCACCCCAGCAGGAACTTCGACCACACCATTGACGTTTTGTAATTGCGACAGTTTTGTATAGCTATTTTGGCATTGATCTTTCGTAGAAGTGATCGTTTCTTTCCACTGCAGACTAGAAGTGTCGCAAGTGTAACTTTTTGTATCTGTATAGTTTCCTGTAAAGCCTTCACCTAAAGTCGAGCACGAGTAACTCGCAGAGGATCCAGATGGAGCCGGCAAAGCGCAAGTTCGATTCGTACACGCTGTTGCCGAGTTATCAGTTGTTGTTTCGACTGACCAAGTTAAATTCGTAGGATTACACGCTTTCGTCGTCGTTTGCGTATAGTTTCCTGTGTATGTCGATCCGAATTTTGAAGCACATGTCAGTGTTGTATAAGTCGGAGCCGGTGCGCTGCCAGAACAAGTTTGTGATGAGGATTGGCATTGGGTGCTGGCGTTATTCGTAGTTTGTCCCACCCACAACAATGTGGATGTATTGCAAGTGTAAGTTGTTGTTTCGGTATAGCTCAGGCTGGCATTGTTTGAACAGGTACGACTCACTGTTTGATTTTGCGGACGCGTATTCGCGTTACAAGTTGTGGGCGTCGGATTGCCACCGACACCCGATGAAGTGGCTTTGAAGGTCATCGTAATACAACTTTTTTCGCGATTTTGAGTTTGAATGCAGGCTTGCCATAAACATCCAGCCATTTCATTTGTTTGCGTGGTGCTGAAAGTAATATTATTCAAACCCGCCGAGATATTTTTAGTTGTTGAATTTTCTGTGTAGGTCCAAGGTGAAATGGATTTTTGCAGAGGCGCCCAGGATGTGTTCGCAGGACAAGATCCACTGATGGCCTTAATATACGAAGATTGTGGTACCAGAGATTCATTTTTAGCCACGTTGACGATAAATGGATAAGCGATCTGTGATTGAATTTCGACGTTGCTTTGGTTGTTCACATTCATTGAAACAGACTGTGATGCGCAGCTTAAACTGCCTGATTGTGCGCAAGAAATAGTTTGTGTAGAAGCGGGATCTAAAGAGCTGATGGAATTAAATTTTTGACCACAGTTTTGAAACGACAACATCAAAGTTGTTGCAAAAATAAGGACCACAATGCTTTTTAAAAAAGCCATTTAATTCTAAGCCAATCGTGGCTTGATTCCCCCATAGTCTGACGACCTTGACAGACCTTTAAATAGAATACATGACTTATCGTCAAAATTTGAAAAAGAGTGAAACTTTCTTAGAAATAATTCAGAAATGTTTTGTTTTGAAACACGAATTAAGGTGCTCCTGATAAAGTTTGACTATTTGTTTGACCACTAAATTGAACATTCAAAGATGCATTTTCGTTACTTCCACCGATGTATTCAATTTTTACGGTACAACTTGAGCCTGGATTCAAACTGGTACCGCAAGTTCCTGTTGTTCCTGGATAAACGCCTCCCAGATATCTGAACTGAGAAGCAGATGAAATACTGACTGTGAAATTAGTTGGAAGTTGTCCCGCATTAGTCAAAGTTATATCCTGAGAACTCGGGCCCGAAAAAGGTGAGGGCGCAGAAATACTGATATAGCCATAAGACAAAGATCCGACATAGAATGCACCCAAGTCTTTGAGTTGGCTGGATTTAGTTGGACAGAAAATAGCTCCGTCTGTGGCCGAAACTGAGTTCGTAGGAATCGTCACTGAAATATCAGTACTAGTGACGACGGATGTTGTTGATGCCAGTTCGGTAAAGCCATTCGCGGTGAGCCATTCGTTGCTGCAACGGGCTTCATCGTAATCACCTTGGGCCGCGTTGGCTTTTGTAAATAACTTCACATCATCAAAAATCGCATTGGTCGGATCTAGTTCATTAAACAATCCTGGCAAGGGACGTAAGGACGCCGTATTGCCAGTAAAGCTCAGCTTTTTGACATTGGTTTGATATTTATAACTGAAAGCGGATCCAAAACCTTTTGCAGTGTCGTTTCCTTGGCCATCGAATTGACTGAAATTGATATTAATTCGACCTGACTCGTATCTGCTGTCGGCTGTATTGCTGGCATTGCAGCTAGCGTGACTATTCCAGTTAGTACCGCCAACACCATAAATATTGGCCGCGGGATTGTTATGTGAATAGGTCATATCTGCGCTGGTACCATTGGTCGACATATTTGTAAGTAACTGCAGCGTGGAAGCGAATTCCAAGCAGACAACCTTACTACTAATTGTGGGAGCTGGACCAAAAAAGCCATACAAAATATCATGTTTTTCATTTTCCTGCGTCCAAGTTCCGCTTTGCATTCTGTAATAAGTGGTTGGACGTTTGACACGAGCATGCGTATTGTCCCCACTGGAAGGTGTCAGTGAATTCAAAGAGGCATTTTCAAATAAAGTCAAATTTTGATCGCGAACTGTGTAGGTCACACCCAAGGTTTCCGAGGCAAAAAAATCAAACCAACCATTAATGATTTGTGATTGTAAAATGGGTAAATTCAAATCTGGATCGTTATTATACGGAAGGTGAATGTCGACCAGCCCTGTCGGTCCGTACTCGACACCGTTACTAATGCCACTGAGGTAGCGACCGACAATCGAACCACCGTGCAAGACACCTTGATTCAATAGATCAATCTGAACAGTCTTTGGAGTTGTGTCGGGAATATCAAGCATTTTCTCGCCATACGTAAGGATATGCTGACCATTCAAAATATACACGGCCAGCAATTTAAATTTACGCGCAGTACCTGTAGGAACATCAAACATTAAATCACCTGTGATTTCGCTGCCACTGGATTTCAAATCAGAATCAATTTTCTTAAATACAATTTTATCAAAACCAGGGCCTTCAATTTTAATGACAATCGCTTTTAAGCAAGTCGTACAAGTCATGGAATTGACTTTGGGAAATTGAGGTAATTGAAATGAAATCGACGAATTGCCTTCGAATTTTCTTTCGCAGCTGAAAAACATCGAGATCATCAAAAAACTAATCAAATAAAAAATAGATATGGTTTTCACTTTGGTGCTATCGACAAAAAATTGTCGAGCCTAAAGCCAGAATATGTCTTATTTTAAAACACCTAAGGCTAAAAACCAGTTGTCTTTGACTGAATCATGCGGATTATAATAGTTGAATGCATTGGTTGTGGATTTATCCAATTATTTTAATTTTATTGATCGTAGGATTTTTCCCTTTATTTCGCTTTTTTTTGTCGCGCAAAAGCCAAAAGATCATTCAACACTTTGGTTCCAAGGTCAGTTTTTTCGGCAGTGTGCAGATTCAGTTTCAAGGACATACTTTTCATCTTATGCGAATTTCCAATCGATCCAGTATTGGAATAGGTGGAAGTTACCCTTTGCTGTGGATGGAAATCGAAAAACCGAACCCATTTCTTTTATGTCCTGAATCGGCTCGCAAGTACCACTATGTTTTTTCATTTCCCAAAAATCACTCCTCGTTTGATCATCTAGGTAAAAAATGGGTTTTGGTCAGCGATCAGGATTCAGTTCGAAATAGTTGGCCGGAGTTATTGAAAAATCCTAATTCGGAAAAATCCCTTCAAGTCTTATTTCGAGCTCCTTTCAGCAGTTTGCAGGGGTTGACTCAGTGGCATGTAGGTGGCCCGACATTATTCAGGCGTTGCCACATGATTCGTTACACGGCGGTGGATGAGAATGTTTACCAACAACCGACTGAACTGCAATCGATCATGGAATCGATGATTCAACTGCAAAATCAAATCAAGTCTTTTGTTCCCTGACAGGCCAAATCCAAGTTCTAGGTGACAATTCTTTTTTTCTCGGCTGAACTATTCTTATGACACGCAAAAATAAGCTTTTCATGTTGTTATCTGGTTTTTTTATTACAAACGCTATTTTGGGCGAATTAATTGGTAGTAAACTGATTCAATTAGGACCCTTTGCGATGAGTATCGGTGTTTTGCCTTGGCCAGTGGTTCTGGTGGCGACCGATTTAATCAATGAATATTTTGGCCGCGAAGGCGTGAAGAAAATCACCTTTGTCACTGTAGGTTTAATTGTCTATGCCTTTGCTATTTTATTTATGGCCATTCAGGTTCCCTCGGCTTCGTTTTCGCCGGTGAATGATGAACAATTTACAGCCGTCTTTGGTCAGTCCTTGTGGATTATTGTGGGAAGTATATTTGCATTTATGGCCAGTCAGCTCATAGATGTGATGGTTTTTTTGTTTTTCAGGAACTTAACCAAAGGTAAATATCTCTGGTTGCGAGCTTCGGGTTCGACAGCCGTATCGCAACTAGTAGACAGCTTTGTGATTATTGGAATTGCTTTTTGGTTGCCTGGCAAAGTTCAAACGGCAGATTTTTTGAATGTCGCTGTGACTAATTATTCTTATAAATTTATTATTGCGGTGGCATCAACGCCGATTATTTACATAGCCCATTACTTTGCCGATAAATATTTGGCACAGGATCAGGCGGGAAACCCTGGATCATTTAAATAGCCTTTTGTTTTTTTAAAAAATATTGACTCTGTGATTTGGAATCAGCTAAGTTATTTTCACAACTGGTTTTAATAGCAGAGGGGCGCTATGAAAATTTTACAAACTGTTCGCAAGTCATTTCACTTTAACAGTCGCGCAAAAATATCTTTGCTGGTATTTGTTTTTCTCTCTCAAATCTTATCTGCGCAAACACAAACTCTTCCTTATTACGGCGCTGAATTTTCAACACAAAAAGATCAACTTAAAGGCGAAGAATTAGCTAACCTATTAAAAACAATTTTAAAATCAGGACATGTTCAAAATTCCAAATTTGAGTTTGATCAATTGGTTCCTAGTTGTGACTCGACAGCAGGTTGCGTGATGCAAACGGCCTACGGTTATGATCGTGCACGCCAATTTTTATTTGGTCGTTTTTATTTAATTCAAAATGGCGCGTCTTATGGAATCCAGGAAATGTATTGTGATCGTATTTACACGACGGCAGATTTTAAAAGCGGTTTAAACACTCCCGCTCCAGGTCAAGTTCCAGATGGCACTGTCATCAATGTTGAGCACACTTGGCCACAATCTCGATTCACTGGAAAATACTCTAAAGAGATGCAAAAATCAGATTTACACCATTTGTTTCCAACGGATTCACAATTAAATTCACTTCGTGGAAACACTATTTTCGGTGAAGTTGTTCGTGATTCAAATAAAACAAAATGTTCGGTTTCTAGATACGGTCAAGGCGCTGGGACAACACGCGCTGTTTTTGAACCGCCTCAAAATCACAAAGGTCGTGTGGCGCGTGCTTTATTTTATTTTTCTGTTCGTTATGATTTGCCAATTGATGCTGCCGAAGAAGAAATTCTTAGAAAATGGCACCGTGAAGTTCCTGTCGACGAGCAAGAAATGTCCAGAAACGACGCGATCCAAAAGCTTCAAGGTAACAGAAATCCATTCATTGATTATCCAGAATTAGTCGAAAAAATTAATAATTTCTAAATAATTATTCGGATACAAAACGAAACAAAAAAGGCTTCCCGAGTGAAGCCTTTTTTGTTTTTGAAAGTCATTTTTGTTTTTACAAAATCATTTTATAAACTGATCTCTTATATTGTTCCTAAAGTCCCTAACGCCCTCTGTAAGTTCTTGTAATATCAAGTTATTTCTCGTTTCGGTTGTTGAATCTGGAATTATTTTTTAAATAATTCCAGATTACCGTTCGAAGTTTCGAAATCCTAAATAAAATTGAGTCTTTAGAGAACGGAGTTAGACAAGCTAGGAACAATATAAGAGATCAGTTGTATCATTTTACAGGACAGAAAGCTTCACGAAAGCGCGTTTGAATATCCACAGCTTCCCATTCCAGTGATTCATCATTTAAATCGTAATTTTGGTACTTGGTTTGAACATAATGAACAAACTCATGGGCTAATGAATCATCCATGCACCGGCCGGCTTTTTGATAATATTCAGCATCATCCAGTAAATAGATTTCATTTTTTTCAACTACAAACGCATTGGTGATCAAATCGGGTCTAAAGCCCCATTGTTTTTCAATGGCGTCTTGGAACTGTTTCAAGCTGGTTTTGCTGGCGACATATATCTTTGGAATAGCTATTTGCGGATTGAGGGGCTTATTTTTTTGAGCCAGTACAAATTCCAAAATTCTTTCGGGTGTGTATTTTAACTCAGCCGGAGCCGCTGCCCAAGCAACAGCCGAGTTAAGGAAATTCAAAGCTAGAATGGTGGAAAGTAAAATAATTTTTTTCATAATTAAACGCTATTGGATTGGGTTGTCTTCGTCACCATTGACCGACAGAAAATACAGCGCATCATTCGTGATGATGTCTTGGTAGGAAGTTCGTTTGTCTTTTTCCATGTATTTTAAAAGGGCCTCTGTCAGGCGAATATCGTCGACATTGGCAAAAACGCTTTCGTTACCATAAGCTAAAATATCTAGGTTTTTTGTTCCAGCCGGGTCATTTGTAGACGCTTTTTTCTGAAAAAACATATCTGTGTAATAGGCATACGGAACGCAGCTTCCCAAGAACAGAATCTGATAGTCTTTGGCCAATGGTAATTTAATGCCACGTAAAGATTCAATGCGCGAT